>JAEEMK010000077.1 GCA_016283175.1 Bacteroidales bacterium
AATCCGACAAAATTTTTTTTCTTTTCTGACGAAAAAATAGGATAAATTACTTCTTTTTTGCTTGATTAGCAACACTTTCCATTTTCCTGCGAATTTCTTCTTCATCGCCAAGAAAATAGTGTTTCTGCAGTTCCATAGCGTCGTTAAATTCGAAAATATAGGGTACTGCAGTAGGTATGTTGAACTTGATTATTTCTTCGTTGGTCATTCCTCGCAGCTCCTTGACGATGCCTCGCAGGCTGTTGCCGTGCGCCACTACCATAACAGTGTCGTAGCACTCGAACGATTTGAGGATAACATCTTTGTAGTAAGGCATCAGTCGGGCAATAGTATCTTTGAGCGACTCGGTCAGCGGTATCTCGTCGTCACTCAATTCAGCATAGCGCGCATCCATTCGTGGACTACGCTCGTCGTGCATATCCAGAGCCGGTGGCTGAACATCGAAGCTGCGTCGCCACAGCAGCACCTGGTCGTCGCCATATTTCTTGGCGGTATCGGCCTTGTTGAGACCCTGGATGGCACCATAGCTCTTCTCGTTCAAACGCCAGCTTTTCTCGACTGGCAGCCAGTCCATATCCATAGCCTCAAGCACCTGGTTGAGGGTGCGTACGGCGCGTTTCAGATAAGAGGTGTAGCACATCTGGGGTTTGTAGCCTTCCTTCTTGAGCAACAGGCCGGCATCGAAAGCCTCTTTGCGGCCGAACTCGGTCAGGTCGACATCAGTCCAGCCGGTAAAAAGATTGAGTTTATTCCATTCACTTTCACCGTGACGGATAAGTATCAGTTGTTTCATTTCTTAAGTATTTTTTCGTCTTTTTTCAAGATAATGTGCTCGTTGAACTTGCCTTTATACGCAAGTATGCACATTAGGACACCGAGCAGTATGAACGGTATGCTGAGCCACTGGCCCATATCAAGCGTCATTCCCTTCTCAAAGTCCACTTGCTCCTCCTTTACGAACTCGACCAGCAGGCGTACACCGAACAGCGCTATAAGCCACCATCCAAACATCGCTCCCGGCCGCATTTTGCCTTCTTTCTTACGGTAGACAAGCAAACTGACTACAAAGATGAGAAAATAACTCAACGATTCGTATAGTTGGGTAGGATGCTTGGGTACTGTCTCGCCGCGTCTTTCGTAGACAAAACCCCACGGCAAGTCAGTGGCGACACCGTATATCTCGCTGTTGAAAAGGTTTCCCAGACGTATGAAGGCACCGCCAAGGGCAACGACAATGACAAGTCTGTCGACAATCCAAATGGGATTCATTCGATATTTGCGGAAATAGAGCCACAGTGCCAGCAGAATGCCAATGGCGGCACCGTGGCTGGCAAGGCCTTCGAAACCCGTGAAATGCCAACCGTTCGCATCGTGTCCAAACGGGAGTATGATTTCTATCCAGTGGCTGCTGGTCAGGTAGTATCCCGGTTCGTAGAACAAACAGTGTCCCAGACGTGCACCGACAAGCACTGCCAGAAACATATAAATGAGCAGCGACTCCAAGTATTTGGATTCAACCTTCTCGCGCTTGAACATACGCGCAATGATGTAGTAGCCCAGCAGGAATGCGAAAAGGAATCCAAGCGAATACCAACGCACCCCGAAACTGCCGAGGTGGAATATAACTGGGTCTACGTTCCAATGGATAACATTCAGCATTGCGGAAATGTATTATTTTGCGTAATTTACTGCGCGGGTTTCACGTATTACAGTCACCTTGATCTGACCCGGATAGGTCATCTCGCTCTGAATCTGGCGTGAGAGGTCATAGCTCAGCTTGTTGGCCTCAACGTCGTTAATCTTGTCGGCACCGACAATGACGCGCAGCTCTCGACCGGCCTGGATAGCATAGGTCTTGACAACACCGGGATATGTCATAGCCATCTCTTCCAGCTTGTTGAGACGGTTGATGTAGGCCTCGACAACCTCGCGACGGGCACCGGGACGGGCACCGCTGATGGCGTCGCACACCTGGATGATAGGCGACAGCAGGCTCGTCATCTCTGTCTCGTCGTGGTGGGCACCAATGGCGTTGCAAACGTCGGGATGTTCTTTGTATTTCTCTGCCAGTCTCATACCCAATATTGCGTGCGGCAGGTCGGGTTCATTCTCCGGAACCTTGCCGATATCGTGCAACAGACCTGCACGTTTGGCCAGTTTGGGATTCAGGCCCAGTTCCGAAGCCATCGTAGCGGCAAGGTTGGCCACCTCGCGGCTGTGCTGCAACAGGTTTTGACCATAGGACGAACGATATTTCATACGGCCCACCATACGCATCAACTCGTGGTTCATATTGTTGATACCTAAGTCAATGCAGGTACGTTTACCAACCTCTACTATCTCCTGCTCTATCTGTTTGCGTGTCTTGGCGACGACCTCTTCGATGCGTGCAGGGTGGATACGGCCGTCGGTGACAAGCTTGTGCAGCGACAGACGTGCAATCTCGCGTCGAATGGGGTCAAAGCTGGACAGGATGATGGCATCGGGCGAGTCGTCTATGATGACTTCAACGCCGGTCAGCGACTCAAGGGTGCGGATGTTGCGGCCTTCGCGGCCGATGATGCGACCTTTGACTTCTTCGTTTTCAAGGTTGAACACACTTACGGTA
Source organism: Bacteroidales bacterium (assembly GCA_016283175.1). GTDB lineage: Bacteria > Bacteroidota > Bacteroidia > Bacteroidales > P3 > Colimorpha. The sequence goes on from JAEEMK010000077.1 coordinate 2,609, forward strand.
TTCTCCACAGCGTGTTCGGTAGCGGTGCGCTGGATAGACTCAATGACAATTTTCTTTGCCTGTTCATTGGCAGTCATTTTGGCGTCCTCTACAATGTCCATTATCGTGTTGGCAGCTTCTGCCCTGGCGTCGTCGGTCATCATTTCAACCAGTTGCTGCTTGGCTTCTTCAGCAGTAAGACCGGCAATATGCTCCAGTTTCTCGACACTCTGTTTGTAGATTTTCTCTGTCTCGGCCTTGCGTTTGTTGAGCACTTCTATCTGGCTGTTCAGATTTTCACTTGCCGACTTCAGTTCACTGCTTTTCTTCTGCAAGTCCTCAACTTTCTGTGCCAAAGCCTGTTCACGCTGTTTGAGTTTCTGCTCTACAGCTTGCAGTTTGCTGTTGCGCTCGTTGGCCTGCTTGTCGAATTCGCTCTTCATCTGAAGGTATTTCTCCTTGGCTTGCAAGATTTTATCCTTCTTTATAACTTCGCCTTTTTCTTCAGCGTCTTTGAGGACCTGCTGGCTCTTGCCCAACAGTTTCTTCCTGAGGATGGTAGTCGTAGCGGCGATTCCAGCACCGGCACCCACCACCAATCCAATGATAATCATTAATGTTGTATGCATAATTGTTTAAAAAAGTTTTGTGGAACCCGCTGTCCTCGGTACGCATCCAGCAAAAAAAACCTGCATCGCTACCCTCCAAGAGTTATGGTAAACTCTGTAACTATAGGATTTGAGCGCCGGGTGTCTCAGCATCTGTGCCCCCCTTTCGGGAGAGCTAACCTACCCACCCCTGAGCAAACTCGGTTTGTAAATGGTGTTGAGTTTACAAACTGTTTTGGGTGGGATGCAGGTTGTTTTCCAATACAGAGTCTATCTCTGTAAGCTTTTCTATCAGTTCGTTGTCTTTATATTTCAGACTGTCCTGTGTCTTCAACAGTTCGGTGACCTGCGCCAGCGACACCATCGCCAGCAGGTCTTGATTGTCTCTGTGGCCATACTGCTTCTTGAACATTCTTGCCTGAGCATCAATAAGTGCAGCGGCATCGCGCAGATGAGTCTCTTCCCGCGGCGAGATTGTCAGCTTATAGCTGCGTTCCAAGATGTTTACAGTCACAGAAACATTATCCATAGGTTCAGTCCATTTTGGTCAATAACATCAAACTTTTATCAATATTCCGGATCAATTGATTGATCTTGAGCTTTATCTCTGCTGAATCGCCCTTTTCAACAAGCGTATTCCTTAATTTTAATATATCAGTTTCTTGTTTTAGTTCGTTTATTGTATATTCTTGGTTTTTAATCTTTTCGTTAAGTATTTCCTTATCTTCGGTCAGCTTGGCAATGTCAGCTTTGAGACGGTTGTTTTGTTCCACCAACTGTCTCACTTTGTATTCTATACCGCTCAGCGTTGTCTCAAAGTCGAACATTGTCTACTGATTGTTATTATTTTGCGGCTGCAAAGTTACAAACTTTTTCCAAAACTGGGAAAAGTTTTTAGCACAAATTTAATTGAACTGTCGTAAGACTTTGCAATTTAACTATTTAATATTAAGGGTATGACCCATACGATCCTGTTTGGTCTTCAAATACCTTTCGTTGTACTTGTTGGGTTCTATAACAATTGGCAGTGTCTCGACAATTTCGAGACCATAGCCTTCCAAACCGCTGCGTTTGACAGGATTGTTGGTGATGAGGCGCATTTTCTTGACACCAAGGTCGCGCAGAATCTGCGCACCGATGCCGTAGTCGCGTTCGTCGGCCTTGAATCCAAGCTGCAGATTGGCATCGACGGTGTCGAATCCCTGCTCCTGCAAATGGTAGGCTTTCAGCTTATTGACCAGACCGATGCCACGACCTTCCTGGCTCATATAGAGCACCAAGCCCTTGCCCTCGTTCTCTATCATCTCCATAGCGCGATGCAGTTGCTTGCCGCAGTCGCACTTGCACGACCCGAAAATGTCGCCGGTGGCGCAGCTGGAATGGACACGAACCATCAAAGGCTCGTCCTCGCTCCATTCGCCCTTCTTCAGCACCAGGTGCGTGGCACCGTTGTCGAGCTGAGTATAGGCTATCAGTTTGAAATTGCCCCATTCGGTGGGCAGAAACACCTCTTCTTCCTTGCGGATCATCGTCTCGTGAGCCACGCGATAGGAAATCAGATCCTTGATAGTAACAATCTTGAGATCGAACTTGCGAGCCACTTCCTGCAGCTGCGGCATACGTGCCATCGTGCCGTCGTCGTTGATGATTTCGATCAGCGCTGCACAAGGGTTCAGACCTGCCAAACGTGCCAGATCGACGGCGGCCTCGGTGTGGCCGGCGCGGACAAGCACACCGCCGTCGCGGGCGCGCAACGGGTTGACGTGACCGGGGCGGCCCAAGTCGTCAGCCTTGGTGTTCTGGTCTGCCAATGCCTTGATAGTCATAGCCCTGTCATACATACTCACGCCTGTTGTGCAGCCGTGACCGAGCAAATCGACAGTGACAGTGAATGGTGTGCCGAGCAACGACGTGTTGTCGTGCACCTGCATATCGAGGTTCAGCTCGTGGCAACGCTGTTCAGTGACTGGCGAACAAAGCACACCGCGACCGTTCTTCAGCATAAAGTTGACCTTCTCGGGGGTCACCTTTTCCGCTGCAATGATGAAATCACCTTCGTTCTCACGGTCTTCATCGTCGACGACAATCACAAATTTGCCTTCTCTAAAATCCTCTATTGCTTCCTCTATCGTGTTGAGTTTAAATTCCATATGTTAATTTAATTACAGATATATATATAATTTTGCACCGTGCAAAGATACAACAAAATACTTACAGAGCAAAAAAAACTGGATTTTGTCAAAAAAAACAAAGGCTGCGACGCGCAGCCTTTGCCTGTTTCTGTGGAGTAGATGGGACTCGAACCCACTACCTTTTGATTGCGAACCAAATGCTCTACCAGATGAGCTACTACCCCGAGTCTGCCAATCTTCAAATTACAAACACGTTACGATTGGCATTCAAAATCAAAAAGGTCTCGAATGAGACCTTCTGCTGTGGAGTATATCGGAATCGAACCGATTACCTTTTGACTGCCAGTCAAACGCTCTAGCCAAGTGAGCTAATACCCCGTTTTTGCGAGTGCAAAGATACAAACATTTTCGAAACCACCAAAAAAAAAAATTATCTCGCTGTCAATATGCAAGATACAAACGGCAAAAATCAATTACCGTATCTTTCCGGCAGCTTTTTTCACCACTTTTTGGCATCGAAAAACACATCAAAAAATACGTCACACATCCCAGTTGAAACCCGTGAAGGCATCGTTCTGCTGCTGTCCACCGTCCGAAGTGCCAGTGCTATCGTAATACGCCTGCTGGTCCGACAGTTCCTGCAGGTGTTTCAAGCGGCGCATACCGGCCTTCCACAGCTTGACGTCGAAATAGATGAAGACAATGAACAGCACACTCGTCAGCAGACCGCCGTCCTGGCCAACAGCCTCGGGAATCATCAGCAAGGCATCGAACGTGCCGTGCAGCAGCATCGGGTAAACAAATGCCTTGACAAGGTTCTGTCTGCGCTGGTCCGGCTGAAACTTGGCCAGGGCAAAATAATAGCCCATCACCACACCAAACAGGAAATGGCCAGGTACCGAAAGCACCGCACGCACACCGCCTGTCATCAATGCAGTCTCAAAGCCCGACTGCGAAAAGACATACATTATGTTCTCGACACCGGCGAAGCCCAGCGACACAAACGTGGCATAGACAATGCCGTCGAAATACTCGTTGAACTCCCTCGACTTCCACACCGCCCAGCTCAGCAGCAACAGCTTGCACAGCTCCTCGGTGCAGCCGGCAACGACAAAACCGTTGTAAAGACCTCTGAAAACACCTGGCAGATATAAACCGCCCATCATCACAAAGAGCGACGACAGAATCTTTTCAATGAAAATGGCAGGCACTACCGAAAGGCAGCCGAACAAAAACGCCTTCAAAAGCATACGCAAGGGCTCTTTCTCGAACTTGTCCTTGCGGTAGACGAAAAAAGCCAGCACAATCACAGGCAATATTGCCAGTGCCAAGAGGATAATATCTTCATTCATAATAGTTGCATAACGCATTCAAATGAAAAATATTATGACTTTGGGAGAAAAAAAACACAAATTAAGAGTGCGGGCACAGCGAGGGATGAAAGGGCGAAAGAACAGTGCGAAGGAACAGTGCGAGGGAACAGTGCGAGAGGACAGTGCGACACACCCCGGCCCTTTGGGCCACCCCTCTCCGAGAGGGGATGGACTACCGCATCGAATTGATAATCAAAAGAAAAGACAGAGTGTATCGCAACGTTAAGCCATTGCAGGAAAAGCAGTGTCGCATAATAGTGGCAATTTTTGAAAAAAAACAGGTCACAGAGATGACTTCCAAACTGTTGCATCATTTCAACCACCATAATGTTTCACAATGCATCTTTATGTGAAATAATGCTATTTTCGATATACATTCATAGGCATATGTACAGTATTTGTACAGTATATGTACAGTATATGTACGCTTCAGAAGCGTACAAATACTGTACATATACTGTACAAATACTGTACATATGCCAGGGGAAAACGGGGCAAAATACCGTTTTGACCGAGCTGCCACGCGCAGGGCTCCTCCACTCGCTCCACCGGAGCTTGTGACATATGCCAGGGAAAACGAGGGAAGACGGTTGTTTGACGGCGACTTACAAAACGCCTGAAAACGTTTTTGCATTGTTAAAAATTGTTGGAAAAATTTGTCAGTTCTGAAAAAATTAGTACCTTTGCACCTTGAATATTTCGCAATTTGTATCGTTTTTATTGACAATAATCTATTAATTAACTTTTTATATTAACCAATCTTATTTTGTTATGAAAAAATTACTAACAAGATTGTTGCTCATTGCGGCGCTATGCGTTCCGTGGGCAACACAGGCACAGGGCGACACGATTTCGACGTTCCCCTTCACCTGCGACTTTGAGGACGCCGACGACAATGCGCATTGGTCGTTCCAGAATGCCGCCAACGGTTGGCATATCGGTGCGGCGACCAACCACACCACCGGTGGCGACAGCGCGCTGTATGTCAGCGACAACGCTGCCGGTACCACCAACAACTACAGCGGCTCGGACTGTGTGTCGTATGCTTGGCTGACGCTAGAAATCGACGCTCCCGGCCAGTATGCTCTCCAGTTCGACTGGAAGTGCGCCGGCGAGAGTACCTATGACTTCCTGCGTGTTGCTGTGGCTCCGACCAGCACGACTCTGCCAACCGACTACAGCAGTTGGACTGCCACAGCGGTTCCCACGGGCTTTACTGCCATCGACGGCGGTAACAAGTTGAACCTTGCTGGCACTTCGTGGAACACCAAGACGGGTGTCATCACGTTTTCCGCTGCCGGTGTCTACCGTCTGCTCTTTGTGTGGCGTAACGACGGCTCGGTCTACAACCAGCCTCCTGCAGCCATCGACAACATTGTTCTCACTGAACTTACCTGCCCGCAGCCCACGGCTCTTGTTGCTTTGCCGCAGGCTGAACAGGTTGATCTCTCCTGGAACTACGGCGGCACAGAGTCGCAGTGGATGGTTACTATGAACGACAGCGTCCTCGACGACAATGTCACCGACACTTTCTACACTGCCTACGACCTTACCCCGCAGACTTCCTACACTTTCAAGGTCTACGCCATCTGTGGTGCCGGCGACACCAGCCTGCCCACCATTGCAGAGGTGAACACACCTTGTCTGCCCCTTGACAGCCTGCCCTATCTTCAGAATTTCGACGGCCTCACCACCAGCACCACTGCCGCCACCGGTGTGCAGGCACCCTGCTGGGATGCCATTATGACAGGTACTGCAACCTACCAGACCGGCAGCTATGTGCCGCAGGTGTATTATAGTTCCTCGTACGCTAACAGCGGCAGCTACAGCTACCGTCTCTATGGCGAGGGCTGCCATATGCTGCCTCCGATGCCCACATCGCTCGACAGTCTGCAGCTCTCGTTCTGGGACTATACCACCAGTACTAGCTATGGCCTTGAGGTCGGCGTGATGGAAGGAAGTACCTTTATCCCTGTCCAGGTCATCAACAGTCCGACATCGACTCACGTCCAGTATACTGTTTATTTCGGCAACTATACCGGCAACAGCCGTATCATTGCCTTCAGGAACAAATATACTACAAGTACCACTATTTACTACAGCTATCACTACATCGACGACATTGAGGTGCGCTATGTGCCCAACTGCCCGCTGATACAGACCCATAACGTTCAGGTTACCGCAGGCGCAGCCCACATAACCTGGGACTATGACCACAACTTCGGCAGCGCTCCTGACGGATATGATGTGAGTTATGGCTACGCCAGCGAGAGTCCAGCCAACTACACCAATGTAAGCACCACCGACCCCGAGATTACGCTCAATGGCCTTGCTTCCGACTCGTTGTACACGATGTTGGTAAGCACTGTATGCAACGGCAACTCCGATGAGGTCTATACCATCACCTTCCACACCGATGCTCTGCCTTGCATCCAGTGGGATGTCAATGCTTCCGGTCCTGTCGATACGGTTACTGTCGGTACCCCTGGCACCTCGACCACGGCTGTTATGCCTGTCAACAATGGCTACAACTATAGCTATACACAGCATCTGATTCTGCCTTCGCACCTTCAGACTACAGGCCCTCTGGCAATCACCGGCATCGGCTTTGACTATGCCTACAGCCAGCCGATGACCCACGCCACCAACTGCAAGATATATATGGGTCACACCACCCGTACCACTTTCACAGTTACTTCGCCGGCCGACTCCACGTTTGTGCCTTACGAAGACCTGACATTGGTGTATCAGGGTCCGCTCAACTGCACCACTTCGGGATACAACTATTTCAGCTTCAACCAGGGAACTTTCCAGTACAACGGTACCAGCACCCTTGTAGTGGCTGTAGTCAACAATAGCGGCTCATACGACGGTACGTCATATACCTTCCGCTATCACACGACCACTTCTACCGTTGGTGCTATGTCTCACCGTGTTTATAACAACACAACACCCTACGATTCAGCAGCTATGGATGCCGCCCGTGCCAACCAGTCGTACTGGCGCACCAATATGAAACTCGTGACCGGCGGCGGTGACTGTCTGGCCCTTGCCACCTGTGCGGCACCTGCCGTCAGCGTTAGCGAGGATACTGCTGGCAACATCGTGCTGTCGTGGATTCCTGGCTATCAGGAGACCTCGTGGGATGTCGAATACCGCGTTGCAGGCGATCCGACGTGGACTACCGCCTCCTCCGGCACCACTGTAACCGAAGAGACCATCCTGATCAGCGACTTGCTGGCCAACACGGAGTATCAGTTCCGCGTTACGGCATTATGTAGCGATACAAATATTGCTACCACATTAAATTACACCACTCCCTGCAGTATGATTGACTCGGTGCCCTTCACCGAGGACTTCGAGAGCTACGGCACTGGCACCACCGCCTTCCCCACTTGCTGGTACAAACTGGGCAGCACGGCCGACCGCCCCTACATCAATAGTAGCACTACTTACGGCCATAATAACACCTACGGCCTCTACTTCTACGCTGCTTCCGGTGGCTATTGCTACGCCATTATGCCCCGCGTGAATACCACCGTACTGAACCTTAACACCTTGCAGGTTAGCTTCTGGGCACGTCAGTACAGCACCAGCTACAACTGCGACTTTGAAGTAGGCGTGATGACCGACCCGACGAATGCTTCCACATTCACGGCTATAGGTTCGGTGCATCCTGTGGGAACCACCTACGAGAGCTTCGAAATGCCTCTGTCGAGCTATACAGGCACGGGCTCCTATATCGCTTTCCGTGCCATCCAGCATCCCGGCACCTCGACAGCCATCTATATGATGCTCGACGACGTGACATTAGAGAACGTTCCTGCCTGTCCGCGTGTCATTGGTGTACAGGCCGACAACATCACCCAGAACGATGCCACCATTCACTGGACTGCCTCTACCGCCAACGAATATGAGGTGCAGTACGGTCCCGCAGGCTTCACTCTCGGCACTGGTGCCATTGAAATCGGTATCACTGACGACAGTGTAGCACTTACAGGTCTTATGACAAACACAGCCTATGATGTCTATGTGCGCGGTATTTGCACCGACGACACTTCCAACTGGTCGTTTGTCTACACCTTCCGCACTGCCTGCGGTATGATTGATTCGGTACCCTTCACCGAGAACTTCGATACCTACGGCGCCGGCACCACCGTCTTCCCCAGCTGCTGGTACAAACTGGGCAGCACGGCCGACCGTCCCTACATCAATACCAGTACTTCCTACGGCCATAACAACACCTATGGTCTCTATTTCTACGCTGCCTCCGGTGGCTATTGCTATGCCGTTATGCCCCCCGTGGATACCACCGCGCTGCCTCTTTCCACCTTGCAGGTCAGCTTCTGGGCACGGCAGTACAGCACCAGCTACAACTGCGACTTTATTGTCGGCGTGATGACCGACCCGACGAATGCTTCCACCTTCACGGCTATAGATACGGTGCATCCTGCGGGAATCACCTACGAGGAATTCAGCGTGCCTCTGGCAAGCTATACAGGCACTGGCAACCAAGTCGCCTTCAGTGCCATCGTGCATCCCGGCTACACCTCGTCGACATACACCTATTTGATGCTCGACGACGTGACCCTCGAGCTTGTCCCGCCCTGTCCGCGTGTTGAAGACCTGATGGCTACGAGCACCCTGCTCGACAGCATCACCATCATCTGGACCGACACCAGCAGCACCACCACCTGGATGATAGAGTACGACAGTGTCGACTTTACTCCCGGTACCGGCCACGTCACTCCCATCACTGTCACCGACACGGTGTACAATCTGAGCGGTCTTGACTCGGGTACGGTATACCATATATATGTATATCCCGACTGCAACGGTGTCATCGCCGAGCGTCACATCTCTGTTGCCACCCTCGCCGCATCGCCGGCCACTGTACCTTACAGCTGCGACTTTGAGGCTGCAGGCTTAAACGGTTGGGATTTACTCAATGGAACTCAGAACAACTACTGGATTATCGGCAGTGCCGTCAACCACGGCGGCAGCAAGTCGATGTACATCACCGATGACGGCACATCCAACAACTATAGTGGCGCTGCATCCTATGTCTTTGCTACCCGCACCTTCAACCTTGCAGCCGGCAACTATGTCTGCTCGTATGATTGGAAGTGCAACGGTGAGAGTTCGTTCGACTTCTTCCGCGCAGCCCTCGTGCCTGCAGCCACAGTGCTGACACCTGGCGAATACAGCGGCTTTGACAATGGTGTTGCTCCTTCCGGCGCAATGCCTTCCGGCGGTATCGCCCTCGACGGTGGCGGACGTCTGAACCTGCAGACTAACTGGCAGACTCAGGTCGAAGAGTTCAACATCGCCACGGCTGGCACTTACAAGATAGTCTTTATGTGGCGCAACGACGGCTCGGTCTACAACGTGCCTCCTGTTGCCATCGACAATGTCCAGCTTTTGATGAATACCTGTCCGATGCCGGAGAATATAACGCTCAACAATCTGACTCAAACCAGTGTAGATGTTTCGTGGGAAGAACTTGGCAGTGCAACATTGTGGGAGTATCAACTGGACAACAATACCACTGTCATTGTGAACGACACATTCTGCAACCTTACAGGTCTTACCGCCAACACGCCCTACACTTTCCGCGTTCGTTCCATCTGCGGAGTCGGCGATACCGGTATGTGGGCATCGTACAACTTCCGCACACCTTGTGGCAATATAACTCTGCCATATACTCAAGATTTCGAAAATGAGACTACAAGTTCCAGCACTACGGGTAGTGCTTTTGCCAACTGCTGGACACGTTTGAACAACGGTACCAGCTATGGCGGATATCCTTATGTGGGAGGTAGCACCTACAACCACACCACCGGCGGCCAGAGAGGTCTATACTGGTACAATAGCATCACTACAGGTACCTACGGAGACTACCAGTGCGTAGTACTGCCTCCTGTCGATCCGAGTGTTGGCGTGGACTCTCTGCAGCTCTCCTTCTGGGCTAAAGCTTCCTCGGCTTCCTATACACCGGTGTTCCAGATCGGAGTTATGACCGATCCAAACAATATTGCCACCTTCGTAGGTGTTGATACTGTAACAATCAACTCAGGAACCACCTGGATGCAAGTAGAGGTACCGCTAGTGAGTTATGCCGGCACAGGCCAGTATGTGGCTGTTAAGGCCGACCGTCCTGCCAGTTCGTGGTATGCATATGTCGACGACTTCTTCCTCGACTATGTTCCTACCTGCTTGACTCCGCACAACCTGCACGCTACAGCTTCGACTACATCGTCCATCACTATTGACTGGACCGACCTGAGCACAGCTTCGCAGTGGGAAGTTGAGTATACCGGAAACGGTGCCACAAATACCACTCTGGCTTCGGCACACCCATATACTCTCAGCAACCTACCGGCATCCACAGCCTACTCTATCCGTGTACGCGCCATCTGCGGCATAGGCGACACAAGCTATTGGACAATGGCCGAGAATGCAGCTACCGATTGTGGTCTTGTTACACTGCCCTACACTGAGGACTTTGAAAACTACACAGGCACCACCTACAGCACTGACGGTGTTCTGCCAGTTTGCTGGGATGGCTACAGCAACGGATCCACACCAGCCTACTTCCCGCATATCACTGGCAGCGGCAGCTACTGGTATCCCCACGGCGGCACCAACGCTCTGACAATGACTTCGGGTAGCGCCACCTATGGCGACACCAAGATTGTTGTCCTGCCGCTGTTCAACCAGCCGATGAATACACTTTCGATGACATTCTGGTACAAGATGGAAAATGCCTCCAACGGCAGCACCTTGTATGTCGGTTATGTTACCAGCCCGGGCTATGACACAAGCTTTGTGCCTCTCAAGACCATCACCAGCACAACAACCCTGACTCGCGACTCGATAAGCTTTGACACCGTACCCGCTACGGCAACCAATATTGCCTTCAAGTGGTACTACAACACCAGCTTCTACTCGGTTGGTATCGACGACATCGAGGTTACCTCGAGTGGTGCTTACTGCAACACGCCGACGTTACTGCCTGTCAGTGGCCTGAGCTACAACACCGCTACAGTCAACTGGAACAGCAATGCTACCGACTTCGAGGTTGCCGTCAAGGCTGCCAACGAGGCCACCTGGCCCGCCGAGACTGCTGTAAGCAACGCTACCAACTATGCTGTCAGCAACCTGCTGCCTGCAACCGCTTATCAGTATCGCGTCCGCGCCATCTGCGACGCCACGGAAGGTCTGATTTCCGACTGGGCTGTTGGCAACTTCATCACCGACAGTCTGCCTTGCTTCGACCCGAGCGGCCTCGAGGCTACTGCCACCACATTCACCACTGCTACTCTCGACTGGGAAGCCAACGGCATTGAGAACCAGTGGAGCATCCAC
>JAEEMK010000078.1 GCA_016283175.1 Bacteroidales bacterium
CAACGCACCGCACACGATGCAGGTGGTTTGCGCCGAGGAGTGGAACTACCCCTACAGCCGCAAGGTTGCCGCCTTCCCGCTCGAGCACGACGACAAGTACTGGCCGACCATCAGCAAGATCGACGACGCCTACGGCGACCGCAATCTGCAACCCGTTTGGCCCGCTGAAAACTAATAACGGTACGTACACAGACGTCGACGTCTGCAAAACAATAGGAGAGGGGAGAGCCCAAACTGGCTCTCCCTTTTTTAAACCTTAAATGATATGAAAAGAAAGACAGCTATTTATTTATTGTTCGTTGCCATTGCCAGTTTCGGCTATGCACAAAATGTTGACCTTATCCCGGGCACATACAACTACGAGCACTCGTGGGACTATAAAGCCCCCGACGGCAACGGCACCATCCACTGCGACGAGGAAGGAACGTTGCGCTTCTACCCTGACGGGACATACAAGGATGATGCCATTCAATATCACAGTCTTACATTGAAAGACTCCGTTCGTATCAAGACAATGAAAGGCGAGTGGAATACAATTGGCAATTGGAGATTCGACTTCGGCTACCATTGCGAAGGCCGCTGGCGCGTCGAAGAGGGCAAGTTCCTATTCAACGAGATGTCGGAAGGATTCTCGATGGGTTTATTGTCAAGCGTCATCTGGAGCAACTGGTGCCTTGAATATGAAAATAAAATACGCACCCACTCCACACCCAACAGCAACCGCTGGTTCACCTTCGACATCGAGCGTCTCGACGACGAGTGGTTCATTTGGTCATACACCTATCCCAACGGCCGCAAAGACACTTGGGAGATGCACCGCGTCAAACCCAACGAAGCAAGGTTTGGAGAATAACAAAAACGCCGAAGTTGAACTTCGGCGTTTTTTGTTAATGCATTTTTTTTCAATCTCAAACCGTCACGGGTTCTTCCTCGATACTTTCGGAAATGGCTTCGCTCAGTTGCCTGGAGGCTTCGCCTTTCTCGATTTCAAAGAAAATCTTTTCCTTGTCGAGGGCAGGGGGTTCGCTGTCGCCGTCAGCCGATTTGGTGGTGATATGGATTGTGTTGCCAGCCAGAATGTCGGCCTTGATGATCTCCTCTGCCAAATCATCTTCGATGTAACGCTGAATGGCACGCTTGAGCGGACGGGCGCCAAACTGGGCGTCCCAGCCTTTCTTGACAAGGTAATCTTTGGCGGCATCGTCGATAGTTATCTCGTACCCCATAGTGCGAATGCGCTTAAACAAACCCTTCAACTCAATATCTATAATCTTATGTATGTCATCTCGTTGAAGACTATTGAAGTATATGATATCATCTATGCGGTTGAGGAACTCGGGGGCAAAAGATTTCTTCAGAGCCTTCTCAATAACATCACGTTCCATCTCGGCCTTTTCAGCCTCGCGAGCCGAGGTACTGAAGCCCACGCCAGTGCCAAAGTCCTTGAGCTGACGGCTGCCGATATTGGAGGTCATAATAATAATAGTATTCTTGAAGTCCACCTTACGTCCTAGACCGTCGGTCAGCTGACCATCGTCGAGTACCTGCAGCAGCACGTTGAACACATCTGGATGCGCCTTCTCTATTTCATCCAAAAGAATGATAGAGTAGGGCTTGCGGCGCACCTTCTCGGTCAACTGGCCGCCCTCTTCGTAACCCACATATCCCGGAGGCGCTCCGATAAGGCGCGATACAGCGAATTTCTCCATATACTCACTCATATCGATGCGGATCATCGACTGCTCGCTGTCGAACAGATATTTGGCCAGAACCTTTGTGAGATAAGTTTTTCCGACACCCGTGGGTCCGAGGAAAATGAATGTGCCTATAGGCTTGTTGGGGTCTTTAAGACCCGCACGATTGCGACGTATAGCTTTGGCAATCTTACGGATAGCCTCATCTTGGCCGACCACAGAACCTTGTAACTCATCTTCCATTCGAAGCAGACGCGTACCCTCATTCTGCGCAATACGCTGCACTGGCACTCCGGTCATCATTGCCACAACCTCTGCCACATCATTTTCAGTCACTTGTACACGGTTGTCACGTTCTTCGCTTTCATATTCACGGCGCATTTCTTCAAGTTGGGAAGTCATTTCACGTTCCTTGTCACGCAATGCAGCCGCCTCATTATAGCTTTTCTGAGCAAGAACAGCCTTTTTCTGTTTCACGACTTCAGATATTTGCTGTTCCAAATCAAGGATTTCCTGCGGCACACGCACATTTGCAATGCGTACGCGGGCACCTGCTTCATCCATAGCGTCGATGGCTTTGTCGGGCAAAAGACGGTCACTCACATAACGTTCTGTAAGTGAAATGCAAGCCTTCAAAGCATCGTCTGTATAACGGACTAAATGATGATCTTCGTACTTGTCGCGGATATTATTAAGTATTTCAAGAGTTTCTTCGGGTGTTGTCGCTTCGACCAAAACCTTCTGGAAACGACGTTCAAGTGCACCGTCTTTCTCAATATACTGGCGATATTCATCAAGTGTTGTAGCACCGATGCATTGGATTTCACCACGCGCCAAAGCCGGCTTGAACATATTCGAGGCATCGAGCGATCCCGATGCACTTCCTGCACCGACAATGGTATGTATTTCGTCGATAAAAAGAATAATGTCCGGATTATGTTCCAATTCGTTGAGGATGGCTTTCATTCGCTCCTCAAACTGACCACGATATTTAGTGCCTGCAACTAATGAAGCCAAATCCAACGACACTACACGTTTGTGATATAATGTCCTAGGAACCCTACCTTCGACTATACGTTGTGCAAGTCCTTCTGCTAAAGCCGACTTGCCCACACCCGGTTCGCCAATAAGAACAGGATTGTTTTTCTTGCGACGACTGAGAATCTGAGCAATACGTTCCAACTCTTTAGCACGTCCTACAATAGGATCAAGGCGTCCCTCTTCTGCGGCCTTGGTTAAGTCGCGTCCAAAATTCTCAAGAGCCGGTGTCTTGCTGTTTTTGCCAGAAGAGTTGCTGTCGTTGCGTTGCATATCGTCAGGATTGGCATAGGGAAAATCCTCATCATCGTCCTCGCTCATTTCAAAATGAGGATCGAAGGCATCACTGCTGCGATGTTCGCCATTTTCGATGTCGGAACGGTCGGATTTAAGCAAGTTGAAAAATTTGTTGTAACTGATTTCAGAACGATCCAGCAGCCGTGCCGCAACATTTTCACCTTCCATAAGAATGGCTAAAACGAGATGTTCGGTTTTGATTTCCGGTTCTTTAAGCTTTGTTGATTCCAGAAATGCCAAACGCAGAACCTTTTCTGTTTGTTTTAGCATTGGCAATTCGCTTTCTTCACTGTATGTAATATTGGCTTGCTGACGTCCGATAGCAGACTCTATGCGATTTTTTATTTCCTGCATATCAACGCCCATTTGTGTGAGCATTTTATATGCCGAACATTCCGGTTCACGGATTATCCCAAGAAATAGATGTTCAACACCAATGTGTCCGTTTTTTAGTCTTATTGCTTCATCGCGACTGTTTGCGATGACCTTTTTGCTGTTTTTGCTTAACTTAGCTTCCATTTAAAACTTTATATGTCAGTATATTTACGGCATAACGCACAGTTGCGTTTTCATTTTTCAAAATTACTACAAATATAGCACCTGCAAAAAGAGTGCCAAACATTATTTTCAACAACGAAGTGTGAATAGCGACTGACAAAATGTCAGTTAATGTTTTGATGTTTTATTAATGTTAATAATGATAAAAACAAAGCGGAAAGTATCAACCACCTTATGTGGAAAAGTTTTTACTTAATTATATATAAAATTCACTTCTGTTCGGCGGAAAAATCGTATTTTTGCGTTCTAAATAATATTGTACAAAATAATATATTTGTTTGAAAACTATAGAATAAAATAGAACTGAATGGTATCTGAAAACGAAAAAATCACACAGGTCGACATCGAGACCGAAATGAAATCGGCCTATATTGACTACGCTATGTCAGTTATCGTGTCGCGTGCGTTGCCTGATGTACGCGACGGTTTGAAGCCAGTTCATCGCCGTATTCTCTATGCAATGAACGATATGGGGCTTTATTATAACACTGCCTACAAAAAATCGGCTACCGTTGTCGGCGAGGTGCTGGGTAAATATCACCCTCACGGCGATTCATCGGTTTACGGAGCAATGGTACGTCTAGCCCAGTCGTGGGCAATGCGATATATGCTTGTCGACGGACAGGGTAACTTTGGTTCAATTGACGGAGATGGTGCTGCTGCAATGCGTTATACAGAAGCCCGTATGAAGCAAATAACCAACGAAATGCTTGCCGATATCGACAAAGATACTGTCGATATGATGCCAACCTACGACAACGATCGCGAGGAACCCACCGTTCTGCCGGCCAAGATTCCAAACCTTCTCATCAACGGTTCGAACGGTATTGCCGTTGGTATGGCCACCAATATGCCCACACACAATTTGCGTGAAGTATTGAATGGATGCATTGCCTATATAGACAATCCAGACATTACTATTGAAGATTTGATGCAGCATATTATCGCCCCAGACTTTCCCGGTGGTGGCATTATCTACGGATATGACGGTGTTAAAGAGGCTTTTACCACTGGACGTGGTTCAGTGATACTTCGCGCCGAGACATCATTCGAGACCGACAGCAAAGGCCGTGAAATGATTGTGGCCCATTCGATTCCATACAATGTTAACAAGTCTGAAATGATCAAGAAACAGGCTCAGCTTGTTAAAGACGGTAAGATTGTAGGAATTACTGACATCCGTGACGAGTCGGACAAAGACGGCATTCGTGTGGTATACTATCTTCGCCACGATGTTGTACCCAACATTATTCTCAACAAACTCTTTCAATTGTCCGACCTCCAAACCTCATTCGCTGTCAACAATATTGCTCTTGTAAAAGGACGTCCACAGCTTTTAAACCTAAAAGACCTGATTAAGTGCTTTGTGGAGCATCGCGAGGATGTCGTTACTCGCCGCACACGTTTTGAAATGGCCGAGGCCGAGAAACGCGCTCACATTTTACAAGGCTTGATCAAGATGCTGGATGTCCTGGACGAAGTCATAGCTCTTATACGCAGGTCGGAGACTCAGGACGAGGCTCGTATCGCGATGATGAACACTTGGGGCTTTAGCGACGTACAGGCTCGCGCCATCATTGCAATGCGACTGGGTCAATTGACCCGTCAGAACCGCATTGAACTGCAGGCTGAATATGACGAAAAGATGAAATTCATTGAGCACTGCAAAGAAATACTTGCAAACCACGATATTTTGATGAATGTCATCAAAGGCGAACTTGTAGAAATACGCGACAAATACGGCGACGACCGTCGTACCCGCATCGAATATGCAGCTTCAAATTTCAGCATCGAGGATATGATTGCTGACGACAAGGTTGTCATCACCATTTCGCATATGGGCTATATCAAACGTACACTGTTGGGCGAATACCGCGCACAGAGTAGGGGAGGCGTTGGTTCGCGTGGCAGCTCAGTACGAAATGAGGACTTTGTGGAGCATATATTTATGGCCACAAACCACAATTACATTCTTTTCTTCACTGAAAAAGGTCGCTGCTACTGGAAACGTGCATTTGAGATTCCAGAAGGTGGAAAAGATTCAAAGGGCAGAGCCATATTGAACCTTATTAATATAGAATCGGATGACAAGGTTAAAGCATATGTCAACGTTCTGAACCTCAGGGATGAAGAATATCTCAATAACCATTATATCGTCCTCTGTACCAAGAATGGTATAGTGAAAAAAACAACTCTTGAAGCCTACTCGCGTCCGCGCGCAAACGGTATCATTGCTGTCGGAATTCGCGAAGGCGATGAATTGCTCACCGCACGTCTGACTGATGGCAACAGCCAGTTGCTCATAGCATCACGTCAGGGCAAAGTTGTCCGTTGTCCCGAGGACGAATTCCGTGAAATGGGTCGCGGAGCATCAGGAGTGAAAGGCATAACACTGGAACCACAGGACGACTATGTTATTGGTATGCTTTGTGTTCAGAATACCGAAGAGGACATTATGGTGGTCTCCGAAAACGGTTTCGGCAAACGCTCATCAATTGAAGAATACCGAACCACACACCGTGGCGGAAAGGGTGTCAAAACACTGCAAATAACTGACAAGACAGGAATGCTTGTGGCTATCGAAAACGTGACAGACGACAACGACTTGATGATTATTAATCGTTCCGGCGTAACAATTCGTATGCACATTGCCGACCTGCGTGTTTTGGGCAGAGCAACACAAGGCGTGAAACTTATCAACCTGCGTGGCAAAGATGCCATTGCATCAATAACTAAAGTTGATTCAGAACCAGAAGAAATAGAAAACGGAACAACTGAGACTGAAAATGCTACGGAGAACGCAATAGGAGAGAACCTTACCCCCACTGAAACAGAAGGGGAGACCCCTCAGGATAATAACACCGAGAACTAAAACTTAATATTTCTTAATAATTGCAATAAAGATTTAAGATAAAAGACATAATAACGAATAAAACCATTAAAAACATCAATTGAAATGAAAAAAATCGCATTGTTTACAGCGCTCTTTTTGGTAGGCTTAGCCGCCAGCGCGCAGAGACTCAACGTTCAGAGTGCAATGTCGGACCTGAAAAGAGGTTACTTGAACAAGGCCAAAGGTTATATCGACAAAGCCTGTGTCCACGAGGACACCAAGGACGACGCACAGACGTGGTACTATGCTGGTCTTATATATAGTATGATTGGCGATGCTGCTACTAATCCGCAGTCTAAATACAAAAAGTATAAAGACCTGGATCCTGACTGGTGCCAGAAAACTTACGATGCTGCTTTGCGTTGCAAAGAATTGGACAAAGCAGGCGACTACAACCTTAAGGATATATTTGCCGCTGTAGGAACAAATTTTTATAGCACCAGCATTGATTTGTTCAACGCACAGAAATATAAAGAAGCCCTTGAATACAGCGACAAAGCGGTCAAGGTCCTCAACAATTCTGGCGACCCCGATCTTGCCAACGAGTCGATGTATATTGCGGGCTATTGCTGTCTGATGCTTAAAGACAATGAAGGCGTGAAGAAATATTATGCTCCTCTGGTTCGCAAGAACAAAATCAATGACGAATTCAAACCACGTATGCAGCACATTTACAAAACTATGTACGACATCTACAAAGAACAGAAAGACACTTCTAACGTAATCAAGACTTGCGAACGCTATGCAAAAGTCCTTCCTGAGGATCCATCTGCAAATCTGCTTCTTGCAAATGCCTACATCTGGACTGGTAATAAAACTAAAGCAGTAGAATTGGCTGCAAAAGCAATCGAAGAAAGCAAAAACACTCCTGGTTATCCCAAAATGTTGTGTGCTGCAGCTGGTATTTATGAGATGACTGGCGACTATGAAACAGCTGAAAGCAAGTACAGTGAGTCATATCAAATAGAGCCCAACCAGTTTGAAGCAAACTATGGTATGGCCAGTATGATGAACAACCGCGCATTTGAAAAGAATGAAGCTATCAACAAACTTATAGAAGCTGGTGATTTTTCAGATGAAACAGAAGCTGCCACAGCAAAACTTACCGAAGAGCGTAACAGTTTTCTTAACAAGGCCATTCCTTATCTTAAAGCTGCCATCAACTATATAGATGGTTTGAGTGTAGAAGAACAAGGACAATATCGTCCACAGCTTCACAGCTGCCTGCGTACTTTGAATACTTGCTACATTACCCTCGAAATGTATGAAGAGTCAAAACCGATACGCACACGTATTGACAGTCTTGAATCCGGTGCCAACAAATAAGTTTGTATAGATATTTTTTAAAAAATATAGGGTGCTAATAGATGCATCCTATATTTTTTTATCGTTATTTTTAACTTAACATAATGGGAATTGATTTCTCAACAAAACAAATAAAAAATTTGTGTTATGAATAAAAATCTATAACGCAAAAAATATACTAAAGAAAAACAAATTTAATAAGTAAGTTAATGCGTAAGATTAACTTTAGAATTTACAGAAATTCCGGAACTGTTGCAAATCTGAAAATAAAAATCTTCGCCAATTTTTGAAAAATTTAAAACCGTATTTTTATCTCCATATTTAGTTTCTTTCAAATAATTAATTTCAAGTTCTCTAATCTCCGGACGGCCAGTGCTGCGCGGTTTGCAAATTTCAGGAATTGAGTCGCAAATCCATTTCATATATTCAGCATTGTTAACGTGGCGAGTATGATCGAGCGAAGAATATGGTATGTCAATTTTTTTAAGAAAATCCAAATTATTAGGCATCAAGATTTTATCGAGTTTTGTATATTTTGTAGAATGAATATCTTCCATAGAAAAAACTTTGATTATATCTCGAAGACGACATACACGACGTGTTTCCATATCAAGAATAACCCAATTAGATGCACTTGTAGCACATATATTTCCATCAGCATCTATAAGTTGATAATCTCTTGGGGCTATTAATCCATTGTCAGGCTTAGGCCAGGTTTTAAGGGTCAGCCTCTCTCCTGCCGATGGAAACCTTAAAACATTGTAATACACGTGAGTTAGAACCCACGCTTTATTTAATGGTTTAAGTCCGTTAAAACCAACACCAAGACTGTCTGAATGATCGCCAGCAACATCTTGGAACAATCGAGCAAGTCCCCATATTGTTAGTTTATCGTCCTCATCGCAAATAAGCGTTGAAAGTGTAAAATCCTCTTTATATATCATATTCACATCCTTTCCGGAACTTCTATACCAAGTATCCACATCATATTCTTTATAGCAACCGAAACTGCATTGCATAATTGCACAAGGAAAAGCATACGATTAGTGTCTGGCTCGCGCAGAATCGGAGTATCTTGATAGAAACTGTTGAAAGTCTTGGCTAATTCATAAGTATAGTTCGCAATCATTGCCGGACTATATGCAGCGGCTGCCTGCTCTACAACACTTGGCATTTCGTGCAACATTTTAATAACATCTCTCTCTTTGTCATTTATCTGTATAGAGCCAAACGACATAGACAAATCCAAACCTTTTTCTCCAAGTGCTTTACGTACAATGGAGCGGATACGTGCGTGGGTATATTGTATAAATGGACCCGTATTGCCATTGAAGTCAATACTTTCAGCCGGATTGAAGAGCATTGTTTTTGTCGGATCAACCTTCAATATGAAGTATTTAAGTGCTCCAAGCGCAAGGATGTGATACAATTCTTTGAGTTCATCGGATGTCATATCATCGTTCTTGCCTCTGTCGCGACACATTTCCTCGGCAGTTTTCTCCATCTCTTCAATCAAATCGTCTGCATCAACAACAGTTCCCTCACGCGATTTCATTTTGCCGTTTGGCAGTTCCACCATTCCATAAGAAAGATGGTATACTTTGTCTGCCCAGTCAAAACCGAGTCGTCCTAGAATGATTTTAAGCACTTGAAAATGGTAGTCTTGTTCGTTTCCTACGACATAAATAAGTTGATCTGCACCAAAGTCATTATGTCTTAATAGTGCCGTGCCTAAATCTTGTGTCATATAAACCGATGTTCCATCCTTGCGAAGAAGGAGCTTTTGATCAAGTCCTGCATCGGTAAGATCGCACCATACAGAACCATCTTCTTTACGGAACAAAACACCTAGGTCTAAACCCTTTTGTACTAGTTCTTTTCCAAGCAAATAGGTATTCGACTCATAGTAAATTTTGTCGAAGCCAACTCCCATTTTACGATATGTTTCGTCAAAACCGGCATAAACCCAGCCGTTCATTTTTTGCCATAAATCACGTATTTCTTTATCTCCTTCTTCCCATCGTTTCAACATTTGTTGTGCTTCAACCATCAACGGAGCCTCTTTTTTTGCTTGCTCCTCTTCCACCCCTTTGTCTATAAGTTCCTTGACTTCAGCTTTATAATGCTTATCGAACTCAACATAATACTTACCCACTAGATGGTCGCCCTTCATTCCCGACGATTCGGGTGTTTCTCCGTTGCCAAAACGCATCCAGGCGAGCATCGATTTGCAAATATGTATTCCCCTGTCGTTAACCAAATTGACTTTCTTTACATTGCGTCCATTGGCAGTTAGAAGTTGCGACACCGACCATCCCAGAAGGTTGTTGCGTATATGACCAAGATGTAATGGTTTGTTCGTATTTGGCGAAGAATATTCAACCACAACAGGAGCATCGGAACTATTGACAGGTTTAAGTCCGTAGCGGCTGTCGCCACATATCTGGGCTGTAAAAGACAGATAGTAACTGTCGCTGACAGAAAAATTAAGAAAACCTTTAATAACGTTATATCCGGTCAATTCCGGCAATGCCGAGCAAACAGCACTGCCTAATTCGTTGGCAACCATTTCCGGAGATTTGCGTGCCTGTTTGACGTATGGAAACACGACGACCGTATAGTCTCCGTTGAATTCTTTTTTTGTCTTCTGCAGAACAATGCTGTCCGGAGCAACCTGAATATTATATAGTTTATTTAAAGACTCTGAGACAGTCGCTTGTATTTTTTCAATAATCATATTGCCTATGTTTTGTTTGTAATTTTAGTTTCTGAAAAGAGGATTTGTGATTGTTTCTTCCTTTTGCTGTTTTCGCCAAGGTGCATTGAGCAAAAAGCCTGTACTTGGTGCAGGAGTAATATCATATTGAAGCTTCCCGTCGGGATTGACAAGAACAAACCAAGGGTATGCTGTGATCTGAAAACGTCGCAGCAAATCATAGTCGCCGTCAAAATGCAGCCACGTCCAATTGTAACGGTCACCGTGTTTTGTATTTTTCAGGAAATGAAACATTTTCTGAAACTCACGGTTGCAGTCGACTGTGACAAAAACAACATCATCATTCTCGGCATAGACCTTGTCCTTGAAATGAGCCATCGTCTCAACTTCCGAAATGCATTCAGGCTCCCCGACACGCACAAAGGCGATGTATATCCATTTTCCTTTCCACTGATCCAGCGAAACAATTTCCTTATTTACGTCAGGCAATTTGAAATAGTAATTTTGTTGTCTTTCTTCGTCAATATGTCGACTGTTCAAGCCTTCAATAATATTGCGGGCTATCGTCTTGTGTTCAGGAAACTTGGTTCGTTCAGCCAGCTTTTCTATCATTTTGACAACCATTTCAGCATCGTAATAATGGAAATTATAATACGATTCCTGCAGAGCCTGCAAAGCCGCCAACTCACGCACCTGCTCGTGTCTGAGCAAAGGATCAGTGCCTATTGAGTCAATATAAGTATCAAGATCGAGGTTTTCTACCCAATGAGCAAGACGATATACCGGAACGGCTTTGGTGCCTTTTGAAATGCTGTTGGCATAAAACGTCGCAAAAAACGACATATAGTTCTCGTCTTGATACAGTATTGGCTGGTTTTTGATATATCGTTCAAAAAGTTTTTTCCGCGAGTCGAACTTCATTGCATAACGCAATTCAGCAAGGCGATACAGTTTGTAACGATCAACAAAATCATTCTTTCCGTCAGGAAACATTTTGTTTAGCAAAAAAACAAGACTGTCGAAATAAAATGCCGTCGGTCGAAACTTCTGGTCAAGATAAAAACGGTTGTCGTCGACAAAACTGGCAATAGCACGGTCTATACTGTCAATTTGCAGATTAATATTGTCGGACTTAATATTCTGGAACAGCAATGGTAACGGCTCCGGGTCTAGGAAAATATTACGTTTCTCATCCAAATTCCAGTCAAACTCGGGAACAACAACCTTGTATTCCATCGCCGGTTCAACATAAAACGACTGCGAATAGTTGTCAATACGTATTGACACAAGCATCGGATAGTTGGCATAAAGCCGCAGGCGGAAGTCACCATTGCTGTCTATTGTTGTTGAATCTACCAACAACTCACGTTGAGAAATCTGGTCTGCAAGTTTCAGCACTTCAATTTTTTTTCCATATCCACCTGCAACATTGCCTGTTATGGCTATGTTGCGCTGCGCTGCAACCGAAAAGACCATTGAAAGAAAAACGGCAAATACTATTTTCGACTTAAACATTAATTCTAGCTTTAATTTTGACATTATCATTAAATGATGAATCATCCCAACTCACTTTTCAATATTTCTATTTTTGTTTTGAACGCCTCAATTGCAGCCACTTCCTGTTCTGTGATACCTTTCACATTCAGGTTGCATATTGCTCCACTGCCTTCCAACTGGCAGGTACAATGTCCTCCCAGTTCCACTGCCGAAGTGTGGCCACGTTCGCATACCAGCAGCGTGCCGCTTTTGGCGAACAAACCATCACGACCCTCTATGTAGCGACCGGTATCAGGCAGATTGTCAAGGTATTCGGCAATGGATATCATATATTTCAAATCCTCTTTGGTATATAACGGCTTGTCGCTGTCAAGCAAAGCTATTACAGTATGCTTGTTTTCGGATGTCATTATCGATGCAACCTTTTGCGGATAAAACAAATTGCATTCCTTCACCACTTTGCAAAACACGAATGGCGCCGTCTCGGTGTCGCCATATACCACTTCAGCTGCGCTTTCATAGTCCATACCTCTCAAAAAAGGAACAAAATTATCAAGAAACAGTTTTTTTTCGACAAGGGAAACACTGCTGATCGTCTCCGATGCAAGAACCAAATAGCGTTTATAAAGCATCGAAGCCAAATCGTAAAGTGCATAGCGGATAATGTTCTCCCAGTCTTTGGCATCAGGATTGAACGACTCGTTTTCCAACTTGCGTCTCAACACCACCTGCAGCTGGCTTCGACGCAAACGATACTGCGTCACAATGTTGTCCGTCAACTCCTCTCCTTTTTCCGGTTTCCTTTCCAGCCTTACGGCAGTACCAACTACCGAAACCAAAAAACGAGCCTTACCCTTACTGAATATTTCTTGGAAATCAGTATGTACGCCAACAACAGCATCGGCACCGACAGCAAGAGCCTTCTGGCGGATTTCCTGCAAAGCACCGTCATATATCGTGTCAAGCTTTCTACGGTATTTGCGTGTAGGGTCTGCAAAAAGATCGGTCAAAGCCAGCTCTGTGCCGACAAACGACGACGAACGCAGTATGTCAATATACTCGGCAATACGATGGTTTTCAATACAGTCTGTTGTTGTAACAATAATGTTCATAGTGCGATGTATAGCTTCTTTCAGCGAAAAACAATATTTTTTAACGCACCAAAAACAAAATTATTGTATCCAATAATAAAAATATTAAAAACTAAAATAGATGAACGGTTGCATATCGGCACTAACAAATTGATAAACTGCAAACACTGCCATCACAACAGCCACAGCAAGCACCCACATTGGAGCAAGTGCAAACCACAGCCGGAAACGGCGTTTCAAACGCGACGGCAACCAGTGAATAACCATACCGACAATGAAAACAAGAAACACCGAACTGTAGTTTGAAACAATGTCAGGAATGACCGAAGTGTTCCAACAACTGCCTATACGATCAATCATACATCCAGCCGTTCTCCAGGCCGTCTCGTTGGCCTCGGCTGGATTGAGGTTTGACCCGCTACGGAAAAACAGACGCGTGAAGGTGATGAAAATGAATGTAATCATTACATTCCACACCTTCTCAATACCTTTGGCCAGCCCCACGCGGTTGCTTTTGCTGCACAAAGGATTGACCACCAGATAGCGAATCGCAGTACCGAAACATATAATTCCGCTCCATACAGCAGCAATGTTCATAGCTGGCGTCTGCCATATGATGTCGGCAAGCAGAATCAAAGCAAACAAAGCCATCGTTGCATTGACCCGCACACGTGTCCCACAACGTTTCCACCATTTGTACACAAGTATGCCTGCGCCGTTCAAACCGCCCCACATTATGAAATTGAAACTGGCACCGTGCCACAACCCGCCAAGCAGCATTGTGTCCATATTGTTGACATCGGTGGCAAAATCCTTGCGGCAGCGTGGAAAAACAAAATATATTGCCACCAGCGCGCCGCCCACCCAGCATACAGCAATTGTGACCCATACCGACTGTGCCATAATGGCCACAACGGCAAGCATACCGCCCAAAATAACATACGACGGCCATCCGGCACCACGATTGCCGCCCAAAGGGATGTACAAGTAGTCTTTCAACCAGTTGCTAAGCGATATGTGCCAGCGCTTCCAAAATCCGGCAGCATTAGTGGCTTTATAAGGGGAATTGAAATTCTGAGGCAGATAGAAGCCCATAAGCATCGCCACGCCGGTGGCAATATCTGTGTAGCCCGAAAAATCGGCATAGACTTGCAGCGAATAGGCAAACAGGGCTGCAAGGTTCTCAAAACCACTGTATAGCAACGGATTGTCGAAAACGCGATCAACAAAATTGACCGCAATGTAGTCGCTCAAGACTATTTTTTTTGTCAATCCATTGATAATCCAGAACACCGCTATGCCAAACTGTCTGCGTCCCAGGAAATAAGGCTTGTAGAGCTGTGGCACAAACTTGTCGGCACGCACAATGGGCCCTGCCACAAGTTGCGGAAAAAAGGTCGTGTAGAATCCGAAATCCCAAATGTTTTCAACACACGCAATCTTGCCACGACACACGTCAACAAGGTAGCTGATGTTCTGGAACGTGAAAAACGATATGCCCACAGGCAGCAGTATCAGCGACGCATCGAAACGCGGCGTTCTGGTGAAATGGTTGGCAAACAAAGCCAAATGGTTGACAACCTGAAGGTTGGTATTAAAGAGCGCATTGTGTATGTCGGTAAAGAAATAGGCATATTTGAAATAGCAAAGAACAGCCAGATTGACTGTTACACAAAAAACCATAATACCCCTGCGGCACCGGCAGCCCACAGGATGCCGTTCCATAGCGACGCCAGCACGATATCCCATAAACGTGGAAAGCAAAAGAAGCAGTACAAACAGCCCCGATGTCTTAAAATAAAACAAAAGACTGACAATGAACAGATAGCCGTTGCGCCAAAGACGACGCGCTGCTTTGCCGCGGCCAAAACGACGGCTTTCGACAATGAACCAAAAACCTGCGAAAACGACAAGAAAGAAAGCCCAGAAATTGAACTGCGTAAAAAGTAGCGGGTGTTCCTTGTCGAACGAAAACAGCGACCAGATGAAATAAAAGAAGTCGGACATTGATGAATTGAGGATTAAAAAATGATACTTGTTTTTGATGTATTTTTTTAATTATTTTGTGCAATTTTAGGCACTATTTTCCCTGGCATATGTACAGTATATGTACAGTATATGTACAGTATTTGTACGCTTTAGAAGCGTACAAATACTGTACATATACTGTACATATACTGTACATATGCCAGGGAAGGTGTTTTATTGGTTTGGTTTTCAATATGTTGAAAATGCATATTTTGGGCGGTTTTTGAGGGTTGAATACATAAAATTATCATAAAATATTAGTAATGAAATACCTGCACGAAAAAGCTATCTTTTCGTGCCCTTACGAAGAGTGTATAGTTCGTTCAGCTGCTGGAAAATATCGGCAAGACGGTCACCCATAACGGCAGCGCCTTTGACATTGAAATGCAGGTAGTCGTGTTCGGCCAGGCCACCACTCACCCACTCCACCATCGAACCGTTGCCGCCCATAGCGTCGTACAGGCTCCAGAAGGCGGCACCGTGTGCAAGCGCTGTTTCGCGCAGACGATCAACCACCTCAGGCAGAATCGGATAGGTTGCCAGCTGACCGTTGATCTTGGTACTCATATCCGAAGGGCCGATGAAAAGTATCGGTGTGTGCAGACTAAGGTTGTGAAGGAAATCAATTTGGCGACCTATCTTGCTACAATAGATATCGATAGCCTTTCTGTCGGTGAGGTATGGAACACTGTTGCCACCAAACTGCATAATTATCATTCCAACGTCCATAAGACGATAGGCTTCGGCCAACTGTGCCGAATCGACCATTGTGAACTGCTGACCCGACACACCACGCATCGAAATATTGTCGACAGCGACACCACAATCATCGTCTAGCATTACGCCATAGATGTCGGCTGTGCCATCAAGACTAAGTGTCAGAGAGTTGGTGATTGAGTCAAGTTTAAAGTCGAGGGTTTGCACACCGCCGCCGATTTGCCGCATCCGGATGATTGAATTTGTGCGGTTGTCTGTAAGAACGACGCTGAGCGGCCCTGGACGGTTGTTGAACAGGACGCTGACTTTCGAGAAGTGTTTGACACGCTCGTCAGAAGCACGGTTCTTTGATGCCGTGACGCTTAGTTGTGCGCTGCCCATCATACGCCAGCTACGAAGCATCGGACCGTAGTTGCCGTTGGCGCGAACAAAATTGCCTCGACCGTAGGTCGACTGACCAACAAGGCTGCCTTTTGTCTTTTGGTTGACCGAAAAAGATGGAATCGGCTGCATTAGCGGTATCAGGCCGGGACCGCCGCCGCCATAGAGTTCCTGCAGACGGCTGCGGAGTTGGGCGGTGATGCGGTCGCTCTCGATCTGTGAATCGCCATAATGCAGGACACGTACCGTACGTTTTTCGCTCCTGGCTTTGCAGGCTTTGTCAAAGAAGCTGTCGAAGAAAGCGTTGTCGTCTTTGGGCAGCCAAATACGTCCCTCGCCGCCAAAAAGTTGTGAGTTGAGCGATGCCAGCTGCGATTTCTCGGCATCGGTCATTGACGGCAGGGTCTGTTGTTGCAGTTCTTCGGACCGCTGTACCTTTTGCTTACGGTTTTTGGCCAACACGGAATGCACTGTAGGAAAGCGCAGTGTTGTTTTTCCGATTTTTATGCCGTTGGAAGGGAAAACAATGGCCAAAAAGGCCAAAACAGCGACGACAATCGCCATAAAACGCAGGCAATCAAATGCCTGAATGTGATTTGTGCTACTCGATTCCATACTGCAAAATTAGTATGAAACAGTGGCTTAAATCACTGATTTACCAACCAATGTATGAAATGGACGCTGCTATGTACGAAATGTTTTATGTGATGTCATTTCGTAATAAAAAAAGGAAGACTATTTTTTCTTGAACAGGATGTAGTTTGTGTTTTTGGGTCTGTGTTGCGAATGTTCAGAGAAAAAGGAGCGTTTTCCATCCCTATCCTCCACCCAGCCGTGGGCATAGCTGCTACCGACAAGGTAGATTGCATCACGAACACGCAGTGTTTCAAGGGCGTAGCTGAAGTCGTTCATTAATATCCGGTCGTGGCTGACCACAATGCATATGCGGTCGCGCCAAGCACAAAGGGCACGACGCAAAGATTTGTTTTCCGGGTTGTTGCGCACTGCGCTGCCATTGTCTACCAAGGCATACTGACGGAAAAAGTAGCCCTTGTGTTCGATAGCGTCCTCGAAGAGAGGAGAATTGTCCGAAACTCCTACGGTTGTCTTACCGTCGATGATAGCGCAATAGCCACGTTTGGACAACTCCCACGCGAGTGGTTCGCCGCGATAGACGTAAGCGCCGAGTATTTTACCGTTGTCGCGACGCAGGTCGGCGGCCTGGGTACAGAGTAAAATGGAGGGGTCAGTTTCGTCGACCTCACCGACAAAAAGTTCGGGCAAGGTGTTGTATGGCGTGTAAATTGTTAGCGACAAACCGTCGACAACGGTGTCTATAATGTCGACGAAGCTGCCTTGTGTCGAGTCGATGTTTTCATACCATTCGTCGTCAATATCGTAGGCAGTGCCTTCAAAAAGTCCCTCCTCGGTGTCGGTCAGATCGCTGGCAGTCTCCATAGGAGCGCGGTTGCGCATAAGGAGAATTGCCAACAAAACAACGGCAGTCAGCGCCAGCAGGACGATTGTGACTATTGTATGTGTGGACATACGCTTGTCGCCATCGTGTGTTTCTTTGCCAATCACACGGATTTCGTTTTCGTTTATGTCTGTCTTACCTTTCATTTTATTGTCTTGTCTATAAGGTCTTTGAGTTGACGCAATGCTTCTTTTGAAGCTGTTTGCGAGTAGGAGTTCATTTTGCCGTCGGACAGAATGAGCTGTTGTTTTGGGATGTTGATATATTGTATATAGTCACTATTGATTATAAGGCTTTTGCCAATACGGATGTATTTGGCACCCTCATATTCAAGTTGCTGTTTTATAAGTTTCTCGATTTGTCCGAGTTGCATTGTGACGACGTGCGAGTTTCCGTAGGCAAGCATAAAGGTCGAGTAGTTGCCGTCGGAGGTTATGAAGATAATGTCTTCTGCTCCGAGACGCAACAAGTCGGTTGCTGTTGATATGGTCAGATGTTCTTTCAAATGAAAGTATAAGTGTTTCTATAGTTATGTATTAATGATTTGCAATACAAATCATTTTTGAAGCCAGGGATGCTGAAGCACCTGTGCAATAACTTGATCCATATCGTAATAGCGATATTCGGCAAGTCGACCGCCAAAGGAAGTCTTGCTTTCCTTTTCGGCAAGCGACTTGTATTGTGCTGCGAGGTCGTTGTTACGATCGTCATTGACGGGATAGTATGGCTCTGCACCGGGAGTCCAGTCCTGTGGATATTCGTATGAAATGACAGTGTCGGGCTGCTTGCCGAACTCGAAATGTTTGTGTTCGATAATTCGTGTATATGGTGTTTCGGCGTCGGTGTAGTTGAACACAGCGTTGCCCTGGAAGTTGTCGACACCTTCCAGCAGTTTGTGGTCAAAACGAAGCGAACGGAAGTCAAGATGCCCAAGACTGTAGTTGAAATAGGCATCGAGCGGTCCGGTGTACAGAACACGTTCGGCAGAGTCCATCCAGCGCTGTTTGTCGGCAAGGAAGTCTGTGTCCAGCCGAACTTCAACACCTTTCAGCAGCTGTTCAAAAATGGGTGTGTATCCGCCGATGGGGATGCCTTGATGAGGGTCGTTGAAGTAATTGTTGTCGAAAGTGAATCGGAACGGCAGACGACGTAGCACAAAAGCCGGTATCTGTTCGGCAGGACGCCCCCACTGCTTTTCGGAATAACCCTTGACAAGTTTGGTAAAGATGTCTCGTCCGGCGAGTTTCATACCCTGTTCGGTGAGGTTTTTCGGCTCTTCGATACCTGCGTATTCGGCCTGCTGCTGGGCGATGCGAGCACGAGCCTCGTCAGGGGTGTGCACATCTGGCCATAGCTTGGTAAATGTGTTCATATTGAAGGGCAGGTTATATAACTCGCCCTTGTAGTTGGCTATGGGGCTATTAATATAGTTGTTGAAATGCGCGAACTGGTTGATGTAGTTCCACACTTGCTGATTGGAGGTGTGGAAAATATGGGCACCATACCAATGGACATTGATGTCGTTGACAGTTTTTGTGTAGCAATTGCCACCGATGTGGTTGCGTCGTTCGATGAGTAGGCAGCGTTTGCCTTGTGCTGTTGCCTGTTGGGCAAATACGGAGCCGTAGAGTCCGGCACCGACTATAAGGTAGTCGTACATAGTATTCAGTTTAATATTGGGGGTTGTTATTCTTTGATTTGACAGTTGTTTTTTCTTTTAATTATCTCAACAGGGTCACCGTACCGGTTTTTGTCTGGACATATCGCGGCCGTCCTTCGGTAGTGTATTTTATATGGTATACATAGGCATCTTGTTTGCATTTTGTTCCACGGTAAGTACCATCCCAGCCTTCATTAAGTCCGTCGAAGTCGGTGACATAAAGTCCCAGACGGTTGTATATGTAAACGTGCATATATGTTATTTTATTGCTTTTGATGACAAATCTGTTGTTTGTTTTTTCATCAGGTGTGAAAGCATTGGGCACCCAAAGTGCGAAAGTGTCCAGCACGGGAGGTTCGTGGTCGACAACAAGGTTGAGGTGCACTGTACTGTCACATCCATTTACCGAATGCAGCACTACAAAGGTGCTGTCGGACGACTCGGTATATGTCAGGCCGTCAATCCACACAAGTGTGTCGTTTGGCGGCAAATGTATGTATATCGTCTGCTCATACGACGGGTAGTGCTTGAAAGCTACATACACCGTGCTGTCGCATCCGTTGGCAGCCGTGTACGTGGCAACGAGCAGCGTGTCGCCATCGAAGTAATAACTGCCTTCATATTCCACACTGTCGCAGCCAGCCTTGACAAGCGTGGTGCTCGTATCGCTCAGCAGAGTGAGTGTGAAAAATTCCGTGGTCGTGCATCCTATATTGTTGGTGTATTCACGCGTGTAAGTGCCAGTGCTGTCAAGCGTCCGTTCGTACCACATATAGGAATCGCCACAGTGCGCATAGTCGGTCGAAACAGTGTCGTTGGCAATAACCCTCACTGTGGCAAACAGCGTGTCGTATTCATTCTTGCACAGATTATCCGTCTGGCGGAAAACGGCATAGACATTATAGACTCCCGGTAACACAAAGCTTTTTTGGACAGTATCGTCGGAATAACAGACACCCCCGACATTCATTGTCAAACTGTCATAATCATATTCGGCATAGGCAGTGATAGTCACAGTGTCACCCTGGCATACATCCACCGTGTCGTATTCCGTCACTCTCTGGCCGTCTAATGCAATGTTGGCCTCGAGATCCAGCATATTGCTGCCCAGAAGGTAGCCGTAGCTCTCGTGGTTCCCCATACCGAATGCATAGGCCGTGAAACCACTGCCTCCGGCCGACTCTAAAGTGTGGCTGCCGGCAGTAACATATATCTTTGCATACGAGTATTCCGGATTGTTGGCAGACACAGTGAAACTCGAAGCACGGCTCACTCCGTCAAGCAACAGCATACCGACATCCGCCGTCCGCGTCACAACAACCACATAGTGCGACGTCGTGTATTGCGTGTTGAAACTCGCGAACGTCACCCTTCGGATCATCTGCTCCGTCGGACTTATCGTCACCATCGACGGATCGCCGAAACTGCTGGTGTGGGTACTCGAAAAATAGGAATTGACCATTGACGGCTGAGAAGTGTGGATGTATGTCGCCGCCGTACTTCCCCCAGCAGTATACTCATACGTCTCCCCAGCATTCAACAAGGACACTACAGTGCCGTTCTTAGTCACCGTGCAACTGTCGCGCAACGAAGTCACTCTCACTCGGTCTGCAAAATTCGTGCCCGTGTTCACCACAATAAAATCCTTACCCCAATACGAAACAGGAACTGCCTGCTCCACAACGTGGTCGCACGACTCTCCCGGCGTCCACTGCGGTATGTACGGACACACATCGCCGTGAAACACAGCCACAGGCTTGCAGTCGCGCGAATGCACCCTTGTACCGCTGAAATTACTGACGGCGGCCCCCATCACCTGGTACGTTTGGCCAGCCTTCGGCAGCAGAACCGACAACTGCGACCCCGCAGCATAACCCGTGCTCGTCGGCGACGACAGATAGATGTCCACATACGTGCTGTCCTCGGTTGACAATACCATAAACTCGCTGCCCCACTTGTCCGACGGATAGCTTTGGACAATATACTCGTTGCGCAGCACACGTGTCGGGAAGACATTCGCCACCTCGTAGTTGTAAGTGCCTTGTATCGAGCAGTACACCGACACCGAATCGCTCGACGTCAGGTGCAACCCCGTATTACTCACCACACACGACTGGGTATGGTATGCCTCCGAAGAAGGTACGGATATCGACACAACGGAATTGGCCGAAATGTTCCGCGTTACTGTGAACGAGGTATTCGGATTCTCAAGCGTCACGGTGCACGCTCGGGGACCCGAAACCAGCACCTTCAATATGCGGACATCCGCCCCGTCTCCATTGTGCATATAGCCAAACCAGAAATCCGTACCCATAGTGTTCATATTTTGACCCTGGGCAACACCCCATACCCCAACCAAAAGCAGAACGAAAACACAAAACTTAATGTAAAAACATCTTTTCATAGGTTTTTGATTAAAATATTTAGGTTTTTGATTAAAATATTAAAGATTTACACTGTTATCTCGTAATCATATCAACAATTCAACACAAAATTCTCCAACATTTCCAAATCTTCCTTGTACGTTAGTTTCATATTCCGCACCTCTCCCTCCACAGTGCATACTCTCACCTCTGGCATATACCTTGCCACTGTACCACAATCGTCAGTGACATTCAAGCTCTCATCACCACTTTCAGCAAGACGCTTGTAAGCCTTCTCCAACACACTCTTCCTGAACGCTTGCGGTGTCTGTGCCCTACGTAAACGGCTCCTGTCCATAACACCAGCCACACAGCCGTCAGCGTCTACCTCAAACACCGTGTCTGTCATTGCAACAGCAACACCTACAGCATCATATTTCATCAACGCAGCAACAACATCATCAATGATTCGTTGACTCACCATCGGACGAGCAGCATCGTGCAATATCACATTACACTCGCCTTCCCCGCGCAATGCCGACAACGCCGACAACGTCGACATATATCTCTCCGTTCCTCCAGCAACAATCCCTATCACCTTGCTCCATTGACGCTCTCTTGCGATTTCCTCCATATCACTGATATACCTCTCGTTCATTACAACTACTATGCCATCAATGCCAGCATTGCGTTCAAAAGCATCTACACTCCATTCTATTACACGACGCCCCCCAAACAGCAAAAACTGCTTAGGTACTCCATTGCCAAACCGACTGCCGACTCCGCCAGCCAAAACAACCGCTATATTCTTCATATCATACTCATTATTATAAAATATTCACAGATAATATATTAATTACCAAACAATAGCACAAATCATCGACTTCGTTTTTCTCCTACAAAGATAACATTTTTTTTAAAACCACACACAAATTATATTTCACATATACATATTTATAATTATACGATTTGTTACACCACACAATGAAACACCATAACAAGCAGCATTAAATCATCCGCCACATTTTTCTGCCATCCATCAACATCAAGTAAAATTCACTTTTAGTTTTTTTAGTCCCTCTTTTTCACTCCTTTTCACCCTCGGAAAAAAGGACAGACAAAAAAAAATATTGAGAAACAACTACTTGAACAAATCATTACAAAAAACTATATATCAACACAATACACCAAAAACTACTTTTAAAACAAGTCGACAACTATTTTATTTTTGAAAAAAAAATTGCATCAATATTTTTTTTTTACGTATCTTTGCAATTCCAAAAACGTAATAACTAATCATTTAAAAAAATATTCAGAATATGACTAAAGCAGAAATTGTGGCTTCCATTTCCGAGAAGACCGGTATTGAGAAAGTGGCCGTTCTGGCCGTTGTTGAAGAGTTTATGACCACCGTAAAGGATGCAATGATCGGCGGCGAAAACGTTTATCTGAGAGGCTTTGGCAGCTTCATCATCAAACGTCGTGCTGAAAAGACTGGACGCAACATCAGCAAGAACACCTCTGTTATTGTTCCTGCTCATAACATTCCGGCATTCAAGCCCGCCAAAACCTTCCTTAACGAAGTGAAAGACAACGTAAAATAATCACGTCTACAGTCTTTAACAAATAGCGTCAGGGTCTCCCCGACGCTATTTTTGTATTCGTTTCTCCTCTACAAGCACCTCTTATGAAAAACACATCTTTGAAAACAACCATTCTTGCACTACTGTTGACTCTGACGTTTTCCACTTCCGCACAAAGCAGATCAACAAATCAACGTCAAAAAAAAGCCCATCACACTGTAGCTGCCAACGACACTACTGGAATAGCTGCCGCCAACCGATGGGCCGACAAACAGATGCGGCACCTCGATCTGGACGAAAAAGTTGGACAGCTGATGTTTCTTCGTGTTCCCCTCACGATGACCAAAAAACAGCAAAATGCTTTCGAAAAAAGCATTTCCAAATACAATGTCGGAGGCATCTGCTTCTTCAAAGGTACTGCCGACATACAGCTTGAACGGACAAGGCGCTACCAACGCATCGCTGACATTCCCCTAATGGTCACCATCGACGGCGAATGGGGACTCGGTATGCGACTCACCGACTGCTACAGTTTTCCGCGTCAAATGCTTATGGGTGCTCTCGCACGCAACAACGACTCATTGATTTCGCTCTTCGGAGCCGAAGTGGGACGTCAATGCCGCAAAATGGGCATCAATGTGAATTTTGCCCCGGTTTGCGACATCAACAACAACCCGCGCAATCCCGTCATTGGGTGTCGCTCGTTCGGTGAAAACAAAAAACGCGTAGCCCGCAAGTCTGCTCTCTATGCTGAAGCGATGCAACGCGAAGGCGTTGTCGCCGTCGGCAAGCACTTTCCAGGACACGGCGACACCGATGTCGACAGTCATCTCGACCTACCGGTAATCAACCATTCCAAAGAGTATATCGACACGGTTGACCTCTTCCCTTTCCGCCATCTTGTCAATCGTGGTATCAGGGGTATGATGATTGCTCATCTTCAAGTCAATGCTCTTGACAACAGGCCCAATATGCCGTCGTCTCTCTCCGAACGCATAGTAAAACCGCTGCTGCGCGACAAAATGCACTTTGATGGGCTTGTCTTCACCGACGGTATCGATATGAAGGCAGTCTCCAACAACTACAAGGACGGTGAAGGAGCCATACGTGCCATTCGCGCCGGAGCCGATGTCATTCTGCTGCCCATCGACTTGGAAAATACTGTCAATGCCGTCGTTAAGGAAGCCAAACACGACCCCGAATTTGCCAAGATGATCGACGACCGATGCCACCGCATTCTGCGCGAGAAGTACCTCTGCGGCCTCGACAAACTGAATCTCGACAAGCTTTCGGTGCCTTCCAAGGAGGACGAAAAACGATGCGAAGAACTCACTCGCACTATGGCCCGAAAGGCGCTCACGCTGGTGCGCAACGAGAACTACACCTTGCCGCTGGATGAAAAACAACAGTTTGTAAGCATCGCCGTAGGCAGTTGCGACACGGCTGCAACCAAACTCGACGAGGCTCTGAAGCTACGCATCCGCAAGGCAGGCACGGTGGTTATTTCTCTTTATGCCAACCTGGCATCGAGCAACAACTATGGCGTGTCTAAAGCCACCATCGCATTGATCAACGACATCGCCGCCATCGACAGCGTCAACTCGGTGCTGGTCATCTACGGCTCTCCATACATCCTCGAGTCGTTCCCCACCTATTCCGCCACCCTCGCTCCGTCGGCCATCGTGATGGCCTACCAGAACCTGCGCGAGGTGGTCGATGTGGTGCCCGACGCCCTGACGGGCAAAACGCCGTTCGAAGGAAAACTGCCGGTGACTACGGGCGGATACCTTGAAGGCACTTCGCTCAAAGCGGTTCCGCGACCCAAGACGCCGTCGCGCTACGAGGCTCTCAAGAATGCCGGTATGGACATCGACTGCTTCCGCCGTATCGACTCCATAGCCAACTACGGCATCGCGCAAAAAGCCTATCCCGGATGCGAAATTCTGGTGGCAAAGGACGGCAAAGTGGTTTACAACCAATGCTATGGACGGCAGACCTACGACGTCGCAGCGGCACCCATCGACGTCAACACGGTCTTCGACCTGGCGTCGGTGACCAAAGTGTCGGCTACCAACCTGGCGGTGATGAAACTGGTCGATGCAGGCAAAATCAAACTCGACGACAAATTGTCGCGCTACCTCCCCTACCTCAAGCATTCCAACAAGAAGAACATCACCATCCGCCAGGCACTGTCGCACTATGCCCGCCTCAAGGCCTTCGACGCCTACTGGAAAGGGGCTCTCGACGACGACAACCTCTATGTCGGCGACAATCCTCCCGACGATTATACGCCCATTGGCGAAAACACTTATGTCAAAAACCATTACCGCGCCAACTTGTGCCAGCAGATTGTCGCCAGCAAGCTCGAGAAGCAACAGAAATACCTCTACAGCGACCTCGGTTTCATTTTGCTTGCCGACCTCGTGCAGCAGGTCAGCGGACAGTCGCTCGACATCTTTATGCAGCAGCATTTCTATGGCCCGATGCAGATGAACAACACTTGCTTCCAACCCCTCCAGCACGGCATCGACATCAAGCGCATCGCCCCTACGGAATACGACAAATCGTTCCGCAAGCAGCAACTGCGCGGCTACGTCCACGACCCCAATGCGGCAGCTATGGGTGGCGTCGCCGGACACGCAGGCCTCTTCTCGACCGCCGGCGACCTCTTCAAGCTCTACCAGATGATGCTCGACTCGGGACGCTACGAAGGCCGCCAGTACATCTCTGCCGAGACCTTCAACACCTTCAATTCGCGCCATTATGCCGACAAAGGCAACCGACGCGCGCTCGGATTCGACAAACCCTTCATCAAAGGCCGCAGCACTCACGTATCGCCGTCGGCTTCGCAGGCCAGCTTCGGCCACACTGGTTTCACTGGCATTATGGTATGGGTCGACCCACAGTACAACCTCGTTTACATATTCCTCTCCAACCGCGTCTATCCCTCCTCATCGCCCAACAAACTCTCCTCGCTCAACATCCGGACCGACATTCAGCAGCTAATCTACAACTCGATTGGGGTCAAATAACTAAAACGAAAACCAAAACTATAAAAACAACAAAAGGGTGGCCTTGCAGCCACCCTTTCTTATAAAAACATACTGATAATGAATTCTCTTTTAGTCTAAACTTATCTCTTCACTATTTTTACCACTGTTTCGCCACTGCGCAGCACATAAACGCCTTGTGGCAGACTGCTGACGTCCACAGTGTTGCTACCATCTTGCAGCTCCATCGTTCTAACAGCCTTGCCGTTGATGTCATACAGTTGCGCTGTCGTTGCTGCTTTACCGTCGACAACAACAAAAAACTTGTCAGTAGCTGGGTTTGGATATACTTTCAGCAACGCTTCTTCGGCGACATCCAACGACTCAATGTTGGTATTCAGCACCGCCACTCCGTCAAGGTCGAATCCCGACGAATTACCAGGTGTCGGCCACGGGTCGTTGATTATGCGGCCCTCACTGTCGCGGGTGCCGTACTGGGGATCTATGCTGCCAACCACGTCGACAACTCTAACATAGTTGATGTTGTTGATATCTATTCCAGTGCTGTCGCGAAGTTCTTCAAGGTCGAACGGAGTGCCGTAACCCATACGGAACTTGCCAGCCAAATTGTTAATCATCGTCGGGTCGGTCGAGCCGTTGCCACCAGTCTGAACCTCAGTTTGCGTCAGCGATGTTGCCGGGAAGCGCACAAAACGTACACCGTCGCTACTGACCTCCACAAAGGCCAGCTCAAGGAAAGCGTCGCCAAACGAATTCTCGTACACTGCAAAGTCATATCCGTTGCCGTTCACAATGGGTATGTCGAACGTCAGTGTAGCCGAACCGCCGTCACCGAGGCTCACCACCGTCAGGTTGTCGCTCATATCCACAGGACCTACAGCATACGAGTCCTGTCCATAGCTGGCATAGGCGGCGGCAGTCGAAATCACTTGATAGCCTCTCTCCACCGTGCATCCCGTAGCCCAGCCTTTTACCGCCGGACTATTGGCGGCAACAGCGTTGCAACCCTCGCTGCCAACAGCGCCGCAGAAAGGTCCGCTGACCACAGGAGCGCTGACAGGTAGTACAGGCATCGTATAGTTATGTATGTAACTCCAGCCCCAACCGTCATAGTACACACTGTCGACCACAACTCCGGCTGCAGGGTCTGCCCATTTCGTGAAATCGCCGTTGTGAAGCTGAGCACTCATACCGGCCGACATAACACCGTTCACCTTGTTTTCCCAGTAGTTGTTAGGAGTGATGCTGAAAGTGTCGGCATTGACCACAAACAATATGTCGTTCAGATAGCCACCGTCCATATTATAGCTGAAGCGGGGGTCTGCAGCCTGTATGTCGTTCATAACAGTCTGCATTCCAACGCTCTCACCGTCGAAACGATAGCCCCAGGCCAAAGCGCGTTCTGCCCAGTTCACGGCAAACACAATCTCGCTGCTGCCCTCGCCTACCCAGTAAACAATATCGCTGGCAGCTATTGTCGACTCCTCCGGAAGCGGAGCGCCAACAGGATAGATCGTCATAGGATATACATTGATATACATCCAGTAGGTGACACCGTCCCATTCATAGCTCGAGCTGTCGACAACAACTCCCGCTGCAGGGTCTGCCCATTTAGTGAAATCGCCGTTGTGAAGCTGAGCACCCATACCGGACGACGAAACACCGTTCACAGTGTTTTCCCAGTAGTTGTACATCGTGATGGCCAGCGTGTCACTGCCCGCAACAAAGTTGATGTCATTCAGATAACCTCCATCCATAGTGTAGCTGAAACGAGGGTCGTTCGACGCAATGTCATCCATAACAGTCTGCATTCCAACGCTCTCGCCATTAAAACGGTAACCCCAGGCCAAAGCAGTGTCGGCCCAGTTGACAGCAAAGACAACCTCGTTGCTGCCCTCGCCAATCCAATACAGAATATCGCTGGCAGCAATCGTAGCCTCCTCGGGCAATTCAGGAGTCGACGAGGGCTCATCCACAGGCGTAGGAACTTTGACCCAGGCATATTCCATAAAATATGTGCCCATAGGATCCCAGCCTACACCGACACTCAAGTCGCCATATTTGAACACATCGCCGTCGTGAATCGTTGACGCCGATCCGTTGCCGGCACTCTCACCGTTCAGGTTTGTCCACCAGAAATTGTAGCCCATCGATGTCGAAGCAGGATCCGCAAGGCCAAGCGTATCGCCCGTAGAGGTTACAAAATGGATGTCACCATTGTACGACGGTGTGCCCACCGTCCAAAAGCGCGGGTCGGCAGCGTCTATGGCGTCGACCATAGCCTGCGCCGTCGTAGTGCCGTCAAAGCGGTAGCCCCACGCAAAAGCCGTGTCGGGATCGCCGAAGTTCACAATAAAAACAGCACGGTTGCTGCCCTCACCCACCCAATAATGGATGTCAGCAGTGTCTATAGTAGCATCCACAGGGTCTGTCGAAGCACCTCCGTTCGGATCTGTAGCCGCATTGGCTGTGCTCATCGTAAACGAGCAACTGCTGCTCACCTCTATTGCGTCGCCGTTGGCGACAGGCTGGTTGTTGTAGGCATTCATAGCCCAGTCGCCATTCAGGTAGTAGCACCAGCCGTTCATCGACGAACCCGAAACCAGAGTGCCGTCGTTATAAGTGATGTAGTTCATCAGCGAACTGCCGAAAGAATAGCTGAAACGGCTGTCGTGAGTGGCAATAGAGTCTATCAACCCCAATGCCGTGGTGCTGCCATTCCAATGCACACCCCAGGCAAGGGCGAAATTGCCGTTCGGATTGTCGTCGAAAGCCACGACAACTACCGATGAATTGCTTCCCGTACCAACCCAATATTGCACACTGCTGGCAGGGAAATTAATACTTTTGGGCTGTGCCGCAACGCCAAAGGTCATCAACAGCCCTACAGATAAAGTCAATAGTTTTTTTAGCATAATCAATACCGTTTTTTTTATGTTAATATTCAATTTCAACCCGGTATCGGTTGCGCCAAAGGGGAAAAAATAAACGATAAAATCGGAAAACAACAAGACAACAATACTGCCTCTCCGTTTTACCGGATGCTTTTTCCTCGAAAGCGTACCGATATTTTCAGATTTGGCAGGTCTTCTGACTCGTTCTTTGCCCATCCGCCTTCCCACGCGACTATGGCATCGCGCAGTGGCTATCTTTTTGATTGGCAATCTACTGAACTCACAGCAGCGGGACTGTCCAGGATTCTCACCTGGTTCCCTTTTCACGCCTCTTTCGGCGACCAAATCGTTTGCAAAATTACTAACAATTTTCATTCCTACAAAAAAAATCTCTCCTTTCTCATCACACCGAGCGATGTCGTATTGATAGACAGCCTTTTGCGACGCTCCACGTTTCCCTTCTTTTCACAGGTCTTTTCTTGGTGCCTTAATGCTTTTTTGCTTATACCTTCCCTGGCATATGTACAGTATTTGTACAGTATATGTACAGTATATGTACGCTTTAGAAGCGTACATATACTGTACATATACTGTACAAATACTGTACATATGCCTTACTTTGTATTCTTTTTGCAACTCTCTGTGTCAATGCGGAAGCCTTCGAATGGATTTGAAACAAATAGCGATACAACCAACAAATTATCAGCAAATTAACATTGATACGCAATAATATGCAGTGTTCGGCGTTTTTAGAATAAATGTTTCTACAATGGATTATCGAAACCTTTTTATTGACGGTGTGCTTTGCGACGTGATCGTTGACAATGGCCGAGTGAAAGATGTAAGAACTATTGCCGAAAGCGAGTGGCACACGCGCCTAGAACAGCACGAGACTATGTATGCTGCCTTTCCAGGCCTGTGCAATATGCACACCCACAGTGCAATGACTCTGCTGAGAAGCGCCGGCAGCGGTCTGCCGTTACAACAATGGCTAACGGAATCCATTTTCCCCCGCGAGGCAACACTTACGGCCGAGATGATTCACAATGGTGCTCTGGATGCCTGCAAGGAAATGCGACATAGTGGTACAACAGCATTCAACGATATGTATTTCAGTATTGAAAGCACAGTGAAAGCAGCACTCCAGACTGGAATGTCGGCAAACATAGCCCTTTCGGTGACTGACGCCGACTTCGCAGACAAAAGGCTTGTACATCGTTTTCTGGAAACAGCAGCCAGACTGCAGGACGACATAAAAGGGCACGGCATAAGCCTCTCCATAGCGCCTCATTCAATATATGCCGTCTCAGGACAACACCTCAAATACATTGCCGACTTTGCAGCTGAACAGAATATGCTCTTCCACGTCCACCTGTCGGAAACACAGAAGGAACGCGAAGACTGTCTGCGCAATGAGGGTCTCCCGCCAGTCCTGTACCTGGAACGTCTCGGTGTACTGCAGAAGACCGCCGGACGATTTATCGGCGCACACGCTTTATGGCTGGACGACAAGGAGATAGAGACCCTTGGCAAATACCGTGCGACGGTGGTGCACTGTCCAAATTCGAACTTGAAACTGGGGTCGGGATGC
Organism: Bacteroidales bacterium; assembly: GCA_016283175.1. GTDB lineage: Bacteria > Bacteroidota > Bacteroidia > Bacteroidales > P3 > Colimorpha. The sequence continues at coordinate 30,795 of JAEEMK010000078.1, forward strand.
CGATTCCTCTACACCGAACTGCGCGACGCCGGTGTAAACGTGACACTGGGAACAGACGGATGCGCCTCGAGCGACAACCTGGATATGATCGAGGCTATGAAGGTGATGTCGCTCCTGCAGAAAGGCACACGTTGCAACCCCTCGGTGCTGCCTGCCGACGAAGTGATGCAGGTGGCCAGCGCAAACGGACGACGGGCACTGGGTCTGCCGGAAAACAATATCACCGCCGGAAACATCGCAGACTTCTTTTTGGTAGATATCAACAACCAGTATTTCAAAGGAATAGATATACTGACTTCAACAGCAGCCCAAAGACACATTGAATTCCTGAACCGACTGATATATGCAGCCAACGCCTCCATTGTCAGCGAAACCATTACACAATGACAATACATTCACAAAAAATCATTCTTGCTGCCGCAATTCTTTGTATGACAGCCGTTTCGTGCCGTCGAAACAGCGAGGGCGACGGAAAGATGATATTCAGATACAACGAGTCGGCAGGCATCGCGACACTCGACCCCGCCTATGCCAAAGACCAGGCATTGATATGGGCCTGCTCACAGATTTACAACGGCTTGGTTCGTCTGGACACAAATCTCGCCGTGGAACCCTGCATTGCAAAAAAATGGACCGTCAGCAGCGACGGACTAACCTATACTTTTACTTTAAGAGACGATGTCTTTTTCCATAAGAATCCGTTATTTAAGACTGCCGATTCAACACGTGTTGTAACCGCCAGCGATTTCGAATATTCATTCGGCCGGATAACAGACGACGAGGTTGCGTCGCCCGGACTGTGGATTTTCTCGAACGTGGCGGAGAATGGCTTCAAGGCTGTCGACGATACGACATTCGTTGTACGCCTGAAGGAACCCTTTGCTCCGATGTTGGCGCTGTTGTCGATGCCTTACTGCAGCGTGGTTCCTCGCGAGGTTGTGGAGCACTATGGCAGCGATTTCCGCAGTCACCCGGTGGGTACTGGCCCTTTTCACTTCCAGTACTGGAAAGAGGGCGTGAAACTGGTGCTGCGTCGCAACGACAACTACTTCGAGCACGACGAATACGGCAACCGGCTTCCTTATCTTGACGCTGTTGCTGTCACATTCATCATTGACAAACAGACGGCATTTTTGGAGTTTGTAAAAGGAAACCTGGATTTTATGAACTCGCTCGACGCTTCGTACAAGGACGAGATACTGACCCGCACCGGACAACTGAAACCCAAATATGCGGAGAAGATGGATATGTCGTCAATACCTTTTTTGAACACCGAATATCTGGGATTCAACGTAGAACGTTTCGACAGGGAACTCTACGAGGCAACCGGCGGCCGATGCGACGCTGCTAAATCGCGGTTGGTGCGAAAGGCAATCAACTACGGTTTCGACCGCGCGAAGATGATGAAATATATGCGCAACGGCGTAGGCCGTCCGGGTGAAAGGGGAATGATACCCTTCGGACTGTCGGCCTACGCCGTGGAGGGCGAATACGGATACAACTACAATCCGCAAAAGAGCCGTGAACTGCTGGCGGCAGCAGGGTTTGCCGACGGCAAAGGCCTGCCGCCATTAAAGCTGACTACGACAAGCAGTTACGCCGACCTGTGTAAATACATTCAGCAGCAGCTGTCGCTTGTGGGAATAGAAACGAAGCTGGAAGTGACGCCGCCGGCAGCACTGCGGGAACAGATGGCGCAAGGAAAAGTCTCCTGGTTCCGTGGCTCGTGGATTGCCGACTATCCCGATGCAGAGAATTATATGACACTGTTTTACAGCGCCAACCACTCCCCTGCCGGACCCAACTACACTCACTACACATCAAAAACTGTTGACCAGCTTTACCGCAAAGCTGTCAGAGAGACCGATGCCGGGAAGCGCGCAGAACTGTGCCGCAGTATAGACTCGACGGTAATGCAGGAAGCACCACTGGTTGTGCTTTACTACGACCAGATACTACACTTCACGCACAAAAACATCAGAGGGTTACGCACGAATGCAATGAATGCATTGGATCTGCGATATGTAAAACGAACTGATTAAGCCAAGAACACTTCAGACTGTTCAGCAGCCAGGTCGGAGCAGTAACTTGCCGACAATTTTACGGACTTGGCAGGGTACACCATCAAAAGCCATCGAGCGATGGGCGTCACCGGGAAGAATCACCAGAACAGCTCCCGCACAAAGTATCGTTTCCGAGCAGATACCAACAGGCTTGAAGAGAGCAGCATCACCGAGTGGATCGTACTGCACAGCCAGAGCCAGCCTTTGGGCATCGATAGTCTGCATTATTTCCTCTCCAGATATGAGCATCTGAATATCAATATATTTTCGATGGCATTCAAATGGTTTCCGCTCATCTGAATCTGTTTGATACTGCAGGACGTTGAAGAAGAAGTTGTCGTCCACATCGTGCCGACCGAGTGCAAGCCCGTCGTACGACAGACCTTTAAGATAGCGGACTGCCTCAATACAACGCCGATTAATGTCGTCAGGAATAGCATCAGAACTGTTGATTCGTATCAAATAGTCGGCATAATCCCTAACAGCGCCCTCGCCGCCCTTGTGAGGAGCGATGAAATCGCTGGCAGCAAGGACTTCGCCAACAGCATTGGATGGACATCCGACGCTGCCTCCTGCCTGTTTGATGGGAACCATACACTGTAGGTCGAGAAGATCGTCACCAATATAAGCCACATTTGAAAGGTTGCAAGGTCTGTCAGTGGATGAATATTTGGACAGAATATCCTCCAAACATTGCATTTTGTTCATCACTCCTTGATATACCTCATTCACACCCAGCTCTTTGCAACGCAGAGACACCATCGGGCTGGTGCGAGCGGTGATTACGACAGGGATGATGGCGTGTTTGCCGAGAAGCGAATGCAACGCAAAACCATCCTTGACGTCAAAGGCTTTCATCATTTCGCCATCAGCACCAAAATAGATCTTGCCATCGGTAAGTGTGCCGTCGACATCCATTACAAGGAATTTGATCATAAGGCGTTCAATAGTTGAGTATAGACAAAACTTTTTTATTCAGCTCTTCGTCGAGCAACGGCATAATAAGACCCGTCTCCCATTTAATTTTGGGAATAAGAAGAGTGTCGGGATTGAGAGACATATTGATGAGACAGGGCTGGTCGTCGCACAGCCAATCTTTGTAGTTTTTCAATTCGTGATAAGAGGGAATGTTGGCAGCCTTGATACCATAAGCCTCTGCAACCTTTTGAAAATCAGGAACAGTATAACCACTTTCTGCCGTAGTTTGCGCATAATGGTCGTGATAGGAGCCGTGCTGGATTTCGCTGATTTTACCCAATACGTGATTGTTAAAAACAATAATTTTTATGGGCAGATTCTCACGTTTTACCGTCTCGAGTTCCTGAATGTTCATCTGAAGTCCGCCATCGCCAGTTATGCAATAGACTATGCCATTGTTGATGGAAATTGAAGCGCCAATGGCGTAAGGTAATCCGCAACCCATTGAACCATAGCCACCACCGATGAGAATACGTCCATCGTATCCCTTTAAGGCAAGCGACTGCGCACACCAACACTGATGCTGTCCGATATCTATAACACAAATCGGGTTGGGCGGCAGAAGTTCGGCTACAGCTTCAACGGCATCGTTACCCTCGGTATTGTCGTGTTTTGCAAGCAGTTCTTTGACTGCAAGGCAACGTTTTTTCCATTCAGAGCAATCGGGGAAATCCTTTGTAGCCAAGTATTTCATAAAGTCGCGAGCATCCATAAGGTGCTTTTCCTCATCATCCTTGACATTGCGGCTCAACTCGGCCTGATCGACATCGGCACGAACCAGTTTAGCCTTGGAAGCGAACCATTCCTTTTTGTGACCTATCTGTCTGAGTCCCAAACGAGCTCCAACGGAGATAACCAAGTCGCAATGCTCGAGAATCATATTCGACCAGCGGTTTCCATAAGTGCCTATCATACCGATACGCAGGTCATCCTGAGCTATATCGAGAGCATTCATTGTGGAGAGAACCGGAATGTTCGTTTTGTGAGCGAAATCAATAACCAACTGTGTAGCACCAGCAGCACGCACACCACCACCGACAAGTAGTACCGGTTTCTTAAAATTGAGATAGTTCATAGCTCGACCTCCATTTTTTGAATGTTGAAAGGAAAATCAATGATTACACCGCCTTTTCTACCTATCAGAGCCATATTGTAAGCACGTGAAACGATTTCGGGAAAGTCAATGGCACTTAAAGGGGTGACGGATAGTTTTGTAATATGTCTGGTCATAGAAACGATATCCATTTCCTGAAAACCATTCTGGCGGATACCTGAAAATCCCTTCCTTTCATTGGTAGGCACATTACCGCAGATGCCCATAACAGGAATACTGTCGAACCAAGCATCGGCCAACCCTCCAAAGGCGTTAATGGCACCAGGTCCAGAGGTTGTAAAGAAAACGCCCAGTTTGCCGCTTGTGCGTGCATATCCGTTTGCTGCAAAAGAGCACCCCTGCTCGTTATAGCATACGTGAACATTTATTTCGGGTCTGCTGCGCAATGCATCCTGGAATGGAACTATATATCCTCCGGCATATCCAAAAACATCGGTAACACCGTGTTGGATAAGAAAATCCACCAAATACTCAGAACAGTTCATATCTATTTGTTTTTTAACCTATAATCATTATATTTTTCGTCCAACTGAGAGAAATCCGTCTTCGAATAGCCAGCACCGTAACGGGTTCGCTGCTGAGGAGTCAAAAGATCTATGACATTGAAGATGTCGGTGATAGAACTATCTGTGGTTTTCTTCAGATGGTTGACATTGTCAATATGAGAATGCTTTGTGCCGCAAATGAACATCGGCAAATCATAGCCCCAATGTATGTGGTCGAGAACAGGAACGATGTATTTATCGATTGTTTGCAAAAGGACCTGAATATTGTAGTCGGTTCCGCAGTGTTTGTTCAGATAGTCGGCAAGCAATTCCGTTCTTGCATTGCCGGCACCACGCCCCATACCAAACAACGAACCGTCAATACATATCTCACGGCCGCTCTTTTCGGCCAATTCTACCATACGTTCGGCTAAAGCACAAGAAAGTCCTAGATTGTCGTGCGAATGAAGTCCAATCATTATCTCCTTGTCGAGCAGTTCGTCGAACTGCCTGAAAATCTTTTCCAGGTCAGTCATATACATAGCACCAAATGTGTCGACAATGGAAAACACAGCTGGTTTTACTATATTAACTTTCTCAATCAACGCAGCACGTTCTTCCGGCGAATAGCTAATGCTGTCCATAGGGTTGAACTGTACGCGGTAGCCTTTCCCCTGAGCCTTTTTGCAGAATTGCAACGAAGCATCAATCTCGTATTTTGCGAACGAAATACGGAGCCATTTGAATGACTTTCCATCACAACAATCCAATTCCTCCGGTGTGTAACGGCTATTGTCGCAAAAGCCAAGATATGTAGATGATTTAGGATTCTTTGGAAGATATTTGATAACATCCTTTGAGTTGTGATAAACTATTGTCTCGCCATTAACCTTGCTTTGCAGAAAACCAGTTTCCATATAGTCAATTCCAGCATCCACAAGGCCTTGCAATATTCCTTTAACAAATTCAGGATTAGAGTTTTTATCAAACAGATAGCCTCCATCCCTGATTGTACAATCCACAATATGTACTTTCGTTCCCATCAGCTATTATCTTATTTTTCAGATTCCTTTCTAATTCTATAAATAGCATCGCAAATAGCGAAGTCTTCGGGATAGTCAATGTCCATCGCCTCGATTTTACCCACTTCGCAGATGTATGGTTTTGCCCCCAAACGCCTGTTGTACTTTAAAAAGGATTCTTTTGTAAACACATAGGCTATAGATGTCTCTGCAAAAACATCAGGCAGGTCTTGAGTGCGTGGAAAATGGTCTGGGTCAAAATTTATGGGCTTCCCGTCTTTCCACAGGAATTGCTTTATGTTTTCAGCACAGAATGCACTGTCGTATTCTCCAGAAGCGACTTTCTCTACGCATTTATCAATTGTGGACACCTCGGCAAACGGTGACGTTGTATGCGCATTAACATATATATCGGCATCAACCTCTTTCATAAAACTTCTGATGATGTCGTTGGCATTCTTATCATCTCCGTCCAACTCCACCGGACGCTTTATAAATTTAACTCCATCAAGGACATATGGCACCACAGCTTCGTCAGAACAATAAATATAGACTTCATCTATCTTCCTTGATTCCAAGCAGGTACGCTGGATGAACGACATCAGCGGAGTACCGTCAAAAAAAGGTTTAATATTTTTCTGCGGAACGCGCTTGCTTCCCAGTTTTATAGGTATCAACGCAACTGTTTTCATACTATAATCCAATGTTATATTCTACAAGCAACTGAACGAATCAATAAGGCCTATCACCTGCCCTTTTTCCCCGGTTACGACCAATGTATGTATACTGTTGTGACGCATCATTTCCGACGCTTTTGACAGGCTGGCTTGTGAATCAATTGTTTTTGGTTTGGCACTCATTATTTCCCTGACCGTCAACGAAAAGAAACTTTCTTTATAGTTCTGCATAGCCCGACGGACATCACCGTCAGTGACCACACCCAACAATCGACCAGAATCCATCACTATTGCTATGCCCTGTTTGGCTCGGCTGATTTCAATAATTGTGTCGCTGACTTTGTCATTGGGACTCACAATTGGCAAATCGTTGGTAAACATATAGTCTTCAACGCGGGAAAGAAGCCTTTTGCCCAAGCTACCTCCAGGATGGTATTTTGCGAAATCGCTTTCCTTGAAATTACGTCGTTTAATCAATGCACAAGCAAGAGCATCACCCATTGCCAATGTGGCTGTTGTAGACGACGTCGGTGCCAGGTTAAGAGGATCTGCTTCACGCTCCACTGATATGTCCAGATGGCACACACAAAGACGGGCCAACGGAGAACGGGGATTGCTACTGACTCCGATTATAGATATACCACGACGACGCAGCAAAGGCAAGAAGCGCAATAATTCTTCGGTCATTCCGCTGTAACTGATGGCCATCACCAAATCGTTTCCATCAATCATTCCCAAATCGCCGTGATAGGCATCGAGCGGATTGACAAAAAAAGAAGGGGTTCCTGTGCTAGCCAGCGTAGCAGCTATTTTGTGTCCTATATGTCCTGATTTTCCAACTCCAGTGATGATAAACTTGCCCTTGCAGTGGTATATCATTTCAACGGCATCTACAAAATTGTTGTCAAGTCGCGGCACCAATTTTTGTATTGCCTCAGCCTCATCAAGCAAGCACTGTCGTCCAACATCTATTATATTTTGATCAGTCATTTTCTTTCGGAAATCAATATTAAAGACTTAGATTTGATTGAATTTCCTGTTTGGTACAGGTTTACCAAAAAAACTTTTAAGTTTTGGATTTCCCTCGACTCCATACCAGTCAGCCTCGACGCTTTCGGGGAAAGAGTTAATTGAGGTAGAACATATTGTTACTGCCCGCTCCACATTTGTTCCCATAAGCACCAGTAATTGCATATTGACAGTCTTGTCATAAATTGCCACTTGAGGGAAATAACGTTTATAGTCAAAAGTATCGCGCGGGTGTAATTTCAACAAAACCTGCGACAAATCATAGTGGGAGAAAATATCTTTAAGAACAGACACATACTCATTTTCAGTAAGAATACGGTCGTCAATCATAGGTTGTGTGAGAAATATAATCTTTCGGCTACTAAGCAGTTCTATGTCGCTGTCAGAAACATCGAAAACATATCGAATGAAATCCCGTTTGCTTGGAGTAGACTCATCCCACATCTGCTGCAAAGATTTGATATGCACAGGTTTGTCCTTGAACGCCACACTCTTGTTAACCTCAGTCATATAAAACTCTTTACACTGGTCGTTGTTGCCCCACGTTCTGATGGCAACATCACCATAAAGTAGCCCTTCAAGATGCCCCCAAAAAGTCGTTTGTTTCTTCACCTGCTTTAAATATTCAGGACTATCGGCCTGCATATTCTGCGACATACAAAGAGGACCATCCGAAAGAAGAGAATAGTCTTGTTTGCCAATAAGAGGGCCTATGAATCCGAGATCAAGACCGTATATCTTCGCACTTTTTAAGAACGGGAAACGGTTGTCTCTGATCATTCTCAAATATAGTTTATAAAACCATCTACTTGGAGTCCAAATGGTTCCAGTCTGTTTCCCCTTAAAATGCACTGCGGGAAGCCTAGAACTGATATCTTCAGTGACGGCATTACCAACCATATAGCAGGTGCGATGCTTAACTGTATCTTCGTCCATAAGCAGAATATACTGCAACAACGCATATATGGAACCCGTCATACAAACATTTGCAATGTCTTCATAACGGATACTTATTTTACCGTCAAGCGATTCTATGGCTTTACCCTTCATTGACTTTAACATTATCAAACGAATTGACTATCAATCATCATTTTAGTCATACCATACAATTGTGATACGACAATGCAAATTTACACATTTTTTTTGAATTACTTGCACGCTAGGGAAATAATAACAAAATGAAAGTTTATTTCATCCAGAAACGCGATGTGATATCCTGCATCTTGCCATCAGATACTTTGTACATACGCTGATTGGTACGACGGCTGCGCAAAGGACCAAGATGCGCCAGATACGGACCAAGCTTTATATAATCAAAATTCTTAAGATTCAAAGCCGGCGACAATAGCGAACGGCCACTATACCAGGCTGTATGCAGACTACCGTGATTTGTGCGCAGATGCTGCATCAGCCTGTTCACCTCGGCAGGTATGGCATCGCCACCCATAAGGGCGACACAAGTGATGTGCGAATGGCACTGCTCTATAAGTTTATCAATTGCCTCGTCTGTCAGAGGTTCACCAATGTCATTCCAAAGATATGGAGAGTGGCATCCCGGACACCTGCAGGGACATCCTGTAATATTGATGGCCAAAGCCACCTCGTCGGGAATCTCTTGAAAAACAATATCGCTATTAAGATACTTCAGCACAGCAGCAACCACCTTCTGCTATCAAGATTCGACCATCTGTTTAGGTGTAGCATAATGACGTCGTGCCGCTTCTTCTTGACGTGGCATCGAGAAATTGCTGACACGCTTCAGGTAGCCAATGATGCGGGTCATATAGTCCACATTCTTCGAGTGGCAATGAGGACATTCCTTCAAATAGCGTTTGTCAATATATCCACAATCATTGCAAATAGTATTGGGAATATTGAAAGTAAAGTAGTTGCATCCTTCTTTTGCTGCCACGTGCAAAAGCTGCATATACTGTTCTTGCGACAAATGTTCCTCAAGATTGCAGTGCAGTGCACTGCCGCCAGTTAAATGTTCGATGTATGGAGTTCCGTGCAGACGGAATTTTTCAAGAATAGAAATTGACGGATCTTCTACAATGTAGAAATAGCTGTTATAACAGTCACGAGGAACAAAATATCCATCTTCACGATCCCATTTAGCGTGCTTAACACCTACATTTTCAGCAGGAATCATTTCGCAATTGAACATCACATCCTTTGTACGATACTCTTTGTTCTTCTTTTCAACTAATCCAAGAATAGTTTGCACAAAATTTCTATAGTTTGGATTATCATTGATTGTCAACCCCATAAATTCAGCTGCTTCAACCAATCCATTAACACCAATAGTGAGATATTGACGTCCGATATTGATATAACCTGCATCGAACAATGGCAACATACCGTGGGCGGCAAGATCCTTCAAGTTCTCGTTGTAGGCAAGCTGGACTTTATGACACAAGTCGATTATATCTGTCAAAAACTCACAATAGTCCATCTTGTTGTTAACTGCATACTGAACACAACGGTTCAGATTGATTGTCAACACGCTCTTCGAGCCAGTCGACACACCACCAGCACCAAGGGTATAACTAAATCCATTGTCAGTAATCTCATTGCGCAGGCGGCAGCAACTACTCAGCGAGTCAGCGTTGTCACTCATATATGTGAAGAAACTGTGTCCCTCGGCATACATTTCAGCAGTGAACTCGGCCATATCAGGATCTACCATCTCGCCGTCCTTGCTTAGTAGAGCCATTGTTTCGACGGGGAATGTCAGCACAGCCTTGGTACGTTCTTTGTTAAACCAGCGCATAAAACGCTTCTGCAACCATTTCAAACCTTCCCAGTCGGGTGCCGAGCCGTCGGGGAAACGAAACTCCCCGAAGAGACTCTCAAAATACGGCTTGTCATAATATGCTATGTTCCAGAATACCGCCTGATAGTTACGTGCGCCCGTAGGTTGGTTCAAAGTATATACAATCTGCTCGAAACAATCTGTAATGACCTTGTCGAGTGTGCGGTGTTTCAAACTCAAGTCAACAACTTCGTCGGCACGCGTGTAATAATCCTGACCATAGTCCTTGCCAATGAAGTAGTTGAGATACATCAAAAATTCGGGAGTAGCACAGGCACCGCTTAGCATACTGCTAACCATAAACACCATATTGACAAAACCACCACAGAATGATTTGAGGTTGGTCGGAGCTGTCGAGTTGCCACCGATGGAGGCTGTGCCGCTTAACAGCCACGGATACATCGTAATACTTGCACAGTAGTTTGCCAATGAAGTCTCGTCATTTTTATAAATAAAATGATGTGTCAGCAAGTCAATATATCTGTCAGCCAACTCTTTTCCATACATTGACTTTATTCGGTCGGTAAGCAAACGGCGATTCAGACGTATAAAGTTGGATTTCGGCAACTCTCCTATAAGTGTTGCAATATTCTTGTGCTCCACATTGGCGTTAGCATCATATTTGGAGCCAGTAGCAGCATTGGCAGCCTCGCAGTATTCGGACAGGAATTTCATCTTTTCCATTGTTTCACGGTCCTCAGTGTGACGCTGACGGTAGAGCATAAAACTCTTGGCGACATCATAGAATTCTTCTTTCATCAGAGCCACTTCCACCTGGTTCTGTATTTCCTCCACTGTGATGCCATTGTGGATATCGAGATGTGCAAGAATTTTGGACAGATTTCCAAGGTCAACAGGACGATCCAATGAATTAAAAGCCTTAATGATGGCATTCATAATCTTGTCCAATGAAAAGCGATCCGCGCTGCCGTCTCGCTTGGTGATTGTCAGAATATTGCTACTTTCCATTATTTTGATATATTATCTATCTTACTAATGCATAACTATTTGTGAGGGCTTTCGACACCTCAGGATAGCGCAGTGCGCAAAATGTTATTGAATGGACGTACAGACGAAGCTGCGGCGCAGACAATGGGCTTTTGACGCGAAAGCGTTGTCCTCTGACCGAGGCCGGTCTCCTGGCTTGTCCGGCAGGGGCGACACCTTCTCGGACATTACGTCCAATGGTTTTTGGTTCCCTTTGCGCTTGCGCGTCGTCGGATTTCACAGTTGCGCGACAGCTCGCGATTCTCACGCGATTCCCTCCCGACGGGTATCGGGATTCCTCAGTCTGAAAAACTATCAAAGTGCTCACATCGAATGCCCCACATCGTTACGAGACGGTGTTGGACACCTTTGTTTGACGATGCAAAAATACTACAATTCATACGACACAACAAATAAAGTTCTCAACGTTGGATGTTGATAAACGCCAAACGTAAGATAGTGTCAAGCGTTTGAGAGACTGAATATTATTCTTCACTGATTTCGGAGACAAAACGTCGATAGGCAGAGAAAGTGTTGGCCCGCGACAGGAAGCCGAGGTAGTAGCCGTCATCATCGATGACAATAAGATTGTAACGATTGCCAACCTTAAACTTGTTAACCACATCGGCCGGTGGGTCGCTGATGCGGACAATGTCGCCTTCCGACAGTGGATGCATCAAATCCAAAACAGCAGTGTCATCGTAATGTTCCGGCTGAAACATAATGTGACGCACATCGTCAAGCAATATGACTCCAAGAAATTTGTCGTCATCCGTCAGCACTGGAAAGACATTGCGTTTAGAATATTTGATAGCCTCTACCAAATCACGCAACCTATCTTCCTCACGGACAACCACAAAATTGGTCTCAATCAGTTTGCGCATATCCATCAGCTGCCAGGCCGAACGGTCTTTGTCGTGCGTCATCAAGTCACCTTGCTCAGCCAACTTGCGAGCATAAATAGAATGCTTTTCAAACGGCGACACACAAAGATATGTCACCGACGCTGCCACCAGCAGAGGTACCATAAGAGCATAACCTCCAGTGATTTCAGCAATGAGAAATATAGCCATAAAAGGAGCGTGCATCACACCAGTCATAACAGCCGCCATACCGACAAGTGCAAAATTGGCAGTTGACTGTTCCGGCAAACCCAACTGATTGATGATCAAACAGACAAAATATCCAGCCATTCCTCCTATGATTAGCGACGGTCCAAAGGTACCGCCAACACCCCCGCAGCCAATGGTTGTGGCTGTAGCAACAGCCTTGGTGAGAATGAGAACAAGAATGTATGAAATAACAATCCATCTGTTATCGTGCAATGGCGAAAAAACACTGTGTTCAAAAAGAAGTTCGTCGCTTCCGTTCAGCAACTCTGTCAAAAAAGCATAGCCTTCACCGAAGAGCGGCGGAAAAAGGAATATAAGCAAACCTAAAGCAACAGCGCCAATGATAGCTCGCGACGACTGGCTGCGACGACGTGCGAACCACTCCTCCACCCTGTCTGTGACGCGAAGAAAATAGAGTGACACAGCAGCGCAAAATATGCCAAGAACAATATAATAAGGTATTTGCGACAGTCCAACCTCGCCAACAACATTGAAAGCAAACTGCAACTCGTTGCCCATCAAGAAATACGCCACTGTCGACGCACTTACTGCCGACAGCATAAGCGGCAAGATTGCCGTGGCTGTCATATCGAACATAAACACTTCAATCACAAAAAGCACACCAGCAATAGGCGCCTTGAAAATTCCTGCAATAGCACCGGCGGCGCCACACCCTAGCAACATTTTGACATCGTGGGCACTAAGACGGAAAAAGCGACCTATATTCGATCCAATAGCACTTCCAGTCGACGCTATTGGTGCTTCCAGTCCAACGCTACCTCCAAAGGCAACAGTTAGTGTCGAAGCCACCAACGACGAATACATATTGCGCGCTGGCAGGACACCACCCTTGCGCGAAAGTGAAAACAACACTGACGGCAATCCGTGTCCAATATTACCTTTGACAACATACTTTACAAAGAGTATAGTAAGCAAAATACCTATGGCTGGATAGACAAGAATCAGCATATTGCCACCAACAAACGTGGGTATATTAAACTGAAGTAACCAACGATTTGTAACGTGCACAAGAGTTTTGAGAAGCACAGCAGCCAAGCCCGACAACAGTCCTACCAATACACTGAGCATCAGTAGAAAAACCCTGTCGCTAACGTAATGCATACGCCATACGATAAATCGCTTGTATGTCTCTTTTAAAGTCTTGATAGCACTAAAAATTTACTCATTGCTGCTGAAAAAATGAACTGCAAAAATACAAAACTTTCAAATACTGACAAAATTTAATTTAATTGCCTCCTTGCTACCACACATCCTATACCCATTTCTCTTCGAACTATTCCCATACCAACATTTTCATTTATTAAATATTCTTTTATTAACCACATACAATTCATATTTCTAGGACGCAAATAACGCTATAAGAACAACATAATAGACTTTTCAATATAAGTTTCTGCCTTTGCACAATTATATATGTCAAAAAAAACTGTTATTTTTTTCAGCCGACAAACTATTTTTACTATATCTGCGTTATATAACTGTTTTCTACTATTTTTAATAACGCAATCAATTAAATACCCAAAGTAAAAATACATCAAATGAAAAAGCAATTCATTTTTATCGGTATTACGGCGTTGCTGTTCGGTTCGTGTGTGACGCTGGGCAAATATGAGGCTCTAGAGTCGAAGAACGCTCAACTACGCCGCGATTTCAATACTTCGCAGAGCGAACTCGGCGACTTGCGCGAAGAAAATGCAAACCTGCAGCGACAAAACCAGTCACTGAATGCAGAAATAACCGGTCTCACCGACATTCGCAATAGCCAGAACGACAGCATAGCAGCCCTGCGACGCGCATTGGAAAACCAGCGTATGGGCTTCGACACTGTCATTGAGAACTACAACCAGCGCATCACTGGACAAAACCAGGATCTCACGCGCGCCAACAATCTACTGGCGGCTCGTACCAAAGAGCTCAACGATAAAGAAGAGGCTTTCCGCGCCAAAGAGGAAACCTTCAAGTCTAAAGAGAATGAACTGCGCATAAAACAGGCTGAACTCGAAAAGAAAGAATCGGAAGCCCGCAATGCACTTGCCGCCAAAGAGCGTGAACTGGAGCAATTGCGCACATCTATCAACAACGCACTTGTTGGCTTTGCCGACAAAGGTTTGAACGTTGAAACACGCGACGGGAAAGTATACGTCTCAATGGAAAGTAAACTCCTTTTCCCATCGGCCAGCTGGACGGTATCTAAAGAGGGTGTCGAAGCCATCAAGACCCTTGCAAAAATCCTTGAGCAGAACACCGACCTCAACATCCTTGTGGAGGGACATACCGATAACGCCGCCTATAAAGGCAGCACAGCCGTCAAGGACAACTGGGATCTCAGCGTAATGCGTGCCACCTCAATTGTAAAGCTACTGCTGCAGAATGGTCCTGGAATCGACCCTGCCCGTATCGAGGCTTGTGGCCACGGCGAGTTTGCCCCCAAAGTACCCAATGACACACCTGCCAACAAGGCTCTCAACCGTCGCACCGAAATAATCCTCACGCCTAAAATGAGTGATATTTTGAAGATAATAAAAGATTGAAAAAGGCAGGGCTATTCCCTGCCTTTTAAAATATAAAACACTACAAAAAACTGTTTACATTATCCTTTGTGCCAAAGGTATGGGGTTTTTAAAGTTCGTAGAGTTAGGAAAAATCATTTGACGATAAATTGGCACATTGTTCTTTTCAGTAACAGCGTTATTGGCAGGAAGATTCGAAACCACTTTGTCAACCACACGGCAAGCACCCTTGTAACGAGACTTGTAGTATGGTTCGCTGGAATGCGATATAGTGATGCCGGTTGAGGTAGCACTGTGAATGAAGTAAAATCCATTTTCATTAACTTCCGTAACAATACCTACGTGGCCTATCGATTTGCTGCCTCCACGACCACCATAGAATACCAAGTCGCCTTTGTTTATTTCATTGTTTTTTAACGTAGGGCCTGCTTTGTACTGTGGAGCTGCCGACGGTGCCAATGCCACACCGAATTTACCATATATAAATCGTGTAAAGCCAGCGCAGTCGAAGCCATTGGGGGTCTTGCCTCCCCAACGGTAAGGTGTTCCAAGATATTTCATTGCCTCGTCAATGACCAAATCGGCCACACTTGTAGAGGAAGGACGCAGCAATATGTTCTGTGCCTGCGACGGACGTGCAACAAAACTCAAAAAAAATACTAATATAATGCTTTTCAACAATATAGACTTCATAATCTCTATTCTTTATTGAAAAATAGATTGCAAAATTACTTAAAAAAAATGAATCGGCAATGACGATATTCTTCTTTTAGTTTTTTTTAAGAATCCTATTATTTGTCTGAAATTTGATTTTCAGAATGTTTTTGTTTCTTTTCGGAAAAGACGTCAAGAGAAACAACTGCGGCCGTAAAAGTCCAGAAAGGCACCGACAGTTTGTCGGTATCCAAAAAATTGTTGAAGATGCCGTGGATATAATAAGTCAATAAACTAAGCGTAAGAGCCAACGCGAGCCGGGCAATCCTTGGATCGGCGGCAGAGCGATAAAGGTGTACGCCAGTGACAAAGGTGGCAAGGAAGATGCAAAGTATCAGCGCAGCTCCAGGAACACCCTGCTCAGTTAACGGTCCAATATATTCGCTGTGGGCATTGCCACGGTTGCCTGAATTTGTACTGATAACCGACAGCTGGTAGCTGCGTTGGTATCCGGCGTATAAAAACTGATATGTTCCGGGGCCGCATCCGAGCAGCGGACGTTCTTTGAACATTCGCATTGCCGACGCCCAACGGTTGAGGCGTTCAAGGTTGGAGGCATCGGTCGAAATATTGGATATCGACTTGACCTGCCCCGAAAGGTCATAGGACGAATCCTGCTTGTTTTTGCCAAGCTTGTAAAGCACATCCGACTGATAGAAAAAAAATAACGACGCACCAAAAGCAAACAACAGTACAAGCCAACGCACCTTCATCCCCATTCGGATAGCGAAATAGACTCCAATGGCACCAATGACACTAATCCACGCAGCACGCGAGTAGGAAAAGAAAAGTCCCACTAGCAGTAATGCAAAAGCTGCCATCAATAAAGGGCGCAAAACTGTGGACGAGGCTCGTTTACCCTCTCCGTCAGGTACTATCATATAGTGGAAGGCGATGGGGACAAACAATGCTATTACGCATCCGTATGCAGTATGGTCGTTATAGAAAGGTTGCATCACACGGTGAAGGGTTTGCAAGTCGTGAAAGTTTCCCAACGTTTTTGCCGTTGAAATCAGTATCACAACAATTAGCGATATGGCGTAGCAGTAGAAAAATTGCTTGACACGCTTGCTGTTGCGGAATATCTGCGAAGACGCAAAAAAGAAAGGAATGACAAACCATAGTCGTGCTGCGAAGTATTTGAACGAAACGTCAGGCATCTGCGACGTTGCAGATGTGACCAGCATCCATACAAGCATCGCAAGAACTGCAATAGTCACAGGATGCTGCAATATACGGCGGTCGAAACTACGTTCGACAAGCACACGGAAAAGGAACATCACCGTGAAAAGTATCATCATCGGCTCAACAGGCATTGAAAGTTCCATTCCTGGCAACAGTGCAAAATCAACCGCAAACGGTGTCAGCAGCGCTATTACAAGCAGTCCTGTTTCAAACCTCATTATGAATAGAGCGAGTACAAGTCCTGCCAAAGGCAAAAGAAATAGCCAATAAATATCGCGTGAGAGCATAAAGAAATTCAACACAAGATATGCCGCTGTAACCACAACGGCAGCAACGAGTGCGCTGTTTTTCTTAAACCAAGCCATATTTTTATTGACTTTGGATTGTTGCGTTTTGAAGTCTTACTTTCAAAACATCATTTTTCTTCTTCTTTTTTTTCGCTTTTAATGCGGTCGGCAATAAGCAGCATAAGTATACAGATTGCCAGAGCCCCAATGGTGCCAAGCAAAACAATGACAGCACGTTTGGGATATGCCTTTTTGTCAGCCGGTGTTGCCTTGTCAAGCCAGAATTTATAACTAACTGGACGTGCCATATCGACCTTTGTCTGCGACATACGTGTCTGTATTTCTGCCAGTTCTTTAGTCTTGTCGCTTATAAGTTCTGCAACACCGAAACGACTCTTGTCTTTGCGAAGCGTGTCTTCAAGCGAGCGTATGTCAGCCTCAATCTCAGCACATACATCCTGCATAATCAAATATGCGTCACGCGAACGGTCCTGTTGTATACGGCTTGTGAGAGTATCATAGTTGGAAGCCATAAAGTTGGCTATGTCGGCAGCCCACTGTGGATCGACGTCAAGAACAGATATTTCAACACCGAGAAACTCCGTACGACGAACACTGACATTGCTGCGATAGGCCTCGTGGAGTTTAAAAAGCTTCTGTGGGTCGTCGCTGCCAATTCCATAATGTTCCATCATATTGAAGCGACGACATACATCGTCCTCCATCGATTGCGAAGAAAGTATTTGTATGGCATACTCACAGTCGCGCTCTATTCCGTAGTCCATATAGTCCAAGCTGTAGCGTTCAGCAAGTATGGCTTTCGACAGGCGATTGGAACTTGTCGGGAACAATATAGCAGACGACTTGAAACGCGGTGTCACCATCAGCGAAGCCACAACAGAAACAACTGCCGCAATGACGAAAACACACGTAAGCAGTTTCCAATGTCTTTTGAAGAAATTCAACGAGTTCTTAAACTCGTAGTTGTTGCCAAAATCGTTCATATTGAGGATTTAAATGTTTATTGATTAATGGGTTTTAGTGTTAAACGGACATCTGTAATTATAAGTAACACATCTGATTATTAGGGTTCAGTCGCTTTTCACCAGCTCATCGGCTCCGATTCTGTTTTATATTCCAAACCTTTCTCCGGACGACTACAGTTGCTCATATTGCGCTGTATGCTGTCTATTTGCGCCTGGGTCATAGGGATGCCGTCATCTTCGATAAAACGTTTTTTCCAATAAGGGAATGCCGAAGCCAAGTCGCCGGAATAGTAAAAATCGAAACCTATGGCACCAAAGGTGTAAAGATGCCCGTCAACACTGATATGTGAGCCGCCACAGCGAGGAGCACCGTGAGGATGAGACTGTGAAAAACCAACATTGAAAAGTGTACACAGTATGTCAGGACGGTCTGAAATGTCGAAACCGGCCCGACGCCACTGCAGCATTGTCTGATGAAGAATGCAGCCCGTATAAATATATGAATAAAGGTGATTGCGATAGTCCACCAAACGGTTGTAGCGTTCCATCTCGTGGTTGTCGGTGGCAAAATCAAGTATGTTCTCGTAGTGCTTGCCCATATAGAATTCAGAAGTACTGTCCTTCAAATGAGCCTCCACAGCTTTGGCCGTGTGCTCCTTGATGCCGTTGACACCATATGAGAACTGCGACTGGACAGAAAGCATCTTGACCGGACCAAGGTATTTCTTTACCATCTCGCGGTTGCTGTTGAACAAGCGGATTTGTTCACCAACGAGACAGGCAACTATCAAACGTGGTTCAACACCCGTTATCCGGCCAGCCTCGATCAATAGCGCACTGTCTTTCATAATGGAAGGCTTGAGCATCTCCCATTCTGTTGTCGCCATCCAAGGTATCACCGTGGGCGATTGCATCGCTTTGCGACTGTCATATACCTTTTTCAATTGCTGCAAAAGCTGATTGTAGGCATCGCTGCTGTCGGTGTATAGTGAAGCGGCCGAAATCATACGGTCTACAACAAGGGGATTGTCGCTTTGTTCGGCGGCTTCCAATATCAGATGGGCATTTTCTGGATAGAACTTGCCAAATGCAGCCAACTTCAGATACTGTTCCAGCCACACTGCATTGCGTTGCTGCGGTGTCAGTTCTGCATCTTCGAGTTCTTCCCGTTCGGAGACACTCATCAAGTAGCGGTAGTTTTCATCCACCCCACCCTTGTTGTTGGTCAATCCCAGTTTAAAGATAGCCCACGCAGCTATGATACCAAATCCAGCCAGGGCAAACGCATAGACAACAATGTTGAAAATGCGTCTGCCTAGTGGCGGTTTGATTGTCTGTTTTGATTTAGGGTTCTGCATTTCAGTAATTCAGCAGATTATTATTCTCCTTACTCGATAACGTCAGCAAAGCATCGGTTGGACAGAAGGAATATAAGCCAGTTCACGTAAAAATTCAACTTTCTCGAAGAGAGTGACATCCATTATCACAAAGACTATGGCACCAGCAATGTAGCCAGCGAAAGCCAAAAGGGTGATTTTCTTGAGATACCAAATGAAATCGATTTTCTCCATTCCCATAACGGCGACGCCGGCAGCCGAACCAATAATGAGGAGGCTTCCGCCAGTACCGGCACAGTAGGCCAAGAACTCCCAGAAGGGATGGTTGACAGCAAAGATGACATCACCGCCGGAGATGGGATACATACCCTGGACAGCAGCTACCAGCGGCACATTGTCGACGATAGACGAAAGAATACCGATAATCAGGTCAATGACAAAGAAACCTACGGGTTCGTCACCAATGTTCATACCGAGGAAAGTATCGTTAAGTCCCTGGGCAAGGCCGCCAAGGATGCCGGCCACCTTCAGGCAGGATACTGCCATCAGAATACCAAGGAAGAAGAGAATTGTCGGCACGTCGACGTGCTCAAGGGTACTGACAGCGGTGGGCAGTTTGTGTTCCTTGGAATACTTGCGGCTCAAAATTTCGGTGGTTACCCAAAGAATTGAAAGGCCGAACAGCATACCAAGATAAGGAGGCAGATGAGTGATAGTCTTGAAAACAGGTACAAAGACCAGGGCACAGACACCCATTACAAGTACAAGAATGCGGAAGTTGCGTGGAACCTGCATACCTTCACTTTGTTCCGTGGGACGTTCGATGTCGCCTTTCAGCGTGAAGCCTATCAGCCACACGGGAACAGCCATACACGCAAGGCTGGCAAACAGCGTTTTGACTATAATGTTGACTGTCGTCACCTCGCCTTTGATCCAGAGCATAATGGTCGTAACGTCACCAATCGGGCTCCAAGCGCCTCCTGCATTGGCGGCAAGAATGACCATTCCGGCAAACAGCCAACGCTCTTTCTTGTCGGCAATAAGTTTGCGCAGCAGAGCAACCATCACGATAGCAGTGGTCATATTATCCAGCAGTGCCGACAGGAAAAAAGTCAGTATGGATATAATCCACAGCAGTCTCTTCTTGTTTGTGGTCTTAATCTTGTCGGTAATAATTGTAAAACCCTGATAGTCCTCAATCAGGGTAACAATCGTCATTGCACCAAGCAAGAAGAAGACAATTTCTGCCGTCTCACCAAGGTTCTCAATAAGGTTGCCTGTCATAAAGGCGCGCCATTCCTCGATGTCGAGTGTGGGATCGAATGCAACGTGGCAAAATGAAAATATTGCCCACGTCAGCACACCAAGCAACAATGCTGTTGCAGTTTTGTTTATTTTCAGCGGATGTTCGAGCGCAATGCAGGCATATCCGATGATAAATACAGTTACTAGTGTTACAACCATCTTATCAGTATTTTTTTATTGTTAGTTTTCTATTTGTTGTTATTTGCGTCTCTGCTGTTGTTTCTGCATCTCCTCACTCATACGCTGCATCTCCTCGAGACGCTGCTGGAACTTCGATTTCTTCTGCGGCTTGCCTTTGCCGGCAGCCTCGGCTTTAGCCATTCTGGCACGCACCTTGTCTTCGGTCAAAATGGCTCTGATGCCGAACATCTGGGCCATCGAAAGCAGAAGGTTGAAGAAATAGTAGATATTCAACGCCGCCGATTGGCTGTTGAAGATGAACAGCATCATAAACGGCATAAAGTACATCATAAACTTCATTCCCGGCATCGAAGCCTGACCCTGCTGCTGCTTCATCGTGTATACAGTGTAAAGGAACTGCATAGCGAACATCAGCAGGCAGAACAGACTGATGTGGTCGCCGTAGAGCGGTATGTTGAACGGCAGGTTCAATATTGAGTCGTAGCTCGACAAGTCGTCGCACCACAGGAAAGGCTGCTGGCGCAACTCGATAGATGCAGGATAGAAACGGAACATAGCGTAGATGATAGGCAACTGCAGTAACATCGGCAGACAGCCGGCCATCGGGTTGATGCCCGCCTTCTTCTGCAAGGCCGACATAGCCTGCTGCTTCTGCATAGCCTGTTCCTGCTTGGGGAACTTCTTGTTGATGGCCTCCATCTCAGGTTTCAGGTGGCGCATAACGGCTCCGGTCTTGTAGCTGTTCCAAGTCAATGGCGAAATAACCACCTTCAGCAAAATCGTCAGCACAATGATGATTAGGCCGTAGTTCCAGCCAAAGCCTTCGAGGAAGTTGAACACCGGAATGATGGCAAAACGGCTTACCCACTGCGTCAGGAAAAAGCCCCAGCCCAACGGCAGTATGCGCTCAAAGCCACGATCCATATCCTTCAAAAGGCGATACTTGTTGGGACCGTAGTACATACGCATATCCATCGTGAAATCGTCGGCCGTGGCATCGTAGTCGCAACCCAGCGTGCTGCTCATATCGCACAGATAGCTGTCGTCGTCCTTGCCACGGTTGGTGCTCACCTTCAACTGCTGCGCATTGCGGAAACCATTCTCCGACATCAGTATTGCGCAGAAAAACTGCTGTTTGTATGCCACCCAGTCGAGGGGCGTGGTAATCTGCTTTTCGTCGTCGCGACCATCCTTCAAACAATCGGGGTTGTCGCCGCTGTTCTTATAATAGAGTGTGGTGTAGAAACGCTCGCTGTCCTTGTTGCGGTTGGCGTTCTTGCCCTTCTGGCTGCGGTCGAACTGCTCCTGACGGTTCAAACTGTTCTGCCAGTTCAGCGTCAGGTTGGGCGAAACACTCATATAGTCCTTGATATTGTGGAAATTGACATCAAAGTCAACCTCATAGCTGTCGTGATAGAAGACATAGCGGAACTCGAGATAGGCATCGCTGTTCGCTGCAGTGGAATCATTGCCTCCTACAAAAGCCCTGAAACTCAACATCAGTGAATCACCCTCACCGACTTCCAGTTCGGTGTTTTCCGACACTCTTTCGCCATTGCAGTACAGGGCAAAAGGTATCATCTTGGTGTTGACCACATCGTTGCGCGAGTCGACAAACACAAGATCCATATTGTTGGGATTGGGAGTGATGATCTCCAAATCGCCGTTTTCGAAAGTATTGTAGTCGTTCAACACCACCTTCTGCACCGAAGCGCCAAGGCTCTGCAACTCAGTGCGCATCAACTTGTTCTTGACGGTAACGTTGATGCGGCTATTGCCGCTGTTGGAGGCAAACTGACCGAGGTTGCCCTTTATAACGTCGTTCAGTACGCCTGTGCTGTCTTTGAACGAAGTGTCGTAGACAGCAAGCTGGAGCAGCGAGTCTTGCAACTGTTTCTGTTCAGCCTCAACACGGGCCAGCGAGTCGGCACGCATCCGTTCCACATAAATCAGCGAATCCTGCTTGCGACGAGCGGCAATCTCTTCATCACTCGGCTTAATCCAAAACATATAACCCAGAAAAATCAGGAAAATAAGCACCAAGCCGACAATAGATTTTTTATCCATATACGATTAAAATATTGTTATTCTGTTTATTAAATAAATCACGCGTTTTTATTATGAAATTGCAAATTTACACAAAATAATTGAATATCGAATATAAAAACTGTTTCTTGAATAAAAATACATAAATTGCAGTTTGCAAATGACAGCAACATCTTGGCAAAACCGGTTGTTTTATTTCATTCACATCTCACTTTCAATCGCTTACAAGTGTAATTGTATCAATATGTTTCACAAGTTTCATTTACTGTTGAAAACGATTTTTCCGATATACATTCCCTGGCATATGTACAGTATTTGTACAGTATATGTACAGTATATGTACGCTTCTAAAGCGTACATATACTGTACATATACTGTACAAATACTGTACATATGCCAGGGAAAAACCAAAAAAAAGACACTTGAACCTGACAGCAAGGCAACCCGAATTGACAGCGTAGCAACAGGCAAAAAAAAGCCCCGAAAGTGATTCGGGGCTGATGTTTTGAGATGAATGCCTTTCTGAAGATTACAATCCTGCCGAATAATACTGGATTTGTTCGGCAATTTTGTCGAGAGCAGGGCGCAGCTTGGGTTTGAGCATCATCGTCATCATCGGGTTGCCACCTTCTATTTCGGCACGCACGACGACTTCGCATTCATTCTCGCTTACGGACAAAATGCCCATAACAAAACGGAATGGCAGCGGCGACGCCGAACCCGAAGCGGGCGATATGGCCACCGTAGTGTAAGGTGTGCGCTCGGCATACTGCAACGTAAGCTGCATAAATCCAGCGACTTTGAAGGAACAGGTGTTGCCATCGGTTTGGAATCCCTCTACCTGCGGCGGGAGCATCTTTTCAAAATTGCGGAAATCGCAAGCAAAGCTATACAGTTTTTCTGCACTGCACTGTGCGATGACTTTTTTTGATTCTGCAGTCATTTCTGTTTAATTGTATTTGGTTATCAGCACTATTCGCCGTGTTCTTTTGACCAGAGTTCCGGGTTTTCGCGCCAAGTCTTGAGCGATTCGAGGTCTTTTTCGAGGATGTATTCCTGTTCGCAGGCCACTTTTACAAGGGCATCGTAGTTGGTGAGGGTGTGCAGTTCGACGTTGGCGTCTTCGAAATTCTTGGCGGCGACAGCCAGACCGTAGGTGAAGATGGCAACCATACCCTTGACGATGCAACCTTTTTCGCGCAGGGCTTTAACGGCTATGAGCGAACTTTTGCCGGTAGAGACAAGGTCTTCGATAACGACTACCGTCTGTCCGCTGTGGATTTCGCCTTCGATTTGGTTGGTGAGACCGTGTTTTTTCTCTTCGGAACGCACATAGACAAAGGGTTTGCCAAGTTCCTGTGCGACAAGTGCACCTTGGGCAATGCCGCCTGTGGCCACTCCGGCAATAACGTCGACGTCGCCAAAGGATTCATTTATAATTTCGACAAAATGCTGTCGTATATATGTACGTATTTCGGGATACGAGAGGGTCACGCGGTTGTCGCAGTAGATTGGCGACTTGCGTCCCGAAGCCCAGGTGAAGGGATTGTCATTGTTCAATTTCACTGCTTTGACTTGAAGCAGGAAAGCACTTGTTTGTTCGGCAGTTGCATTCATATTTCTCTCTTAGGGAATTAATTTTTGAGAAGGCAAAGATACAATTATTATTGAAAACGAAGAGCGAATATGTTGAATTATTTATCAACAATTTTGATAAATGGCAATTGGTCAGCAATTTGGCTTACAATGTTGCGCATTGTTGCATAACTTGTCATCAGCCGTTGGCTCCACTCGTCGGCGTCGAGCCACTGCAGATCGGTGATGCCTTCTTCGGTTTGGGGTACAAGGCTATGGTTATGAGTCAGATGCATTGCATACCAGGAGGTCTGTTTGAAATGCCATCCCCCATAGAGGTTGTAAATGTGATAGGTTTTGAGCAGAAGCGGGCCGAGCGTGAGGCCGGAAAGCCCTGTTTCCTCTTCGGTTTCGCGGATTGCAGCCTGGGCAAGTGTTTCGCCGGCTTCGACCTTGCCTTTAGGCAAATCGTAACGGTCGTTGCGCACCATCAGAAGCCGTCGGCCGTCGCTGTTGACAACGATGCCGCCAGCGGCTTTGACAAAGATATAGTTGTCGTGCAGGTAATGCAGCAAAGAACGAAGGCTGGAACACCGCACAGCGATGTCGCGGTTGCCTTCGGTAAGTTGTTTGAAGCAGAGCGGCCAGTCGTTCTCGTCCATAGGCAGAATGTTGCCGCCGGGAATGTCAGCGTCAGTTGAAAGAAGATGAAGGGTGCGGTATTGAAAATGTATGTCCATACGAGTATTGATTTAGTGGTGCAAAATTAGTGTTTTTTTTTCAAACAGACGTTTTTAAAGTTTTTTTTGTAAATTTGCAGTCCAAAACATATTTAACACAAATTGGCAAACAATTTTTCAAATGCACGATTATTACTATGAAATAGCGATGACAATGCTGCCAGGGCTAGGCTGTCGTTCGGCACGTCAGTTGCTTGAAATAGTCGATTCGGCAGAGGCAGTTTTCAAAATGCCTGTCTCCGAGTTGCGTCATATTTTCGGCAATCGCATCGATATAATCAACGCCATTCGCAACCAGACGGTTTTTGCCGCCGTCGACAAAGAAATGGAATTCATAGAGAAAAACAACATCCGAGTGCTTTTCTGCAAAGACAGCGTTTTTCCGCAACGGCTTAACTTGCCGGGATGTGTGGATGCCCCGGTTGTGCTTTATGCTTTAGGCAATGCCGACCTTAACCCGCAACGTTCGGTGAGCATTGTTGGCACACGCAAGGCAACGCCGCAAGGTCTTGAGTTGACGCGACAGCTGGTGGACGGACTTAACGGCGAGGGTATCAACGTTGTTAGCGGACTGGCACTGGGAATCGATGCCGCCTCGCACGAAGCAGCTCTTGCCAACGGGTTGCCGACCGTTGGTGTGCTGGCACACGGACTGAACCGCATTTATCCGCCGCAAAACCGCAATCTGGCCAAACGCATAATAGCCGCCGGCGGCAGTCTGCTGACCGAAATAAGGACCGACGTGCCCATCACGCCCAATATGTTTCCCGCCCGCAACCGCATAATAGCAGCTATGTCGGACGCGACAATCGTTGTTGAGGCATCCAAAACCGGTGGCGCGCTCATCACGGCCAACATCGCCAACAGCTACAACCGCGACCTGTTTGCCTTCCCTGGACGTATAGGCGACAAATA
Source organism: Bacteroidales bacterium (assembly GCA_016283175.1). Classification (GTDB taxonomy): domain Bacteria; phylum Bacteroidota; class Bacteroidia; order Bacteroidales; family P3; genus Colimorpha. The sequence goes on from JAEEMK010000078.1 coordinate 56,839, forward strand.
CTCGGAAGGGTGCAACGCCATAATCGCTGCCTGCAAAGCGATGTTGATACGCAACGCCGACGACCTGATGGCCAATATGGGATGGGAGCGTACAACAAGCGTCGCAGGGAAACAAACGACTATGTTTCCGAAACTTAATGGCGACGAGCAGACGGTGTACGATATTCTTGTAAAGCAACAAGAAATATCTGTCGACGAAATCCATAATTTTTGCGACCTAACGTTGCCGAAAATTGCTGCCGCATTGCTAGCACTGGAGCTCAAGAACCTATGCCGATGCCTTCCTGGGAAAAGATACAAAATACTATAAATCAATAATTATCATTTTTTGTTGATATTTTTTTTTAGAAAGAATGCTATATTTTTTCATTTTTATGTAAATTTGCAAATGTTTTTGCCGACAACAACCATCAACGCATAAGCGGTTCAGAATATAGACAAATTATTTAAAACGAGATATTTAAAACATTATATGGATTCTATTTGTAAAGGAAGAATTTCACAGATTATCGGAGCTGTCATCGACGTGACTTTTGATGCCGATACGACACTGCCCGACATCTATGACGCATTGAGCGTTAAACGTCCCGACGGTGCGGAGATAATACTTGAATGTCAGCAGGATATCGGCGAGAACACGATGCGTACCATAGCTATGGACAGCACCGACGGACTGCAGCGCGGTATGGAGGTTGTTTCGCTCGGTGGACCGATATCGATGCCGGTTGGCGAAAACATAAACGGCCGTTTGTTCAACGTTATAGGCCAAGCCATCGACGGTATGCCCGACCCTGTTTGCGACAAGAAATACGGCATTCATCGCGAACCGCCCAAGTTTGAAAACCTTTCAACCACTCAGGAGATTCTTTACACTGGCATTAAAGTCATCGACTTGATTCAGCCATTCCTGAAGGGTGGTAAAATCGGTCTTTTCGGTGGTGCCGGCGTAGGCAAAACCGTGCTTATTCAGGAACTTATAAACAATATTGCAAAAAAATACAGCGGTATGTCGGTCTTCACAGGTGTTGGAGAACGCACACGTGAGGGCAACGATCTGCTACGCGAGATGATTGAAGCCGGCGTTATCAAGTACGGCGACGCATTCCTCAAAAGTATGGAGGAAGGCAGCTGGGATCTTTCAAAAGTGGACAAAGAGGCTGTACGCGATTCCAAGTGCACTATGGTTTTCGGCCAAATGAACGAAACGCCTGGCGCCCGTGCCCGCGTGGCACTTTCGGGTCTGACCCTCGCAGAATACTATCGCGACGGCGACGAGAAAACCGGCGGACGCGACATTCTGCTTTTCATCGACAACATTTTCCGTTTCACACAGGCAGGTTCTGAGGTTTCGGCTCTGCTTGGACGTATGCCTTCTGCTGTAGGTTACCAGCCCACACTGGCAACGGAGATGGGTATGATGCAGGAGCGAATCACCTCGACTAAGCGCGGTTCCATTACCTCGGTCCAGGCTGTCTATGTTCCTGCCGACGACCTTACCGACCCTGCTCCGGCAACGACTTTTGCCCACCTCGACGCACAGACTGTGCTCAGTCGTAAGATTTCGGAACTTGGCATCTACCCTGCTGTCGACCCGCTTGACTCGACATCGCGCATTCTTTCGCCCGACGTTGTCGGTGAGGAGCACTACAACACCGCCCAGAAAGTCAAACAGATACTGCAAAGATACAACGAGCTTCAAGACATCATCGCCATTCTTGGTATGGAGGAACTCGGCGAAGCCGACAAGCTTGTGGTCAGCCGCGCACGCCGTGTACAACGCTTCCTGTCACAGCCTTTCTTTGTGGCCGAGGCTTTCACCGGCTTGCAAGGCAAGTTTGTCAATATCGACGACACAATAAAGGGTTTCAATATGATTCTCAACGGCGATGTCGACTATCTTCCCGAGCAAGCCTTCTTGCTGGTCGGCACAATAGAAGAAGCAATTGAAAAGGGTGAGAAGATACTTGCTGAGACGAAATAGATGAGCTATGAACGTTAAAATTATCAAACCCGACACGACCCTTTACGAAGGCCAAGCGACACTCGTTCAACTGCCAGGAACCGGCGGACTGTTCGAGATAATGGAAAACCACGCCCCGATCATCTCAAGTCTGACAGAGGGCAGTATCAGACTGCTGTCGGAAGGCGAGGCGGAAAAAGTGTATGAAATCAAGGCTGGAGTCGTTAAGGGACAGAGAAACGACATTCTTATATTGGTACAATAGAATAAAAGGCGAAGAAGGCTCCGAAGACATCGGAGCCTTCTTCAAACAACAAAATACAAAAGAAAAAATCAATAACATAATAAATTAAACAACACTATCTATGAAGAAATTTTTCGCAACTTTGGCTGCACTCGCCTTGCCGGCACTGACATTTGCCAGCGAGGCCGATTTGCAAATGCCAGCAGGCTTTAGTTCTAATCCCGACACGAAAATTCTATATTGGGGATTTCTTATTGTAGCTATCGGTTTATTGTTCGGATTCTGGCAGTTCAGCAAAGTGAACAAACTTAAAGCTCACAAGTCGATGCTTGAAATCGGCAATGTCATCTTCAAGACCTGCTCAACCTACCTCAAACAGCAGGGCAAATTCTTGGTCATTCTCTTCCTCTTTATCGGTGCTGCCATTGCACTCTATTTCGGTGTTCTTAGCGATATGAAGATTGGTGGCGTATGCCTTGTGCTGGCTTGGACCATCATCGGTATCCTGGGCAGCTACGGGGTTGCCTGGTTTGGTGTCCGTATGAACACCCTGGCCAATGCCCGTATGGCTTTTGCCTCGCTGCGCCGTCGTCCGCTCGACCTGCTCAACATTCCTTTGCGTGCAGGTATGAGCATAGGTATCGTGTTGATTTGCGTCGAACTTGTTCTTATGCTTGTCATCCTGCTTTGTATGCCTGAAAATCTGGCAGGCAGCTGCTTTATGGGCTTCGCCATCGGTGAGTCACTTGGTGCTTCCGCACTGCGTATTGCTGGTGGTATCTTCACCAAGATTGCCGACATCGGAAGCGACCTGATGAAGGTTGTATTCAAGATTGGTGAGGACGACCCGCGCAACCCCGGTGTCATTGCTGACTGCACTGGTGACAACGCCGGCGACAGCATCGGACCCACCGCCGACGGTTTCGAGACCTACGGTGTAACCGGTGTCGCTCTCGTTTCGTTCATCCTCCTTGCTGTCCCCGACCCTGCCATCCAGGTCAAACTGCTTGTCTGGATCTTCGTTATGCGTATCCTTGGTATCATTGCTTCTGTTCTGGCTTACTACATCAACGGTGCCATTGCAAAGGCTCGCTACAGCAAGGCTGACGACATCAACTTTGAGAAACCGCTGACTTCGCTGGTTTGGATCACCTCCATACTCTCAATCTGCGGCACTTTCCTGGCCAGCTACTTCATCCTGCGCGACGTTACCATCGTCAACAACCTCTGGCTTGCACTCTCCATCATCATCAGCTGCGGCACACTTGGTGCAGCTCTTATCCCCGAGTTCACAAAACTCTTCACCTCTCCTACTTCCGGCCACGTCGGCGAAGTTGTCGAAGCTTCCAAACAAGGTGGTGCTTCGCTCAACATCCTCAGCGGTATCGTTGCCGGTAACTTCGGTGCTTTCTGGACAGGTGTTGTCTTCTTCGTACTGATGCTCATCGCCTATATGGCTGCCACCGGCTTCGGCATCGGACCCATCTTCGGACCTTACTTCACCATTTTTGCCTTCGGTCTTGTTGCTTTCGGTATGCTGGGTATGGGTCCTGTAACCATTGCCGTCGACAGCTATGGTCCTGTAACCGACAATGCACAGTCTGTCTATGAGCTCTCGCTTATCGAGGACGACATCGAGAGAACAACCAAGGAGGTTGAAAGCGAGTTCGGTTTCACCCCCGACTTTGAAAAAGCGAAATACTATCTCGAGGCTAACGACGGCGCCGGCAACACTTTCAAAGCCACTGCCAAGCCCGTTCTCATAGGTACTGCCGTTGTGGGTGCAACAACGATGATCTTCTCGCTTATTCTTATGATTCAGAAGGCTCTTGGCATTGAACCCGCCAGCATCCTCAACCTGCTGAACCCCTACAGCATCCTCGGATTCATCCTTGGCGGCTGCGTCATCTTCTGGTTCACGGGTGCTTCTATGCAGGCTGTCACCACCGGTGCCAACCGTGCTGTTGAATTCATCAAGAACAACATCAAGCTTGACCCCAACGCTCCCAAGAAGGCCGACACCGAGAAGAGCCAGGAAGTTGTGAAAATCTGCACCAACTACGCTCAGAAAGGTATGATCAACATCTTCATAGCCATCTTCTGCTTCGCCCTTGGTTTCGCCTGCATCAGCTCGCCTGCCAGCATCGGTGGCGAGAACGCCGTCTGCCTCTTCGTAAGCTACCTGATCTCCATCGCCGTCTTCGGCCTATTCCAGGCTGTCTATATGGCCAATGCCGGTGGCGCTTGGGACAATGCCAAGAAGGTTGTCGAGGTTGACCTTAAAGCCAAAGGCACCGACCTCCACGATGCCAGCGTTGTCGGCGACACTGTCGGCGACCCCTTCAAAGACACCAGTTCGGTGGCTCTGAACCCTATCATCAAGTTCACCACCCTCTTTGGCGTACTTGCTATGGAAATAGCCATCGCTCCCAAATTCCAGGTCGCTGCTCCGTGGCTGGGCGTGGTATTCATCCTCATCGCACTCTTCTTCGTCTTCCGCTCGTTCTACAAAATGCGTATCAAGAGCTGAACGAAAAAGATATAACAAACAAAAAAGCTGCTCGAATTTCGGGCAGCTTTTTTATTTTAAGTAGTAGAAATACTATTCCATTTCAAACTGTTCTGTTTCTGCAACAGGCTCGTTGTTTGCAACCGTGTTGTCCGACGGTGACTGGAAAAAACGAACTATCATAAGGATGAATATCAGTGCCGCAAGTATCAGCATAAGATAGCCGTGGTTCTGCAATGCTGCCCAGCGTTTGTTAGGCTCGCGAGGAGGAATACCTTTGGCCATAACGACAAAATGTCGTCCATCCTGTTCAAAGCGTTCATCTTCGAAAACATCATAAGGCATTGCCATTGCAGAAGCAGCCAAGGCAGCATCGAAATCAGACACCGACGCGATAGCATTACGTTCAAAAACAGCATAATAGCGTCGTTTGATTTTCTGTCCAGAGCGATGACGCGAGAATGCTCTGTAAACATTCCCAAGATCATTGCTTTCAACAAGAGAGTCAATATGATATCGGCGTTTGTTGCCTTTCAAGATGTCTTCCATAGTGTTCAGTTTTCAATTTCCTTTACTGCAACTTCAATGGCTTGGTCCAAGCCACTGGCGTTCTTGCCGCCTGCAGTAGCGTATGCGGGCTGTCCGCCACCGCCACCCTGGATCTCCTTGCCGGCAGTACGGATGATGGTGCCAGCGTTCTTACCAGCGTCAACACGATTCTGGCCCAGACATATCATCAGCTGAGGCTTGTCGGCGACAACAGCACCGAGCACCAACGCCATATCGGGATGCTCTGTACGCAATTGAAGGACACCATCCTTCAGCTGCATAATGTCAATGTCCATACGTTTTGCCAGGACAGGGTTGTTCTTCAGTTCTTCGCCAAGAGAACGGCACACACCAGCCACCTTCTCCTTCTGGAAAGCGGCGATCTGGCTGCGCAGTTCAGCATTCTCATCCTGCAACTTCTGGATGGCTGAAGAAAGGTCCTTGGGATTCTTCATTAGCATCTTGGCATCCTCCAACTGGTCCTGTAAAGCGTCGACATAGCGCTCGGCAGCACCGCCAGTGACAGCCTCAATACGGCGCATACCGGCAGCGACAGCACCTTCACTGACAATGCGGAACGAGCCGATATGACCTGTATTGTCAGTATGTGTACCTCCGCAGAACTCCACACTGTCGCCAAATTTCACAACACGGACTGTCTCGCCATACTTTTCTCCAAAAAGGGCCATAGCACCCAGCTTCTGTGCTTCGGCAATGGGCATAGCACGATGTTCCTCAAGCGGCATAGCGTGCCAAATATCGATATTGACCTGCTTCTCGACCTCGCGGATTTCCTCTTTTGTAAGCTTGGCAAAATGAGAGAAGTCGAAACGCAGACGCTGATCGTCAACACTCGAACCCTTCTGCTCGACGTGGGTACCAAGCACATTGCGCAATGCCTTGTGAAGCAAGTGCGTAGCCGAATGGTTGCATTGTATTGCAAAACGACGGCAACGGTCAACCTCAGCTTTGAACGTAGCGTTGACATCCGATGGCAACTTAGTGACAATATGAACAATAAGATTGTTTTCCTTCTTGGTGTCGACAATGGGTATAACCTCGTCGCCACAGCCGATAGTACCGTTGTCGCCCACCTGACCACCGCCTTCGCCATAGAACGGAGTACGGTCGAACACCAGCTGGTAGAACTCGCGGTCTTTGGCGCGCACGTGACGATAACGGACAATGTGTACTTCGCTTACAAGTTCATCATAACCTACAAACTGCTCTTCCACACCGGGTTGCAGTTCAACCCAGTCGTCACTTTCAGTCTTTGCAGCGGCGCGCGAACGATCCTTCTGCTCGGCCAAGCCTTTGGAGAAACCTTCCATATCAACTGTCCAACCCTTTTCGGCAGCCATCAGCTGCGTAAGATCGATGGGGAAGCCGTAAGTGTCGAAAAGCTCGAAAGCAAAGGCACCGTCAATGACCTTTTCAACCTTGACCTTCTGTTCGCAGGCCTCGCAGTTTGTCTCGCACTCGAGGGCTTTGGCTATATAGTTTTCAAACTTCAAAATTCCGTTCGAAAGGGTCTTGAGGAACGACTGTTCCTCTTCCTTGATGATGCGGCACACAAGCTCCTGCTGTGCTTTCAGTTCAGGGTACTGGTCTCCCATTTGCCCCACCAACGTCGGTACAAGCGTGTGCATAAATGGTTCCTTGAAACCAAGGAATGTGTATCCGTAGCGCACAGCACGGCGCAGGATGCGGCGTATGACGTAGCCGGCCTTGGCATTCGACGGCAGCTGACCGTCGGCAATAGAGAAACTCACGGCTCTAAGATGGTCGGCGCAGACACGCATAGCGATGTCGGCATCCTCGTTTTTGCCATAGGTCAAGCCTGCCCTTTTCGCAATTTCCTGAATCAGAGGCTGGAAAACATCGGTGTCGTAATTCGACTTCTTGCCCTGCATAACCATACAAAGGCGTTCAAAACCCATACCGGTGTCTATATGCTTGGCTTTCAGCGGCTCCAGAGTTCCGTTAGCCAGACGGTTGTATTGCATAAACACGAGATTCCATATCTCAATAACCAGAGGATTGTCCTTGTTTACAAGTTCAGCGCCAGGCACTTTGGTCTTCTCCTCCGCATCGCGCAGGTCGATGTGTATCTCGCTACAGGGACCGCAGGGGCCCTGGTCGCCCATCTCCCAGAAGTTGTCCTTCTTCGAACCCTTCAGAATGCGCTCCTCGGCGATATGCTCTTTCCAGAAGTCATAGGCCTCGGTGTCCATAGCAAGACCCTCCTTCTCGTCACCGCCAAAGACGGTGACATACAGCGAGTTCTTGTCAATCTTCATCACCTCGGTCAGAAACTCCCAGCCATAGGCTATTGCTTCCTTCTTGAAATAGTCGCCAAACGACCAGTTGCCGAGCATCTCAAACATAGTATGGTGATAGGTGTCGTGTCCCACCTCCTCCAAATCGTTGTGTTTTCCGCTCACTCTCAGGCATTTCTGCGAGTCGCACACACGCGGATACTGTGCAGGACTGTTGCCGAGAAAGATGTCCTTGAACTGGTTCATACCGGCGTTGGTGAACATCAGTGTAGGGTCATTTTTGACTACCATCGGAGCCGACGGTACAACGTGGTGATTCTTGCTCTCAAAGAATTTGAGGAATTGGCTGCGTATTTCGTTTGAAGTCATTGGCTTGTCTTATATTTTGATTATTTGATGTTTAAACATTCTATATTTCAAAACTCGTCGCGTTCGACCAAAAGTATGGCACTTTGCGGGACGATGTAGTATTTATGTCCGTTATATTTGATTTCCACAGCGTTCTTTTGCATAAAAAGCGCCAAATCGCCAGGCTTGACCTGAAGTGGCAAATATTTGGGTTCCTTGTCTTTAGGGTTCCAGGGCTCGTCACCGTCCATATTGGGCAGCGCATAGCCCGGGCCGCATTTTAATATGTATCCCGACTGGATATCCTCTTTCTCCTGATATCCGGCAGGCAGATAGAGGCCGCTCTTGGTCTTTTGCGCAGCAGTGCCGGGTTCAATAAGTACGCGGTCACCAACGACAATCAGTTTGTCGAGGGCGTTGCGGCGTGCCGATGATTCAATGTCTATCATTCTAAATATCTAATATAATGTCGGTTGTCTAAAAAAACAATATAAAACACAGCGAGTTTCATCTCGCCACGGACTTTGAAACGACAAAGCAAAAAAAATATTGTCCAAAAAAAAACATTTTTTAGAAAATATTAATAAGTCCGTTCCTGCAATAACTCAAAGGCATTTATTAAACATTTTTTCAAAACTTTCTCCACACCTACACTGGCCATTGCACGGTACTTGGCACAAGTTCCGGTGAAGCGTGTGGAGGGACCTGGTGCGTGGTCGACTGCCCCCCCCCCTCATTCGCCCAGTACCAAGACAGGCATATGTACAGTATTTGTACAGTATATGTACAGTATTTGTACGCTTTCGAAGCGTACAAATACTGTACATATACTGTACAAATACTGTACATATGCCGAAGAAAGTATATGGAAAGCAATATTTTTGTTTCGAACACAACACTATAAAACACTGTGAAACATTATTAAATTCTGATACATAATACACTTATATACAAATATTTACAATATCAGGGTTTTAAAAGTCGAAATAAAATCCGTAAAAATTTCTTTTTCCCTAATTTTGCAGGTGCCAATGTTGGTTGGAAGAAAAACGTTTATATCCAATAACATTTTTGAAAGGCAAACTACCTACTGCCCTAGTCACTGCCTCAGGACAAAAGATTAGTTCAAGACTGCCGAAAAGGTAGAAACAAGTTAAAAAAAATGTATATCTTTGCAAAAGGTTGTCTATTGCACATTTTGCTTTGACAACCTGACAAACAACATTTTATATTAAATATAAAGACAAAACGATAACAGAATAACAACAAAACAATATGAGCAGAATACTTGTCACAGGTGGTGCCGGATTCATCGGATCGCACACAATCGTCGAATTGCAGCAAGCTGGTTACGAAGTTGTTGTTGTCGATAACCTAAACAACTCATCGAAGGTGTCGCTGGAGCGTGTTCAGAATATCACCGGTCGTCCAGTGGCATTCTATCAGGTAGATATTCGCGACCGCGAAGGCTTGGATCGTGTATTGACGGAACATCCCTGCGATGCCTGCATACACTTTGCCGGACTGAAGGCTGTAGGCGAGTCGGTAGAAAAGCCGTGGGAGTATTATGAGAACAACATTGGCGGTACGCTTGTGTTGCTCGACGTGCTGCGCAACCACAACTGCAAGAACATCATTTTCAGCTCGTCGGCAACGGTGTACGGCGATCCCGAGGAGATTCCAATCACGGAAAAATGCCCTAAAGGCCAGTGCACCAACCCCTACGGATGGACCAAGAGTATGCTGGAACAGATAATGATTGACATTCAAAAGGCCGACCCGGAATGGAATGTCGTCCTGCTGCGCTATTTCAACCCTATCGGCGCACATCCCAGCGGCACTATGGGCGAGGATCCCAACGGCATTCCCAACAACCTGATGCCATACGTTACTCAAGTGGCCATTGGCAAACGTCCTGAACTGGGCGTTTTCGGCAACGACTACGACACACCCGACGGCACCGGTGTTCGCGACTATATCCACGTCGTCGACCTGGCCCGCGGCCACGTCTGTGCCCTGAAAGCCATTGACCACCGCTGCGGACTGGCCATATACAATCTCGGCACCGGCCACGGATACAGCGTGTTGGATGTAGTTAATGCATTTCAGAAGGTTAACGACATCAAGGTTCCCTACTCCATCAAACCGCGCCGCGCCGGCGACATCGCCACCTGCTACAGCGACCCGTCGAAGGCTGAACGCGAACTGGGATGGAAGGCCGAATATGGCATTGATGAGATGTGCCGCGACAGCTGGCGCTGGCAGAGCCAGAACCCAAATGGATACAAGGATTGATAATATTTTAAAGTTCAGAATCTAACAATGAAAAAGATTGTCATTATAGCATTATTGGTTTTCGGTATCGGCAGCGCAATGGCGCAGGATGTAAAATACTACAACGAGGAGGTTGACGGTATGGCGCAAATTGCCGGCGCCGTCGAACTTGCCAAACAGACCGACCGCTATGTGCTGTGCCAGGTTGGCGGCAACTGGTGTCCGTGGTGCATACGCTTTGCACAGTTTGCCACCAGCGACAGTGTTGTTGCGCCGCTGCTGGAAAAGAATTTCGTCTACGTGCACATAAACTACTCGAAAGCAAACAAAAACCGCGAGGCTATGAAATACCTCGGCAATCCTGCACGCTTCGGATTCCCAGTTTTTGTAATCCTTGACGAGGAGGGCACACCAATACACATACAGGAGTCTGCCTCGTTGGAAGAGGGCAAGTCGTACAACCGCCAAAAAGTTGAAAACTTTCTGAAACTCTGGACAAAAGAATCAGTAACGACGCTCAAGTGAGCAAAAAACAGCAAACTAAAAACGGAGAGTTATTTGACAATGCAAACAACTCTCCGTTTTTTTTGCCTTACACTTCAAGAACTGTTGTAAGCCGGAGTAAAGGTGTCGCACTTGCTCATATCGTCTATGGCTAGGCATTTCTTTAGCCAGCGCATAAACTGAGCCCGAGGTGCCGTGCGTGAACGGTTCGGAAGTGGCATAACCTCATACATTTTTCTGCAGATATTCGTCGCCAATCTTATGTGCCGCGATGATTGCCTCGTCAGGGTCGCTCTACTCGAACGAGCCGAACAACTTGTTCTCATAAAATAATTATGATGAAAAACACATTCCACAACGGGTCAAAATCGAATATATAATTATCTGATAAACAAAAGAATACGTTATATCACTAATAGTTTTTTTTTCAAATTTTAGTTTTTCTTCAAAAAAGTGTATCATTTAAGGGGTCTGAAACGATTATATAGTAGAAAAGCAAAGAACCCAAGATGACGCTGGCCGAATACAACAACGCAATAGATCTATTTGCAGACGATATTTATCGTTTCGCGTTGCGCTGCTGCAGCGACAAAACGATGTGTGACGA
>JAEEMK010000079.1 GCA_016283175.1 Bacteroidales bacterium
ATAATCCACCACCAATCCGCCTGGCTTGTCTTTATAAACACGGTTCACGCGGGCGATAGCCTGCATCAGGTTATGTCCTTGCATTGGCTTGTCGATGTAAAGCGTGTGCAGGCATGGCACATCGAAACCGGTGAGCCACATATCGCGCACGATGACGAGTTTCAGTTCATCGTCGGGGTCCTTCATGCGCTCTGCTAAAGCTCTGCGCTGCTCTTTGGTGGTATGGTGCTTGGCAATCTTTGCGCCATCGGATGCCGAAGAGGTCATCACAACTTTGACAGCGCCTTTCGCTAAATCGTCGGAATGCCACTCGGGACGCAATTTGATGATTTCATCGTACAGCTCCGCGGCAATTCTGCGGCTCATTGCCACTATCATCGCCTTGCCTTCAAACACTTTTTGGCGTTCTTCAAAGTGGGTGACAATATCTTTGGCAATGTTTTTCAAGCGATTCGGACTGCCAATCAGCGCTTCGAGCTGTGTCCATTTCGCCTTGGCCTTCTGGACATCGTTCAGATTTTCTGTTTCCAACTCCTTGTCAAGGTCTTCCACCAGTTGACGGCCTTCATCGCTGAGTTCCACCTTGGCGAGCCGGCTTTCGTAGTAGATACGCACCGTGGCACCGTCCTCCACGGCTTGGGCGATGTCGTAAACATCGATATAGTTGCCGAAAACGGCAGGCGTATTCTTGTCCTCTTTCTCGATGGGCGTTCCCGTAAAACCGAGATAGGTGGCATTGGGCAAGGCATCGCGCAGATACTTTGCAAAGCCGTACTTGATTTCCGAACCGATGACTTCATCGGCTTCGTTGCGCACATCCACTGTCTTGGCCTTGAAGCCATATTGCGTGCGGTGTGCCTCGTCGGCCATCACGATGACATTGCTGCGGTCGGTGAGTGTGTCGTAAACATTGCCCGACTCGGGCTGGAACTTTTGTATGGTGGTGAATATCACGCCACCCGACTGCACAGCTAGCAGCTTCTTCAGATGTTCGCGACTTTCGGCCTGGATTGGTGTCTGTCGTAGCAGTTGTTTCGCACCAGTAAAAGTGTCGAAAAGTTGGTCGTCCAAGTCGTTGCGGTCGGTTATTATGACAACGGTGGGATTGTTGAGCCGTTGCACGATTTTGCCTGTGTAGAACACCATTGTCAACGACTTGCCGCTGCCCTGCGTGTGCCACACCACACCGGCGCGATGATCGCCGGGCTGCTGTTCATGCACGGTGTGGAAACCATAGTTGGTAGGCGATTCCGCCACTAAAGAACTGCGGTTTATGCCCGTAGCCCGCAAGGTCGATTCAACCGCCTTGTTCACAGCGTAATACTGATGGTATGCGGCAATCTTCTTCACCGTTTTGATGGTGGTGAGGCCCGTTTTCAAATCCTCCTGTTTCTGTTTCTCGAACACCGTAAACGACTGCACCAAATCCAGCAGTGTCTCCTTGTTCATCATGCCGTTGACCAACACCTCCAACTCGCTCACCAGATGCGAAGCGATGTTTTCGCCGTCCTCGCTTTTCCATGCCGTATAGCGGCTGAATCCCGCCGAAAGCGAGCCCGCACGCGCCTCCAGCCCGTCGGAAATAACGACTAGAGCATTGTATGTAAACAGCGACGGAATCTGCTGTTTGTAAGTTTCAATCTGCCGATAGGCACTCTGCAGAGTGGCGTTCTCGTCGGCTGCATTTTTAAGTTCGAATATGACCAAGGGCAGACCGTTCACAAACAGCAGCGCATCGGGACGGCGGTTATGGCCGTTTTCGATGATTGTGAATTGGTTGACTATTGTGAACTCATTGTTCCACGGGTCGTTAAAATCAATAAGCCAGACTCTTGCACCGCGTTCCATGCCGTCCTTGTAAACCGACACCGGAACACCTTCTGTCAGAAGACGATGAAACGCCTCGTTGTTGGCCAGCACGTCTGGCGAACTGATACGTAAAACGGTTTTCACAGCCTCGTCCTGCACCGAATTGGGCAACGACGGGTTGAGCCGTTTTACAGCCGCCTCCAACTTGTCGCGCAGCACCACATCCTCGAAACTGGCACGCATGGGCGTTTTGCCGTCGGGTGCAATGTCGGGACCGTAGAGGTAGCTGTAGCCTTTGTCCTTCAGCTGGTCGATAAGCATCTGCTCTATGTCGGATTCTGTCAGTTTGGTCATAGTAATGCTTTATTAGTCTTTGAACACATATTCAGGATTATACTCAATATTGTAGGCTTTAAGAAAAGCCTCGTATTCTTCTTGAAAGGTCTTTTTGCGGTGATGCTCCTTCTGATTCGTCACATAATCTTTTACCTTTTGTACTTGCGAAGCACTTACTGAGAATATGCCATAACCCCCTTGCCATGCGAATTTGGAATAATAGGAATCCAATGTCTTGATCCATCTGCTGCTGCATTTCTTGATTTCCTCGACGAAATTTGCCATGGAGACGATGCGGGGAAGGGTGCACAAGATATGTATGTGGTTGGGCACACCGCCGATTTGTATGACCATTGCGTTTTGGTTTACGACGATGCCGTCGATGTATGCGAAAAGCTTAGGAAGGTCCTCTTCGCGTATGGTTACAGAGCTGTATTTGGTGTGGAAGACCAGATGGATATAGACTTGTGCGAGTGATTGTGCCATGTTATTAGATATTACATGAATGATTTAATTCAAATCTGTCCGAGCCCTTCAGGCTCGCCAATGGCGATGCCATAGAAAACCTACGACGATGCCGCAGGGTATATCTGTTAGAGCCCTTCAGGCTCGTGGTGTGGGTGGAGGCGGCCATTTGCCAATGGCGATGCCATAGGCAATATATGTATGAGCCTTTCAGGCTCTGTATGCCGTCGAATGATGCAGTATTGGAATCAGGCACGGAGTGCCGCGACAGATAATGCTCAATGGCAACGCCATGAGCTATAGAAGAGGAATAATCCCCAGACAGCCTGAAAGGCTGTAATAGATTTACCCTACGGGCAGCGCCCTGAGGAGCGACGACCCTGCGCGAAGGCCGGCAGCCTGTAAGGCTGCGACATATTGAATACAACACCCATTCCCAATTGTGAACACATGTGTTCGCAATCGCCATTCGCATATTGTCATTATTCCTTATATCCATGTTTTTCGCCATATTCAATTCATTTCTTCTGGTGAGACGTGCTTGTCGATTATGTATCGGATATGCCCCCACGGAATGCGGCATACTGTCTTGCGAATATCGGGTGCCACAGCTTGTGGCACTTTATCCACTGCCACAGCTTGTGGCAGTTTGTATGCCATAGGGGAAAACAGGACATACATAGCCCGCATAAAGTATATGTTGCGCTCTGAGAACCCTTTTACATTTTGAAATTCCGACTGCAAATCCTGACTAATCCTTTTATAAAAGTTCCCGCCCAAAGCATCTTCCACCTTTCTCTCAACAATATCTTGTCCGATAGACCAATACAGGTTTATCAGTTCGCTATTCACCGATACAGCGGCCTTGATCTGCGCAGACCTGACACGTTTTTTCAGCTCTGCAATCCACTGCTTATAATCTTCTGGGTTCATTATTATCTGTACTTTTCAGTCATTATTTTCTGTTTATTTGTTTACCTCACCACTGGAGAAACCTTTTTATTTCTCTCAACACCGTTGAGACATTATATCCATGTCTTTTGCCATATTCAATTCATTTTGCAAAGATAGCCAATATTAAATATAGCTGTTCGATAAGCATCTGCTCTATGTCGGATTCCGTCAGCTTGGTCATAAGTGCTATTTTTTAAGTTTCCAATATCCGTTCTTGTCTTCTCCAATACGTTCCAAAACCCCTCTGTCTTTAAGTATGGCAATATTTCGTGCAATCGTGGCTCTTCCAACACCAAGTTGTACTGCCAGTTCATCGTATGTGAACGAAGGATTCTTCCTCACCAAATCAATGATACCATCTTGGGTAGGAGTTGTTTTTACAGTATCATTTACAGTATCATTTACAGTATCATTTACAGTATCATTTACAGTATCATTTACAGTATCATTTACAGTATCATTTACAGTATCATCCAGAGGATCACCTTTATGGTGGAGCACGGACTTAAAGATCTC
>JAEEMK010000012.1 GCA_016283175.1 Bacteroidales bacterium
AAAGGTTTTAAAGGTTATAAAGGTTTGTGGGTTGGTTCTTATCAGCCTTTCAACGACCGTAGGGAGCGAACCTTTCCAACCTTTTTAACCCTTTTAACTACAAACTTATCCGATAACAACCATAACATCGCCTTCGAGGACGGAGTCACCCTTGCGGACCTTCACCTCGGTAACGGTACCTTCGACGTCAGCCTCGATGTTGTTCTCCATCTTCATAGCCTCAAGCAGTACAACGGTCTGGCCAGCCTTCACCTTGTCGCCAACGTTAACAAAAACATCGAGAATGGTACCAGGCAGCGGTGTAGTAACCTTCGAGCCCTTCGATGCGGGTGCCGATGTCTGTACTGCACCACCGGGAGCTGCACTGACGCGCGGAGCCGTGCGTGTGGTCATAACAACCTGCTTCTGCTTCATTTCTCTGTCCACAGTAACCTTGTAGGGGGTACCGTTGACATCCAACGTAATCTCTTGGCCTTCAACCTCGTTGATATCTACCGAGTATTCAGTGCCGTTTATTTTGAATTTGAAATTTTTCATCTTGTAACTATCTCTTATTATTATTGAAATAATGATTCATATTGTAGAACTTGGCGTTCCAAGGCGTCCAAGCACGTTCAACCTTCTGAATGGTGATGACGGTGTTCTCCTCGTCGTGCATCTCCTCGTCATACATATATATGGCGGCGGCAATGGCGGCGTAGATCTCACCCGATGTTTCCGAAGGCGAAGGCATTACAGCAGCAGCGCTGTCTTTAGCAGCAACTTTGTTGGCTTTGCGATCCTGAGTCTTAACAATAAGCTTGCCATATCCTTTCAGTATCAGCGAGATGCACAACAAAGCAAGAAACACCACCGAAACGGCTACAACAGTAAGACCAATGCCGATGGGGTCGGACTCACGAATGCGATCAGCCTGTTTCGGCACGTGGTAGTGCAGACGTGTAGCGTGGCCTTCTTCGAGGCTTATGTTGGCAATACCATTGCTGAGGTCGAGGACATTGATGTCATAGCCCAGCGGGTTACGTCCCACGACAATAAGCTCGTCGGGGAAAACCTTGAAGGCATAGCTGCAGCAGCCAAAGCTGACACGGTTCACCTCGTTGCCCTCCATATCGAGGACAGCAAGATATGACGAGTCTTTCTTTGAAGAAGCTAAAAAGAGCACATATCCATCATAGTATCCAACGCTCTTTGGTCTCAAAATGTTAACAAGGTCGTGACGACCGCGGGGTTCATCGGCCAGCACACGGATAGTGGTGTCGAAGGACATCTTCTCGTTACGGAAGACGATGTCGACAGTATTGTCAATGCTGTCGATGACCACAAACATATCCTGATTGCCGACATAACAAGCCTGCACCGGCAGGAAATCGTTAACGTCGACACCAATACCGCTTTGAGGATTGTTGGTCTCAAAGTGGGTCAGGACAGTGTCATCGGCTACAAATCCATCGTTCTGGGCACGCAACGGCGATGCACACAACGAGAGGATCAAGAAGCCGGCAGTTAATAATCTGTTTACTATATTCATCGTTTGAATTCTGATTTAAGTTTTTTGATTGTCAAACGGTGAGAGTTGCAATTGTTTTATTGGCAACCCCCACCCTTCAACATTCACGAGAACACCAATTACTTGTGGTTCTCACATTCTTTCTTGCATCCCTCGTGGTTTTTGCAGCCTTCGGCAGCGCCTTTTTCTTTGCAGCACTGACCTTCAGCGGCAGCCTTTTCCTTGCAGCACTGGCCTTCACCCTTGCATTCGGGTTTCTGGTGGCACGGGCTGTCTTCGGGACAAACGCAGTTTTCGCAGTTGGCAGCCAGACATACGCTGTCGGGGCAGGTCATTTGGCAATGCTGCATACAAGCGTCAGTCTGCTCCATCGTTGCACCAGTGGTGTCGGCGATGGTGTCTTCAGTGGTGGCGTTGCCGTTGCAGGCAACCATTGCGAAAGCAAATGCGATTCCGAGGAATCCGGTCATAAAAGCTTTTTTCATTGTTTTGATAAATATTTAAGGTTTAAAAAAAGTTTCGTTGATATTCTGTTTACCTAATACGATTGACAAATCACTATTACAAAGGAATATTGCAGTGTTTCTTCAACGGCAGCGAATCCTTCTTGGTAGCCAGGGCCTGTAGGGCACGTATAACACGGAAGCGAGTGTTGCGCGGCTCGATGACATCGTCAATGTAGCCGTACTTGGCTGCGTTGTAAGGATTTGCAAATTGGTCGTTGTATTCCTTTTCCTTCTCGGCCATAAATTTGGCTTTCTCTTCAGGATCAGTGATTTCCTTGAGAGCACGACCCTGCAGCACTTCGGTGGCACCGCTGGCACCCATAACGGCAATCTGAGCAGTCGGCCAAGCGTAATTGATGTCGCTGCGTAACTGTTTGCACGACATAACGATGTGAGCACCGCCGTAGGATTTGCGCAGAGTGACGGTAACCTTGGGCACCGTGGCCTCGCCATAGGCAAAGAGGAACTTGGCACCGTGGGCAATGACGCCGGCATACTCCTGACCCGTTCCAGGCAGGAAGCCCGGTACGTCTACCAAAGTGACGATAGGAATATTGAAAGCATCACAGAAACGCACGAAGCGGGCACCCTTGCGGCTGCTGTTGCAGTCAAGCACACCGGCCATCGACTTAGGCTGGTTGGCGACAACACCTACCGACACACCGCCGAAACGGGCAAAACCAACCACCAGGTTGGGAGCAAATTTCTCGTGGACTTCGAGGAACTTGCCTTCGTCAACAATAGCGTGGATAATGTCCTTTACATCATAAGCCTGGTTGGGGTTCTCGGGAATGATGGTGTTGAGGCTGTCCTCGAGGCGGTCGATCGGGTCCTCGGTGGGAACATAAGGAGCCTCTTCAAAGTTGTTCGAAGGAATATAGCTGATGATGTCGCGGATAAGCTGCAGCGTAGCCTCCTCGGTCTCGCCGACGAAATGGGCCACACCGCTCTTGGTGGCGTGAACCATAGCGCCACCCAGCTTGTCGGTGGTGACATCCTCGCCGGTGACGGTCTTCACAACCTTCGGGCCGGTGAGGAACATATAGCTGTTCTCTTTCGACATAAGGATGAAGTCGGTCAAAGCAGGGCTGTAGACCGAACCACCGGCACAGGGACCGAAAATGGCGCTGATCTGCGGCACCACACCCGAAGCAAGGATGTTGCGCTCGAAGATTTCAGCATAGCCGGCCAGCGAATTGCAGCCTTCCTGAATACGAGCTCCTCCCGAGTCGTTAAGACCGATGACGGGAGCACCGACCTTCATAGCCTGATCCATAACTTTGCAGATTTTCAACGACATAGTCTCAGACAGTGAACCGGCAAAAACTGTAAAGTCCTGTGCGAAGACATACACCTGGCGGCCGTCGATAGTACCGTAGCCAGTAACAACGCCGTCGCCCAAAAACGACTGCTTCTGCATATCAAAATTAGTGCAGCGATGGGTGACAAACATATCAAACTCTTCAAACGAGCCTTCGTCGAGGAGCAGGGCGATACGCTCACGTGCAGTGAGTTTTCCCTGTTCGTGCTGTTTGTCGATGCGCTTCTGGCCGCCGCCCATCTTGGCTTCATTTCTCTTGTCGAGAAGTTCCTTTATTTTTTCTTCAAATGCCATATTTGAATTATTTGTAGGTTTATAATGTGAGGCTTTTACACAGCCCTTAGCGGACTGGCTCCACCCCGAAAATTCATTTGTTTATTTGCAGCACAGTTCGGTGAGAACACCCAAAGTGCTCTTAGGATGCAGGAAACCGATGTTAAGGTTCTCAGCGCCTTTGCGAGCCTGCTGGTCAATGAGACGCACACCCTTGTCCTTGACCTCATTGAGGGCAGCGTTGGTGTCATCAACTGCGAAAGCAATGTGGTGCATACCACCCTTGCCGCCGTTCTTCTCGATGAACGAGGCTATGGTGCTTTCGGGGCAGGTGGGCTCGAGAAGCTCGATTTTCACGTCGCCGATCTTGAAAAAGGCGGTTTTCACTTTCTGGTCCGTAACCTCCTCAATAGCGTAGCATTTGAGGCCCATTACATCTTCCCAGTACTTGATGGCTTCATCCAGATTGGTAACAGCTATACCAATGTGCTCGATGTGTGAAGGTGTCATTTTTTTTACTTTTTTAATTATTATAATTTTAACAATATTCAATAATCATATGCATAGAAACAGCAAATATTTGTTTAACAGACTGTCAAACAACAAACTGCAATTATCTATGAAAATACAAAATTACAACTAATTATTGGACTGACAAAATTTTTTTCACGCATTTGTTGACAAATACATTTTTCGAGGCATTTTTCCGTCTTGAACGAACAATTACAAGTCTGTATTTAATGTATTTCCTGCTTTTCTACATCAATCAGAATAGGCGTACCCATATTGAAACGGATGAAATAGCGCTGACGTTTGGGCAGTTTGACGTAGTAGTTGTCCACAGGCTGGTCGACGGGTATACGGTCGTCGACAATCATACGTCCTTTTTCGTCGAACACACGAATCCCCACACCGCGCATTTCGATTGCCTTGGCAATGCGGACGGTCTTGCCATCGATAAAAATCCACGGTTCATCCTCTTCATCTTCAATCTCTACCTCATCTCCATCGGGTGTTTCTTCTGTCTGAACCTCAACGGTTGCAGTATCGCTCTGCACACTGCCGAAACCGCTCACAAAAACAGTGTCGTGGACCACAACAGTGTCGTGTATGTATATGATTTTCATTCGTTCGACACTATCGTCACATAGGCCGGAATAAGCCATATTTTCAAAATAACGCCCAACAGCCGAATTGGCATACGACACAAGCGAAGCACAGGGAATAAGTACCGTAAGCGTCTTGTCGACACCAAAAAAAGCATTGCCAGACACTGACGGCGAACGCTGCGGAAGAAATGAAAGCGTACTAGGCGTACAATGGGCAAAAGCACCCGACTCGATACTCCTTACGCTGGCGGGAATCGTGATTTCATCAAGACCAGTGCAGTTAACGAATGCACACTCACCAATAGTGGTCAGCGATGGAATTACGTCCTCGAATTCAACTGTTTCCAGCCCTGTAAAATTATAAAAAAGAAAAGACGGGATCCGCTTTACACTGGATCCTACCACAAGCTTTGCACTCGCTTGGCATCCAAAAAAAAGATTGGTCATTACTTCGGGATGTTCACATCTCAAGACAACATTGCCGATTCTACGCATTTCCGCGAAAACAAAAGGCGGCATTTTTCGCACTGATGCAGAAAGAACAATGCTGTCTATGGCGTCGCACCCCGCAAAAGAGTTAAAAGCCGTACCAAGGCTGTCGCAATTGAAAACAACCGTCTTCAGCGAGCCGCAACGTCCGAATGCATTGTTGCCCAAAGTGTTGACCGTGGCAGGGATTGTAACGGCTTCGAGCCTGTCACATTCAAGAAAAGTGTTTTCAGCCACCTCAACAACACTGTATTTCTGTCCGTCGCGCACAACGACACCGGGAATATCGAGCCGCCCATCGGGCTGTTCATTGTCGCCCCAGCCGCCTGCCCGTCCTTCAGGAGCCACAACAGCGACAGTACTGTCAGTCAGAACACTGTAGAACAACATCTTGCCTCTGTTCGCTTTCTTGAAATCATACGCCTTCAGCGTCGTGAGCGGCACCAAAAATGCAAACAGCAGTATGACAAGGCGTTTTTTCATTGTTTTTCAACTTTCGGGTGACAGCAGATAGAGAACCTCACAATAGATGCTGTCGGCATTTATTTTGCAATCGCTACGGAGCTTTGCCACAGGTCCGTGAGTTACAAACTCGTCGGGTATGCCAAGTCGCTTCACGACAGGGTATTTATGATTGTCGTCATTCAAGGTTACCCCTTGACTGACAAGGCGTTCAGCCTCCACTCTGCGTGGTTCGTAATATTCCATCACAGCACTGCCAAAACCACCTTCCAGACAACCGTCCTCAACAGTAACGACAAAAGAATACCGGCAGCCAATCTCGTCCAGCAGTTCCGTATCAAGAGGCTTTACGAATCGCATATCGTAGTGCCCAACTCTCCTACCCTCTTGGCGTAGTTTTTCCACCGCCACAGCGGCCTCGTTGCCGATATGGCCAATTGTAAGCACAGCGACATCGTCGCCTTCATTTATGCAGCGTCCTTTACCCACAACAAGGCTATGCATCTCGTTGTGCCAGTCGTGGTGCACCGAGAGGCCGCGAGGGTAGCGGATCACAAACGGCCCCTGACCTTCAAGCTGTGCTGTGTACATCATATCGCGCAACTCGTGCTCATCCATTGGAGCACAGATGGTAAGGTTCGGTATAGCACGGAAAAAAGCCATATCGAATACACCGTGGTGCGTAGGGCCATCGTCACCGACCAAACCCGCTCGGTCAAGGCAGAAAACGACGTGCAACTTCTGCAATGCCACATCGTGAATGACCTGGTCATAAGCACGTTGCATAAACGACGAATAGATGTTGCAAAACGGCACCATACCCTGCGCAGCCAATCCTGCCGCAAACGTCACTGCGTGTTGCTCGGCAATGCCGACATCGAAGGCACGATCAGGCATCTGCGCCATCATCAAATTCAAAGAACATCCAGTAGGCATAGCCGGGGTGATACCAACAATGCGGTCATTGGCCTTTGCAAGCTCTATGATGGTATGCCCGAAAACATCCTGATATTTCAGTGGTTGCTGAGAGTTGTCGCTATGCAACTGTAAACCTGTTTCAGCATCGTATTTGCCCGGAGCGTGATAGGTCACCGGGTTGCGCTCGGCTTCCTTCATTCCCTTGCCCTTTTTGGTAACGATGTGCAGTAATTTGGGGCCTTTTAATGTCTTAAGGCTAGAAAGCACATCGACCAGTTGTTCCACATCGTGGCCATCGACTGGACCGAAATATCGAAAACCAAGCGACTCAAAAAGGTTGGAACGCGACAACAGTGACGACTTCAACGCTGCCAGCGACCGGGAGATGAAGTTCCTGCCTTTTGCAGGTTTCTCGTCGCCGCCAGTCTTGCGCCACACACTCTCTTTCAGGCGATTGTATTTCTGCGAAGAGGTTATTTTAACCAAGTAGCGGCTCAAACCGCCGACAGCCTTGTCAATCGATATGCCGTTATCGTTGAGTATCACCAAAATATTGGCTTTCGACACGCCAGCATTGTTAAGCGCCTCAAACGCCTCGCCGCCAGTCAAAGCACCGTCACCAATGACTGCGATATGCTGACGAGAAGTATCGCCCATCAGTTTCGAAGCCGTGGCCATTCCCAGAGCTGCCGAAATCGACGTTGAACTATGGCCTGTGCCAAAGGCATCGTATGGACTCTCATCCATTCGAGGAAAGCCGCTGATACCACCGTATGTGCGTATTGTTGGAAACAAATCGCGACGACCTGTAAGAATTTTGTGTGCATAGGCCTGGTGCCCGACATCCCACACCACCTTGTCGTCTGGAGTGTTGTAAACGTAGTGCAGTGCTATTGCCAACTCAACCGTGCCAAGCGAAGAGGCCAAATGGCCAGGATGCGTGGCAAGGGTGTCAACAATGTAGTTGCGCATCTCGCGCGCCAGCTCAGACAAATCAGAAACAGGTAACCTGCGCAACTCTTCAGGAGTATTAATATTTTCTAAAATAACACCTTGCAATGCTCTTGTCAGTTTTATTTAAATTGCAAAGATACGAATTAATTTTGGATTAAAAGGATTATTACTTAATTATTATTTTATACCCGTTGGCGGAATCAAACCAGTGCATATTTAACCCTTCCAATCGGTAGATTGTTTTGGTAATTGACATATCAAATGTGATAATTTTGATATTTTTTCTGTAAAAATATGCCATTTTCACACAAATCCAAACATAATCTTGTATTTTTATTTATTTAAGTATCAAATATATACAAAAAGATTTTAAAAATATTTTGGTTTATTTCATAAACTTGTTTATCTTTGCACCGTCATTTTAAAACAAATTAGTGCACTTAAAATCTGAAATGGCAGAAGTCAAATCATCAGAAAGTAAAATTATCAAAATGTAACAAAAATGGAAAACACAATTGAACAAAACAGCAAAATGACGGCTGAAGAAAGCCTGTCGCTCATTACCGAGACGCTCAACAACAGCCGCAAGGAAATAACCCGTAAAAGCGGGAGGTTCTTTATCTTTTGGGGCGTGTTGCTCACATTCTTTTCTTTATTGATTTACGCGCTCTGCAAATTTACCGACAACGAAGCCTGGAACTGGCTTTGGTTCGCATTGCCTGCCATCGGAATTCCTTCAGAGCGTTTCTTGCGGGACAAGAATGCTTCTGAAAACGTGCGGAACGATGTCAGCCGCTTTGTTAGCGGTATTTGGTCAACCTTTGGCTTTTTCGCCTGTGCCATAGGCGCATTCACACTCATCATTTCTTTGGTGTACCCAGATTCAATAAGACTCCTTGCCGCAGTTTTGGGATTGATTGCAGAATTGGTCCT
>JAEEMK010000080.1 GCA_016283175.1 Bacteroidales bacterium
GGCCGAGGCCGACACGTTGCGGCAGGATGTGTCGGTTGCGAGCGCCTATCTGCAAAACGAGTGGAAGAACGACCGCTGGAACATCCTTGTCGGTGTCCGTGCCGACAAGCACACTATGCTTGACAATCCCGTCGTAAGCCCCCGCCTCAACCTGCGTTATGCACCGAGCCATCACGTGGTTTTGCGTGCCGGCTATTCATCGGGCTTCCGTGCTCCGCAGGTTTACAACGAGGACCTGCACGTAGGAGCTGTGAATGGCGAACTCTTCAAGTTGTCGAATGCCGAAGGCCTGCGCGAGGAACGTTCACACTCGCTCAACGCCTCGGGCGACTTCTGCTTCCACATCGGCAAGATGGAGGGTGACCTGCTGATTGAGGGCTTCTACACACGTATTAACAACGCCTTTGTCAACGAGTTGCTGTTTGACGACACCACAGCGGGTTATCTTATGTACGAGCGTCGCAACGAAGACGGCGCAGAGGTGAAAGGTCTGAACTTCGAACTTCGCCTGACACCAGTAGAGAAGCTGCAGATGCAGTTGGGTGGTACCTGGCAGAGCAGTCGCTACACAGGCGAAGGACAGGAGTGGAGCGAAGGCAAGTTCGAGCAGCGTATGGAGCGTGTGCCTGACTTCTATGGCTATCTCAACGTCACCTACAATCCTGTCGACAGGTTTCAGCTGATGGCCAGCGGCACCTTCACGGGTCCGATGCTGGTATACCATTCCATCGCTTCGGACAGCAAGCATTCGGCTGCAATCGACGTCGAGCAAGTGACGACGCCCTCGTTCTTCGACCTTACGCTCAAGGCCTCCTACAGCATACCGTTTGGCAAACGCACGGCATTGGAAATAAATGCAGGTGTGCAGAACCTCTTCGACAGCTACCAGCGCGACTTCGACAGCGGTCCTGAACGCGATGCCTCATACATCTACGGCCCTGCGCGTCCCCGAACCTTCTTTGTAGGCGCCAAGCTGAATATTTAGAATGTCTTTACCAGCGTCGTGTCTTGCACGATGTTGTTTACGATTCGCCACATCCTTTCGGCAGGGAGCCATTCGCCACCGATAAATCTCTCCGAGCCGAAACGGATGTGGTAGGTCGTATCGCTCGTCTTGATGTAGTCAATTCCGTAGGCGGCATTGTGGTGGGGTAATTGGATGTAATAGCTGTTGTTGCCGCTTTTGCGGAAGCCAAAGACTTCCAAACCGTCGGGGACGGTATCGTTCTCGCTGCGGTATGCCTCAAGCTGTTCGACGGCATAGTTGCCTGTGTCTATGCAGTTCCGTATCGGGTCGTTGGCTTCAATTATGTACACAATGAAAATCCAGAGTGCTGCAAATGCCGCTACCCATATAATGAAGGCGCTGACGGTGGTCGGGTTGCCAAGGGCGGCGTTGCGCAGATGCCGTCTCGTTACGCGTCTGTGGTTGGGAAACAGGTGACTCATTTCACAAAACATTTGTCAGTATTGGCGACTTCGACATATCGCTTGGGTTGGTGCCCGGCACCCCTTCGGGGATGGCAATGCCCAGTTTTCGGAAATGCTTTTTCCAGTATCGGGGCATCTTGCCTCGCTTGTCGCGGAAGTTCATTGGCTGGTTTTTGAACAGATGGTTGCCAGCAGCGTCAAGATATGCCTCGTACACCAGTTCCGAGCAGTACATCTGTCCGTTGTTGGGCAGGAAACTGTCGTCGTAGGGCTGGCCAAGGAACGATTTGGCGCGGGCAATGACCGCTGCGGTGTCGAACGGCACGTTGAGGCGGTAGGCGCTGAAGGCACCGAAGGTGCAGTAGCTCCATTTGTTGTAGGGGACGCGATGAACGCCATTGTCGCCCGAGGCTTCGATAATCCAAACCTGACCGGTGCTGTCAACCTCAACGATGGCAACGTGTGTGTATTCGCCCGTACTGCTGCTTATGGCTTTCTCCATATCCGAGTTCTGTCGCAAACAAAACAGCAGGTCGCCGCTTTTGAACTTGTATAGCGGCTTCAAAGTCTTATTGTCCAGGAAGCCCTTTAAAAGCATTCCGTCGGGCATCATAGGCTTCAATGCCTGCCAGAGGCAGGGTTGGAAGGATGAAAAGTACGCCGTAGGGCTGTTGACATACATTGGCAGCAGCCAGGGGAAGCGTGTGCGCTGGCCTATTTCGTTGAACATTGAGCAACTTCCGTTGGCCTTAACTGTGTCGCCGAGGCCGTTCACAAACGTAACGATATAGCCGTAACTGTTTGTTGACCAGTATCTGGGAACTTCCTTGAATATGGCGTTGACATCAACTGTCGTGTCCTCAAAGCCGAAGTCGGCAGCGGAAGGTTTGGTGTCGTATCGGAGGCTGAGGTTACGCAAAGCCTCTTCGACTTGTGCCACCGGGAAATAGCGATTGACGAAACTGCCGCTATCGAAACTCTTTTCGGCCTCGTAAAGCTCATCGCCGTTGCGGCGATAGGTGATGCTGTAGGAGTCGTAATGGTAGCAACCCGAGCTGTATGTCTCGATGGTTACGCTTTGCAGCCCCTGTGCGAGGAAATCCCCAAGCGGGTTGTCGAAGCGGAACGGCTCGATGTGTCCTGCTGTGTCGATGCGGCGCTGGGTGTTGTCGGCAAGGGAGAGAATTATGTGTGCGTCGCTCGTCGGGTCGGGACTCAAGGCAGCGATGCCCTGTGTCTGTGCTATGCGGTACCATCCTTTGTTGTCTGTAAGATAGACACTTTTGCGGTCGGAAGCCCACATCCGAGGATCGTGACCCAGTTTCAACCAGTCCCAGTCCTCCTTGATTGGCTGTTGTGTGGTGTAGTATCTGCAGGTGTCCACCTTGCCGTCGGGACTTATGCGCAGCACCCCGAATTGGACAGAGGCGTACAACTTGCCGTCAACAACGCGGATAAGTTCTGCCTCTCCAAGCCTTAACCCACCGTTTGTATCGACCTTTAACTTCCCTTTAACTTCCATTAACTCCCCCTTAACTCCCCTTAGTAATACTCCATCCTCCGTCAATGCCCACATCGCACCGTTCTCCCTGTCCACCTCACATTGTAGCAACGGCACAGGTTCCCATTGCGGATTGTCGCCCGTCGCGGTGCAGAACATCGTGCCGTTCTGCTCGACGTAAATGGAATCGTTCCACAAACGTATGCTGTTAATATTGCCGTGCTTGAAATAAGTCTTGGATCCCAGCTGGTCTTTCGGCGTCGGAAGGCGGCGGAAAGTGCGCCAGTTGTCGTCGGTGGCGTACAGCTGATTCTCGTATGTTCCGATAAAACCGTTTAGGCTGTCCAACATCTCGATGGCCCTGATAGTGACCAGAGTGTCGAAATCCTTGCGCAATGTCGTGAAAGTGCTGCCGCTGTCGGCCGAGAAGAAGAGCACCCCAGGGCTGGTGGCCTGCGCCGAACCCATCCACAGGCGCCCGTCGCTGTGATAGCAAAAACCGTTTATCCAGTGCGTGCCCTCTCCGAAAAAGACCGTGTCGAACGTCATCCCTTGGTCGGTGGTGCGCAGAATGAAGTCGTAGACGAACTCAAAGTTCCATTTTGGATTGCTCGAAGCAACCTTGCGGGGAATGAAGCCAGCCACAACAGCTACCTTGTCGCCGAAGGCCGCCACGCGGTCTAAAGTCGGGCCGCTCAGATATTCCTTTTCGGGTTGCATCGCCGTGCGCCAAGTCGAATGTATGTTGTCGGCGGTGTGTACCTTGCCGCAGCGTGTCACAAGCCAGATACGGCCTGCATCCGACACGGCGTGGTCGTATAAGCACCTCACCTCCAAATCGGCACGGCGGTCGCGTGGCTGTGCCTGCACACTGCCGACCACTCCAAAAGCAGCCAGAGTCAAAACTATAATGCTTCTCATAAACGTTTTCATTCGTTAAACATTTTTAACCGAAAATACTCTTTGGTTTTCTGAAATATTGGTAACGTTATCGCTCTTTTTTTTACACTTGTAACGAAAAAAAAACTCTTTTGTTGTGACGACACTAACATAACTCTATAGACACCATTTTGCGAAAATACCTTTTTTTGCCTTTGTAACTACTTGTGCATTAAGTATTCAAAGGCATATGTACAGTATTTGTACAGTATATGTACAGTATATGTACGCTTCTAAAGCGTACATATACTGTACATATACTGTACAAATACTGTACATATGCCAGGGGAAATAGGGGGGAGAGATATAACCGGGCTGCCACGCACAAGGCCCCTCCACGCGCTCCACCGGAGCTTGTGCCAAATACTGTACATATGCCAGGGATAGTAACAGGGATTTTTATTTTTATTCCGCCAAATTCCGAATATTTTTGTATTTTTGTAGTTTCGTTGTATGCTGTGAAAAGTGTGCAATGTGCTGATTATGTGTGAATAATATGTTATAAAGATATGAACTATAAAGAATATAAACAGCTTAATTTAACCCAGATAGGCGAGGAAGTACGTCGCTGGTGGGAAGAAAACGAGACTTTTGAGAAGGGACAGAAACTGTCGGAGGGACATCCTGCATTTGTGTTTTACGACGGTCCTCCGAGTGCCAACGGCAAGCCCGGCATTCACCACGTTATGGCTCGCACCATCAAGGATGTGTTCTGCCGCTACAAGGCGCAGAAAGGTTTCCACGTAGACCGCAAGGCTGGTTGGGACACTCACGGTCTTCCTGTCGAACTGGGTGTGGAGAAAACGCTTGGCATCACCAAGGAGGATATCGGCAAGAAAATCAGCGTGGACGAATATAACCGTGCCTGCCGCACTGAGGTGTTGAAATACAAGGATTTGTGGGACGAGCTGACAAAACAGATGGGTTATTGGGTCGACCTCAAGAACCCATACATCACTTTTGAAAATGAATATATCGAGACCCTTTGGTTTTTGCTTAGGAAGCTGTACGACAAGGGTCTGCTCTATAAAGGATACACTATTCAGCCTTTCAGCCCCGCTGCCGGCACCGGCCTGTCGAGCCACGAGCTGAACCTGCCGGGCTGTTACCGCGACGTGAAGGACACCACCTGTGTGGCGATGTTCAAACTGAAGGATGAAAACGGCGAACTGAAAACGAGAGATGGCCGTTCTCCTTTTTCCGCTTTCCGCACTCCGCTCACAACCTACGCCATAGCTTGGACCACGACTCCGTGGACATTGCCAAGCAACACGGCGCTTTGTGTAGGTCCTTCGATTGACTATGTGCTGCTCGAAACAACTCATCCCTACACAAATGAACCTTGCCGCATTGTTATGGCCAAAGCGCTTGTGGACAGTATGTTCCCGCCCTCGAAGAATGCCGACGATGCTCCGTCGTACAAAATCGTTGCTGAGTGTAAAGGCACTGACCTTGAGGGACTTTACTATGAACAGCTGATTCCGTGGGTCAAGCCTACCGCTGTCGACAGCGCTGCCCAGACTCACCGTACCGCCAACGATACCGAGGCGTTCCGAATCATACTGGGCGACTATGTCACCACCGAGGACGGTACCGGTATTGTCCATATCGCTCCCACTTTCGGTGCCGACGACGCACGTGTGGCCAAGAAGGGAGGCATCGCCGACCTGCTGCTCTACGACCGCGATGGCAAGCAGATGCCTATGGTAGACCGTCAGGGCCGTTTCGCTCCCATCGAGGATCTTGATGCAGAATGGGTCAAGGCAAATGTCAATGTCGACCTTTACAGCCAGTATGCAGGCAAGTTTGTGAAAAATGCTTTTGACCCCACCAAGACCGAGAAGGATATGAGTCTCGACGTTGAAATCGTCGTGATGCTTAAAGGCGAGGGCAAGCTCTTCAAGAGCGAGAAACACACGCATAGTTATCCCCACTGTTGGCGTACCGACAAGCCGGTACTATACTACCCGCTTGACAGCTGGTTCATCCGCACCACTGCATTGAAAGAGCGTATGATAGAACTCAACAAGACCATCAATTGGAAGCCCGAAGCCACCGGTACAGGCCGTTTTGGCAACTGGCTTGAGAACATTGTTGACTGGAACTTGAGCCGCAGCCGCTACTGGGGTACACCGCTGCCCATCTGGCGCACTGAGGACGGTCGCGAGGAGATTTGCATCGGCAGCATCAAACAACTGCGCGAGGAGATAGAAAAGTCTGTCGCAGCAGGCTTTATGAAGGACAATCCTTATGCAAATTCGGATGTCAATGCATTCGATTTGCACAGACCTTATATCGACAACGTTATTCTTGTCTCGCCCAGCGGTAAGCCTATGCGCCGTGAACCCGACCTGATTGACGTGTGGTTCGACAGTGGCGCTATGCCTTACGCCCAGATACACTATATGGGCGAGGAGCTGCGCAAGGACCAGTTCCCGGCCGATTTCATCGCCGAGGGTGTCGACCAGACACGCGGATGGTTCTACACGCTGCACGCCATCGCAACGATGTGCTTCGACAGTGTGGCTTTCAAGAATGTCATCTCCAACGGTTTGGTTCTTGACAAGAATGGCAATAAGATGTCGAAACGCCTCGGTAACGGTGTCGATCCGTTTGAGACGTTGAAAAAATACGGCCCCGACGCTACGCGCTGGTATATGATTACCAACAGCCAGCCTTGGGACAACCTTAAGTTCGATGCCGAGGGTGTCGACGAGGTGCGTCGCAAACTGTTTGGTACTCTGTATAACACATATAGTTTCTTTGCCCTCTATGCCAATCTCGACGGCTTTGAATACAAGGAGGCTGACATTGCTCCCGAGGAGCGTCCCGAGATTGACCGCTGGATATTGAGCGAGTTGAACACGTTGGTGAAGACTGTGGATGAGGCTTTTGCCGACTATGAACCTACCCGTGCAGGTCGCGCCATTGCCGAGTTTGTCGATGCCAACCTGAGTAACTGGTATGTGCGTCTAAGCCGTCGCCGCTTTTGGAAAGGCGATTACTCGACCGACAAAATTTCGGCCTACCAGACGCTCTACACCTGTCTTGAGACTTTGGCACGTCTGATGTCGCCGATAGCTCCATTCTTCAGCGAACGCCTCTACCAAGACCTCAACGCGGTGACTCACCGCAATAGTGCCGAATCGGTGCATCACGCCGCTTTCCCGCAGGTAAATGAAGAACTGATTGTCAAGTCGCTCGAAGAACGTACCCAGCTGGCTCAGAAGATTTGCTCGATGGGCCTTTCATTGCGCAAGAAAAGCAATCTGCGTGTACGTCAGCCGCTTGCAAAGATAGTGGTGCCTGTCCGCGACGAGAATTTCCGTCAACAGGTTGAACGTGTAAAGGGTTTGATCTGCAGTGAACTGAATGTAAAGGATGTGGAGTTTTTGTCTGCTGACAACAACCTGCTTGTGAAGAGCATAAAGCCCAATTTCAAGACGCTTGGACCGCGCTATGGCAAGATTATGAAATCGATAGCCGCTACGGTGACAGCGTTCACGCAACAGCAGATAAATGACCTCGAGGCTGCCGGAAAGATGGATCTTGACATTGATGGTCAGCCGGTGGAACTGCTTTTGAGTGATGTTGACATTGCCACGCAGGACATCCCCGGATGGGTTGTCGCCAATGATGGCAGCCTGACGGTTGCGCTGGATATCACTTTGACCGACGAACTTGTCGACGAGGGTATAGCCCGTGAGTTGGTGAACCGTATCCAGAACATCCGCAAAGAGGGCTTCGATGTCACCGACCGCATTGCTGTGAAGCTTGAAAGCGGTCAGTGGGATGCCGCTGTTCAACACCACAGAGATTATATCTGCAGCGAGACATTGACAGAAAGTCTTGAACTTGTTCCTTCTGTCGAGGATACGCCCGACACGCAGGAAATTAAGATTGTCGATGACGTCGCCGCCAAGATTATTGTAAAGAAAATATGATGATGACGGCGGACATTGTCCGCCGCATTTTATCGGAAACCATACGCCTTATGAGAAGATTGACTCTTTTTGCGGCAGTGCTGCTCGTATGCCTGACCGCCCGCGCCCAGCAACCGGAGCGATTGCAGAGCGGCACCACTATGCAAGAGGAACCATTGAATCCTTTGACCTATGGACTGCGTGATGCCAAGGATGGCAAGGAACGCTATGAGGTGTTGTATGCCTGTCACAAGGATGCCGCTGCATATGGACGTCCGGTTTCATACGCCGGCATCGATACTCTGTACCTTGAAATCCCTGATGGCGCGCAGACAATGCCATTGTCCAACAACACCGATTTTGCCGGTGTTGTTGTCTTTGTTCGCAATGACTCGGACAAGGATGTCACGCTCTTTGCCTTGAGAGGCGAAAGTCCCAAACCAATTGAGGTTGACAGAGTTCTTTTGGACAGTGGCGACTTCCGCTCGATTCCAGAATTACAGGCCGGTGACTATCTTCTCATTGTCAAGGATAAAAACAAATGGACTTTCCGCGACGGATATGGCTATGAGGTCTATCGCAGCGACTTGCTCTATGTAAGTGACGGCCAAAGTATCAATTGTCCAGTGGCGACCTATATGAATCCTGCAGCGAGCCCCAGTTGTACCTTTGTGCAAATCACTACCGAACGGAAAGTCATAGAAAACATCACCATACACCGTGGACGCAACGAAAAACACAAAACATACTGTTTCTCAGTAAGCAACCAAAACAACGTGCTTATACGGAACATTCATATCACCACTCCCAAAACGAAGTTCAATGCCGATGCTGCAATCAGCATAAACAACAGTTCCAATTGCACGATACAGGATGTACAGATTGATTCCACCTACTCATATCCAGGAGCTTACGGATATGCCATCGGTATGAACAATGTGTGGAACACCAACTTTGTCCGTTTCAAGGCTGATGCCGCCTGGGGTGTGTTTGGCAGCAACAATGTCAGCAATGTCACGCTTCGCGAATGCGACGTAAACCGCTTTGACATTCACTGCTATGGTCGTGATGCTCGGCTGGTGAACTGTACGTTCCGCAACAAGCAGACGCAGTTTTCGTCGATGTATGGCGAAGTCATTTTTGACAGTTGCCATTTTATTGATTGCATACCTGTACGTATCCGTTCGTCATACAATGCTTATACGCCGTTTGACATCAAGATACGCCATTGCACATTTGACGCCACACTGCGTCATCACGCACTGGTCAATGTTATGTTGCTTTCAACAGAGCCTAATCCGCGTCCTGAGTTGGCTCCACGTTGCTGGCCGAATGTTTATGTTGAGGACTTGACGGTTAATCTGCCGTTCCTTACGCGTCGCATCGAGATTATTGAACCTACGGGAACCCTGTCGGAATGCAAAAAGCCCGTTGATTACATTGAAACAATAGAAATCAACGGACTTAAGACTTTGCGTCGTGGTCGTCCCGAACGTTGCGACCTCTATTTTACCAAGCATCGATTCTCGACCAGCGGCCTGTTCCGCGTCAACTACAAGAATGTCAACCTTAACGGCGGCCGGATGGTGAATATGATCAATGACCGATAGTCGTTGTGGGTATCATAACAAAAAAGGACACTAAAAAGTGTCCTTTTTTGTTGAGTCTATTATTGGATTATAAGTCGCGTACTTCGTGCAATTCTACTTCGTAGATGACAGTCGAATAAGGCGGTATGCCTTCTGCTCCATTGGCACCAAAAGCCATTTCGGCAGGGAAATAGAAACGATAGGTGCTGCCTCCTTTCATCATACAGAAGCCTTCGAACAGGCCAGGCATTAGCGATTCGCTGATGACGTGAGTGATGGGCTCGCGATTGCCGTAGGTTTGGTCGAATATTTGGCCGTTGGTGAAGCTGCCTTTGTAGTCAAAATAAACTACCAGTCCAGGTGCGCCTTGACGACCGTTGCCTTCTTTCAGCACTTCGTAGTAGAAACCTTTGTCGCTCTTCTTGATTTTGGGGTTTTCTTTTGTAAGCTTGGCAAAGTATTCGCTTTCGCGGGCGCGTGTTTCTTCTAATTGGGCTTTTTCGTTGTTTGTCTTGTTAAAGAAGGCCGCTTTTTCTATTTCCTGCAACATTGCGAACGTCTGTTCCTGTGTCATTGGCTGCTGTTTGCTGTCAAGAGTGGCACAGATGGCTTGTAACATAATTTCACGGTCAATTTTTATACCGGTAGATGCCACATTTTGTGCCAGTGTGAATCCCATAGCCCAGCTAATGCTGTCGGCCTTGTTTGTTAGCTGCGGTGTCTCGTCGGTATTAATGGTTAATGTGCCGCTTTTGTGGCACGAAGTGGCTATGCCTATCAGGCACAGCGATGTGATGGCTAATAGTATTTTTTTCATTTTTTTATTTATTGCTTTTGGTGATGTAAACGTTTTAAGCGCTTTATTATTATTTTAGTATCCTAATATTTTTAGCATTGATTTGTGGCTCTGTTCCTTGGCGAAGAGTTTTGTTGTGTAGTCTCCGTTTTCGTCTTTGTCGATGATGATGTGTTTTGGAGCCGGAATGAGGCAGTGCTGTATGCCGCCGTAGCCACCAAGACTCTCTTGATAGGCACCGGTGTGGAAGAAACCGATGTAGAGTGGCTCGTCTTTCTGCAACTTGGGCAGGAAGATGGCGTTGGCGTGACTGTCGGCATTGTAGTAGTCTTCACTGTCGCAGGTCAATCCGCCGAGGAAAACACGCTGGTATTCGCAGTCCCAATGGTTGACGGGCAGCATAATGAATCGCTGGTTTATTCCCCACGTGTCTGGAAGTGTCGTGATGAACGATGAGTCAATCATATACCACAGCTCGCGATCGTTCTGTTGTTTTTGGTCAAGGATGCTGTAAAGGGTTGCTCCACTCTCACCGACGGTGAAGGAGCCGAATTCAGTGAATATGTTTGGCTCGTCTACGCCACGGTTGGTGCAGATGTTTTTGATTTGGGCCAATATCTCTTCGGCCATATACTCGTAGTCGTAGTTGGCAGCCAACGAGTTCTTGATAGGGAATCCGCCACCTATGTTGAGTGAGTCAAGCTCGGGGCATACGTGCTTAAGATCGCAGTATACGTTCACACATTTGGCAAGCTCGTTCCAGTAGTAGGCAGTATCGCGGATGCCTGTATTGATGAAGAAGTGGAGCATCTTGAAGGTGTACTTGGGATTGTCCTTGATGACCTCTTCGTAGAACGACACAATATCGTTGTAGCGAATGCCGAGGCGCGAGGTGTAGAAGTCAAACTTGGGTTCTTCTTCCGAAGCAATACGTATGCCAATCTTCATTGGCACTTCAGGATTCTCCAACGCTTCGTCAAGCAAAAGCATCTCGTGCTTGTTGTCGATGATGGGAACGATGTTGTGGAATCCGTCCTTGTACAACTCCGCAATGTTGTCGATATATTGCTGGCGCTTGAATCCGTTACTTACTATAAATATGTTCTTGTCTATCAATCCGCTGTTGTAGAGCTCTTGTATGAGGTTGATGTCGAATGCGCTTGATGTTTCAAGGTTGATGTCGTTCTTCAACGCTTCTTCCATTACAAAGCTAAAATGACTGCTTTTTGTGCAGTAACAATAATTGTATGTACCTTTGTAGTCTGTCTTTGCAATGGCTACATTGAAAAGTCTTTTTGCGCGCTGGATTTGTGAACTTATTTTGGGTAGATAAGTTATTTTAAGTGGGGTTCCATATTGTTTAATTACTTCCATAAGAGGAATGTCGTGGAAGTAGAGTTCGCCGTCTTCTGTGCGGAATTCATCCTGTGGGAACTCGAAAGTTTGGTCAATTAGATCGTGGTATTTGTTCTTCATCTTTCTGGTGTTTTTTAAGTTGAGTTGTCTCTTTGTGTTTAATCCGATAAAGTCGGATTGGTGCGTAATTGGCTGCAAAAGTACTATAAAATTATGTAAAAACGTTGGTTTTAGGTGAATTATTTTATATTTATTTGGCTCTTTTTTTTGCTGATTATTTATATTAGTGCTGGAAATTAGTGCGTTATGTTTATTTATGTGTAATGTGAATCGTGTGAGTGATATGAGTAAATGATTAAGCCGGATTGAACAAAAATGTTCAATCCGGCTTAATCGGATTGTTGTTTTGTGTAATTTCTATTGTTTTTTGATGAATTTCAACGTTGTTTTATTCCAGTTGTTGTCGGTGACTTGTATGAAATAGATACCGCTGTTGAGTCGCGAAATGTCGACAGTATTAATGCTACCTTCTGCGGCTTTGTCGATAATTACTTTGCCAGTGACATCTATAATAGTTATGTGGCTTGTGGATACACCACTGATGGTCAGTTTGTCGTGTGCAGGGTTGGGATATATGGTAATGTTGCTGACATTCAATCGGCTGTTGTCAATACCTATTGTTCCTTCAACGGTGATAGTAGTTGAAGCCGTAGAACTGCAGTTGCCGTTATATCCGGTAACGGTGTAGGTTGTTGTCTCAGTTGGATAAACATCAATGATAGCGCTAGTTTCGCCGCTATCCCAAAGGTATGATTCAGCACCCTCGGCGGTGAGACGCACAGTTTCGCCTTTACGGATTGTTACATTGCCACCGTTGATTGTGACTTCAGGGGCGGATGTGAGAACAAGGGTCAGATAGTAAATGCTTGCATCACTTGAGTCGACATAGTGGTATACGCCTGCTTCAAAGCCGGCAGTATTTATGGTTAAGTCGCGGAATTGGTATTCGCTGCCTTGACAGATGCTGTCGATTATGTATATGTAGTTTGATCCACTTAAAGGCAGGTGTAAGTTGTCAATCCAGGCGCAGTCGGAGCCACGGCTGACGGAATAGTCTTTCTCGTATGAGAATTTGAATGTGTGTGTGCCTGCAGGTACGAAGTATGCACTCCGACTCCATTCGTTGGATGTTCCACTCATTTCTTCTTTGGCATCGCCGTCGATGTAGAAACGGAAGAAGTCGTAGCTGCCTTCAGAGGAAACATTTTTGAAGAATGATATGCTGTCGTCGACACTTGATGTCCAGGTGATGCTAAGTTCAGACTGTTTGTTGCTGCCCTCGTTGTTGCTAAAGGCGTAGGAACGTGCGCAACGGCTTCCACTGTAAGCACCTTGATTGACTATCTGCCACGGATAATCGCCGTGTACCCACTCGCTGTTTCCCCAAGTGTTGTCTTCGAAGGTTATGAAGCTGTTGTCGTATCCGAAAAGAATAAAAATTGTGTCTTTGATAGTCTTGAAACCGCTGTTGATAGACTGTATGAACATTATCGCGTGGTCGTTAGGAATGTTGCCGTTGGCAGAGATGTTGAAACTGTTTTGTATGTTGTGACCAGGTTGTAGGTTGTTGATGGTTAAGTTCGATGTTGTGACGTCGAAAGCAGGGTCGAGCGATATGAGCGACACGGTGGCGTTGGCAAGTGATGCGTGGCCGTAGTTATGATTGGTGATGGTAATTGTTGCGGTTCCGTTGGTGCGAATGTTGCTGCTGTCAATGCTGTAACTTTGCATTTTTACAAGGTCTGCATTAACTGTGAAATAGTACGTGTTTGTTGATATATCGTTGACAGTGTTGCCCCAGCGAACGAGGACTTTTATTGCTGCGTTTGTCTGGTCTGCAGTCTGGCCCCAGATGTGCCCGGTACAGACATTGTTTAACGTAAGTTCCTGACCAGAGGCAAGACCGGTGGAAAGGTCTATAATTCCTGTCGTGTCAATAAGAATGCTGCCGTCAGGGTTCTGGAATTCAATGGTTATGTTGCCAGCATCGTTTATGCCAAGATTTCGTAGCTTGATATCGAAAGATATATTGCTGTTGGCTTCAAGCTCGGTTCGCGGTGTCATTTCAACACAGGAAACGTAGGGACCATTGGAAATGATATTGACTGTCTGGGTGAGAGGACGATAGCCTTGTGCGGTAATCACTACTACATATTCGCCTGGAGTGCTAAGGGGTTGGAATGACAACGTGGCATTGCCGTTGGCATCGGCAAAGGCAGCACCAAGCAGGTTGTTGTCCTCGTCGGTAAAACCAATGTAAGCGTAAGGTACGGTGCTGATGTTGACGCTTGAAGAGCCAATAGGCAGTGCTTCGGGTATGTTTGCAGTGATTGTTGTTGCCTGGCCGTGATAGTAAGGCATCAGTGAAGGATCGCCCATAAGGTGGTAGATCTGCCAGTAGTAAAGCTTCATTTGCGCATTGGAGCTGCTGGCTTCAACAGCCATATTTCCGGCATAAATCATTGCACCCATAGTGAGATAGTATTTACTGTAATCTTCGTTGTGCGAGTGAAACCATTTGTCGTACATACCCAGGTGGGTGGCATCATAGCTGGGATCCATTGTGTTGTTGATGTTGCTGCGTATGCCGACAGTCCAGTAGAAGTCTTCTGTCCAGTATGTAGAGTTGCTGCCTCCGATGTAGCCTACTGCACCGGCGTTGTCGTTTTTACGCAGCAAGGCCTCGCCGAAGCAGGCATCAACCTGATAACTGTTGGTTAGACAGCAGTTGCCTATCATTACAATAGGCTTATTGTTGTTGGTCATTTGAGAAACATCGCTGTTTGAAAAACCAGGATTCGACCACGAGGTTTCGCCGCCGTGGGCAGTATAGTTTACAAAACCGCAGCCGGAGTTGTAAAGGTTCTTCAGAATGGCAGCTGTGCTACTTGATTGTGAACTGCCTGTAACGGTTACACCCGCGGGAGCAAAACTGGTGTTGTTTTTATAATATACAATATTTGTAAAACCGTTATTGGCGGTTATGTATGTCTTTGCCACATAGTCCATAGCAGGGTCACCGTATCTGTAGCCGTTGTCACTGCTATATCCACCGTCAACACCGGCAACGAGTGCTGCTGTGCTGAGATATGAAGGGTCTGGGAAAGTGTACTGTTCATACATCAAAGTCTTGGAAATCTGCGGAGTCAGTTGGGTAAGGTTCTGGGCGGAAAAGCGACCGTAGTAGCAGTCGGGTATATTGTCGTTGCCAGTCCAGCAGCAATAGCTGAGGTCGCTGGAATGGGGACCATCGTAGGAAGAGAGGCTGAATGCCGGTATCTGGGCAATGTCGCCGACAAACAAAACGTATGTAGGTGCCGGTGATTCAGTTGTTGCATTATCGTAAAGTCCTTGCAGATAGTTCTTTATGCTGCTCGAGGATGAACCAACGTTGGCATCGTCGGTGTATACAAGGTCTACTATGAAGCCTTTTCGGGTCTTCCAAGCTGCGAAATCGTCCAGCGCGCCACGGAACATACTGTGTGCCACAATGGTGTAGCGCAATGGAGCGTTGGTGTGGTTGTCCTTGCTGCCAAGGCAGTTGATGACATTTGCGCTGCTGTTGAATGCGGGGCTGGCGTATAGTTGCTGCATATGTTTGGTGGCGGCAATGTCAGCATTGGTCTGCTCTATGTTGACGGTGATTTCTTTGACAACGATAAGCTGGTTCGTTACGGGGTTCCAACGCATTGGGTTGAACTTGACGGTGGCCAGGTTGCGGTTGCGTGCAATACCTATAGATTCAAGTTCAATAGTGGGGGCTCCGCAAAAAGCATTTGTAGTGTATACTGCATTGTCTTTTACTATCGTTAACGGTGAAGTGTCGCTCTTTCTGCGCGAAGGCTGTGCAGGGATGATGGCTCTCTTGATTCCGATAGTGGCACCGTCGATGGTGTCGCACTGCATTGATTCAACGGTATATTTCAGACCGTCACCGAGGGGAACTTCAATAATTTTTACCAATTCAGGCAGTGCAGGCTGACCTGCAACGGTCTGTGCAGTGAATCCTTGCAGGGTAAGGTTGGTAAATCCCTCTTTGAGAATGTTGGTTTCATTTACATTTGGTACGGGAGTGCTGAATTTGATGCGTATCCCGTCGTAGCTGCTGTTTTTCACTTGGCAAGGTTGAGCCATAGTGATTAAAGAAAGGCATAATAATGCCGAGAAGATGAGTGGTTTCTTCATTGTTATTTTTTTTTTTGTTTTGTATTTTTTTTTCCTGTTTATTTCATTTACGATAAGAATTCATTCCAGAGGGGTTCGTCTGGAGGTGGTGCGATAATCGTTATGGGTTCCTTGCGAACAGGATGGATGAACGATATGCACCTTGCGTGCAGCGAGATTCCTCCATCGTGGTTCGAACGTTCTGCTCCATATTTTAAGTCGCCTTTGATATGGCAGCCGATGTTTGCAAGTTGGGCTCGTATCTGGTGGTGGCGACCAGTTTGGAGGTCTATCTCCAGCAGGTGGTAACCACCGCTGCTTACGCCTACAAGGCGATAATCCAGTTTTGCCAACTTGGCACCGTCGGTGCCTGCCTTGACGACATTGCTTTTGTTGTTTTTCTCGTTTCGCAGTAGCCAGTCTTCTAGATGACCTTCCGTATGAAGCGGTGCTTCCTTGCATAGCGCCCAATAGGTTTTCTGCATCTCGCGATCCTTGACGCTTTCGTTCATACGGCTCAGCGCCTTAGATGTCTTGGCAAAAAGGACAACTCCGCTCACGGGACGGTCCAGTCGGTGAATAACTCCACAAAAGACGTTGCCAGGCTTTGCATCGCGTTCCTTTAAGAAGGCCTTGATGTATTCAGGCAGGGGGGTGTCGCCGGTCTTGTCGCCTTGTACAATCTGCCCGCAACGCTTGTTGAGCGCCAGCAGGTGGTTGTCCTCATATAATATTTGATCGGCGATATTCATAAATCTTAATTCTTTAACCTTTAAACCCTAAAACCTTTCAACTTTCCAATCGGTGAAATGCCGTTGCGTACCACATCCTCGAGTGCTACATCCAGTTCGGTGTCCAGAGGCAGAAACATATCGACGCGCGAGCCAAATTTAATGAAGCCCAGCTCTTGGTTTTGCTTCACTTTCTCGCCTTCGCGGGCATAGCACACTATGCGGCGAGCCATAACACCAGCCACTTGACGCAGCAGTATCTTTTGTCCGTTCTCAAGTCGCATACCGACACTGGCACGCTCGTTCATAATCGACGATTTGGGGTAGGAGGCTATAAAGTAGTTGCCCTTATGGTACTTTACATACTCTACCGTGCCGTCGACGGGATAGCGGTTCACGTGGACATCGGTGCCGTACATAAACACGCTGACCATCAGGCATTCGCAGTTGAGATATTCCTTCTCGAACGTCTGCTCAATGGTGCAGATAGTGCCGTCGGCTGGTGCTATGTAGCGTTGGTTGTCTTCGGTGAAAACCCGCTTGGGAATGCGGAAGAACGATGCCAGCGCAAGCCAGAAGCCGAACATAATAACGATAAGCAGCCAGTTGAAGAAGTTCAAGTGGTCGGTCAAGACAATCATCAGCACCGTTATGGCCACGA
>JAEEMK010000081.1 GCA_016283175.1 Bacteroidales bacterium
ATCACTTTCATTATCACTGGACTTATGGGCATCGCCTTTATGTCATTTATGGGAATAAAACTATGACACAGACTATATTATCCGCTTTGGCGGTCTTTCTGACCGTAATACTGCTGCTCGTTGTACTGCTGTTGGTGCTGCGAGCCAAACTGGTGCCGCAAGGCAACGTAACCATCACCGTCAACGACGACAAGAAACTCACCGTTCCCACCGGCAACAGCCTCATATCCACCCTTGCCGAGCAGCACATCCACCTGCCGTCGGCCTGCGGTGGCAAAGGCAGCTGCGGCCAATGCCGCTGCCAGGTGCTGAAAGGCGGCGGAAGCATACTGCCCACCGAGACAGGCTTCTTCACCCGCAAAGAGATACAGCAAGGCTGGCGCTTGGGCTGCCAGGTCAAGGTAAAGGAAGATATGAGCATCGCCGTTCCTGCCAGCATACTGAGCATCAAGGAATACGAATGCACCGTCATCTCCAACCGCAATGTGGCCACATTCATCAAAGAGTTCAAGGTTCAACTTCCCGAAGGTGAGAAGATGAACTTCGTCCCAGGCAGCTACGCCCAAATCAAGATACCCAAGTTCGAGATCGACTACAACGACTTCGACCGCAGCCTGATAGGCGACGAGTATCTGCCCGCGTGGGAGAAGAACCGTATGTTCGGACTCCATTGCTCCAACCCCGAACCCACCGTCCGCGCCTACTCGATGGCCAACTATCCCGACGAGGGCAATGTCTTTATGCTCACCGTCCGCATCGCCACACCACCCATCGACAAAACGGAAAGCGGAAAGAGGAGAGCGGAAAGCGGAGGAAGTCCCTTTATGCAGGTAAATCCAGGCATTGCGTCAAGCTATATCTTCTCGCTCCGTCCTGGCGACAAGGTCGTAATGTCAGGTCCCTACGGCGAATTCCACGTAAGAGGCACGGAGAACGACAGTTGGAGCGACACACCACAGGACAACGAGATGATCTGGGTCGGCGGTGGCGCTGGTATGGCCCCGCTTCGCGCTCAGATTATGCACCTCACCCGCACTTTGCATTGCACCAACCGTCCGATGCACTACTTCTATGGCGCACGAGCCCTGAACGAAGTCTTCTATCTCGACGACTTCCACCAATTGGAGAAGGACTTTCCCAACTTCCATTTCCACCTGGCCCTCGACCGTCCCGACCCGGCAGCCGACGCAGCAGGAGTGCCCTACACCGCCGGTTTCGTACACAACGTTATGTACGAGACCTACCTCAAGAATCACCACGCGCCCGAAGACATCGAGTACTATATGTGCGGCCCCGGCCCGATGTCGAAAGCCGTCACATCGATGCTCGACAACCTCGGCGTCGCCCCAGAGAACATAATGTTCGACGACTTCGGAGGATGATTAACAATAAAGCATTTTCATTAAATAAAGGTCTGCAATGTTCATTGCAGACCTTTGTTGTTTCATAGCTCTTTGAAAAAAAACATTTTGTCATTCCAGAAAATGTTTGTAATTTTGCAATTGCTTTCGATAGGTAGAAAGCGTAAGCAAGAAAAGCATTGCGATATAGTCCCTTTACCGAATTTCGCCAAAGTTCAAATGGGTGGACAGAGCATTTATGCTTTCGCTTGATAGTGTATGCTACAGAATAAGCATATCGTCAGGCGTGAGATATGTTCCTTAAACCCGTACCCATTAAGGTGTTTGGCGATACCTGGTAAAGACGGACGTGAGCACATAACCTCACGCTTTTCTTATTTGGTGTTATTAACGTTTCCGTTGGAGGGTCGGAGCAGAAAAAGAGACAAAATGGACAAAGTCAACTTCCTGCCCTGGGTGGGCAAAAATTATGCCTCAAATAATTATTTTGGCAAACGCATTATGGTTCTTGGCGAGAGTCATCATTTCGACAAGAACGACGTAGTGGATTGCAATGCCACAACTGATGTTGTTGGTAACACCTATCTAAACCAAAGAAAAGGGCTTTACACGGAATACAACAGGTCAATGAACACATTCCTTAAATTCGAACGTGCTTTGGTTAATCGTTATACAACAGCAGATGAAAGTAGCGAAATATGGAACTCGCTTGTGTTCTATAATTATCTGCAAGAATCATTGGATGCTCCGCGTGTACCTGTAAAAGAGATATTGTACAAAGAGGCAGAAGTTCCCTTTTTGCAGGTAATAAACAAGTATCAACCCGACAAACTGATTGTTTGGAGTGATAGGTTGTATTGGCATCTTCCTGAAATATGCAGAAACAACTCAACTTCAATTGTTGTTGATGGGGAAAGCCACCAAACAAGTTCTTGTTTGCTTGAAAGCGGCAAAGTTGTTGATGTAATTTGCATAATGCACCCTGCAGCATCACGTTTCAGCTGGCATCGTTTGCATAATGCTATTGATACATTTTTAAATTAAAAAAATGATTATCTAAATGATGGGCTTGGTTTTGCCAAAAATGCTCATCAAAAAAGCCATTTATCAACAGACCTTTATCAATAAAAAAACATTCATCTTTACAAATCATAAAAAAAATGATGTACAACAAAACAAATATCAATGGTGTACCTATGCCTTTGCTTATGGGATACACCAAAGCCACGATCAACAAGCCTTCGTTAGCTTCTAAAGAGCCAATAATTTATGATCCTGTCAAGCAGATAGTCGTTTGGAATATGGGATCACTTCATAACACTCGAAGTGACAGAATTGTTCCAGGCTCAAAGAACGGGCATACAAACGATATTAAAAGCATTAACGACGACAAGAAATTCTATTAAATGATTCTTGTTTTCACAAACAAAGATGATGTTCATCCTACACCTGTAATAGAAAAACTGTGTAGGATAGATGTTCCCGTGTTCCGTCTCAATTCCGAGGCATTGCTAACAGATTACCATTTCTGTTGGTGGTGCAGAGAGAATGGCTGTGGGTTTATAATAACCAATATTCACAGTGGAATTACTCTTGAAAGTAAAGACCTGACTGCAGTATGGGATAGAAGGCCTGAATATCCTAAGGAACTCTATTTGGAAAGTACAGAAGAAATTAACCAGTTCAACATAAACGAAGCAAAAGGGTTCCTTCGCTTCTTTCGTGGATACATTTCACGTGTACCATCTATCGGAAGCATAGCCTATGATGGTATGGCAGAGTCAAAAATGCTACAATACGCCATTGCTCACAAAGTTGGGCTTAAAACTCCTTCAACTTGTTTTTCCAATCGTAAAGAAGACATTGTAAAATTTGCTTCGAAATATGAAGATGTGGCATTGAAGCCGATCGGCGACGACAATATTACATATCAAGACGGCTCAGAAAGAGTGTTTTTTACACAAAAAGTTCATTCTTCGTTATTATCCGATATTGAAGTTGAGGCTTTTTCACAAACAGCCAACTTTATTCAGGAGTATCTGCCTAAGGACTTCGAATTAAGGGTGACAGTAGTATACGACAGGGTTTTCTCTTGCAGAATAGACTCTCAACTGCAAGATGACAACAGCGGTAAAATAGATTGGCGGCAAGGATACGACAAGGGACTTAGACACAGTATCCACAATTTGCCAGACAATATCGCAAAAAAATGCATTGCCTTTCTTGAGGAAATGAGATTGAACTATGGTGCATTCGATTTTATCGTAACACCTTCGGGCGATTATATCTTTTTAGAATGCAATCCAAATGGCCAATGGCTTTGGATCGAGATGGAAACAGGCTTGAAAATATCGGATGCTATCGCTGATACGTTGCAACATCCAGAAAAACTACGCAGGTATGCCGAAAACTGCAATAAAGAGTAGGCAAAACATTATATTTTTATATTATGGCAAGACACAGAATAAATGAAGATGGACATATGTTGTGGTTTGACACCGATGAAGAATACTATGCATATCTGAACGCAAAAAACGAACTACTGCGGCAACAGCAACTTGAATTAGAAAATGAAACAAAACGGAAAAAGAGACAAAAACGTTTATTACGTCTATTAATAGCTCTTATTGTATC
The DNA here is from genome assembly GCA_016283175.1 of Bacteroidales bacterium. GTDB lineage: Bacteria > Bacteroidota > Bacteroidia > Bacteroidales > P3 > Colimorpha. The sequence goes on from JAEEMK010000081.1 coordinate 3,996, forward strand.
AGCTATATGTGCGGGCTCTGCAGACAATTTCGAACAAGTCCTAATAATTTTTCTTGTCATTTGGATATCCCTTATCATTCTCAATTGGTACAGATTATACAAAAATTCTTAAAACTACGGAATGTATATTATTTTATCAATAATTTGCTGGATTGTTACTAATCTTCCAACAGCAATAGTTCTGTCATTTTTTTTAGCCGTTTTTTGTACTGGTTTAATGAGTCAATCTATTGGCGAAGATTTAGTTAATCCCTTCTTGGAAAAAATAATTCCAATATCTGCAGCTGCATCATTTGTATTATCTGTAATTATGACAATCTTCGTATGGAATAACTATGACGAAATAATATCAAAAGGCAAACGGCGATGGATGAGCAATCTTAGCTTCTTCCAACACAGACTGGGTTTTACAATTGCAACATTAGTTGGATCTCTATTAACAAATTTATTTGTAGTACTTTCCGTCATTACTCTAACAATCTTTCTCGTTAGATAGAATATAGTCGAGATTATAAAATCTTTATATAAACACTGACAGCAAAATTCCAACTAACGACAAAATCATATTTTCCGGACTCCCATAAAAGAGAGACTGTATAATTTTAATCACCCGATCGCATATACGCAAACTCGTATATGCGATCTTTTTTTATTATCTTTTTTCTGATTTGCCGGATGGCAAAAAAATATGATAGCGGTGCGGTAAATAACTAAAATTATAGCTTACCGCACCACTATCGCATTTTTTCTGTATCATTTCTACTTTGGGGTATTGCGCCTCAAAGTGTCAACTATTTCAGGTTAAGACAGTGCTTTCTCCACTACGCTATCACATTGCTTCATACCTAATCATTGTCTTGATATGTGAAACGTGTAACAGTGGTACGTGTAACTTTCAAATACTTATCAAAGGCAGAATGATAATATGAATCCACCTCCACATTGGTCTTGCTTAGCGGCCAATCATTGTCATAGGTATATGTAAAATCCTGGACATCGGTTTCACCTGAAGAATAAGTCGTTTTCTTTCTTGTCAAATTATTGGCGTTTAGCCAGAAAGACTGCTCTCCGAAATCCCCACCAAAACCACAATAGGTCATTCCGGCATATGGGTTTGTAGCGTCATCATATTCGTACTCGTATGTAGCATATTTTTTGTCGTGACTATCAGTGTAGTAGTTTGCCATCTCAATATTGTCACCGTTCCATTCAAAATCAAGCCATTCATAGTACCATCCAAAATTGTCGCTTTTAGTGTTTTTGAGGAATCTTTCGTTGTTATCAACGCTTATGGATACAGGATCATTGTCAACAACCATTCCTATGATTCGTCTAAACAATTCCTTGTCTTTTTTACACAGAAAATCAAGTGTTTGTTCCTCAATGCTCGACACTTTGCCTCGTTTGTGGCTGAATGTGGCTTTTGCCGCCTCTATATCCCGCTCATACATACTGATGGTTTCCACTTTTCGTCCGTCATATCTGACTTCAACCCTCAACCCACGGTTCCTTTCCACAATGCGTTGTATTCTATCGCCGTCGTATTCAAACTCAAGCAATTCATCATTTGTGGCAATGCCGCCGTTACTGCTATAACGGATGTTCATTAGCTTGTCGCCATCCCAAGTCCACATTTCTGAAGTAACATATCTGCTTGAATCATCAAACACCCATTCGTCTGTCGGATTGTCACGAACTTCTCTTATTGAGGCTTTTGCCGTCTCTACCATTATTATTTTACGTTCAGGATTATATACGCCTTCTTTTTTACCACAGGAGAATAACAACAATGTGACAAAAATAGCGCACAACGATAACATTCTAGTTCTCATACGATTATTTTTTTTTAGTTTGTACTATTCAATTGCAAAAATACGAAAATTTTTAAAAATTCATAATAATTTATGAACAAAGCCCAAAACAAGCATCCTGTATATCAATAAAAATGAGTATCTTTGCAAAACGTAAATACTAATAATCAATAACTGATGGACACAAATAAACTAATCAAAATCAGCTCTATAACAAAGAAGCTGCTCGTTGCACTGTTCGGCGCATTTCTGTTGGTATTCCTGCTGTTCCATATGTGTGCCAACCTATTCATCTTGGCCAAGGACGGCGGCGAAGCCTACGGTGCTTTCACCCATTTTATGGGCACCAACGTCATTGTCAAAGTACTTGAGGTCGTACTGCTCGGTACATTCTTACTTCATATCTGCCTCTCCGTCTACCTGTGGTGGCAGAACCGCAAGAACCGCCCGGTGCGCTACCACCAGACAAGTCGCACCAAGACCGCCAAAGGTTCCAAGCTGGCCATCATCAGCGGCAGCCTGCTGCTGGTGTGCCTCATCTTCCATTTCTATGACTTCTATTTCGTAAAGCTCAACTTCGTCGAAGGCACATATATGGTCAAGACAGAAGAATTTATGAACAGCGAGCCTGATCAGGAAATCAGCGAAGAAGCCAGAGTGGCGTTTATGAACCTCATCAACGACGGCAAGACCAGCAAGGATATGCAATGGATACGCCAAATCAGCGCCGAAGACAAAGCCGTCCTTCAGGAAGCCTTCCCCAAGGCCGAATTCGAGCCCGACTTCTACGCTATGGCCCGTCAGAAGTTCAGTATCTGGCATATTGTGCTGGGTTACCTTGTGTTCTTCCTTGTCGTCGGTTTGCACATCCGCCACGGCTTCGAGTCGGCGTTCCAGACCTTCGGTCTCAACCACTACAAATACTCCAGACTGGTCGAGATACTCGGCATCATCTACTGCTGGGTAGTCTGCCTCGGCTTCGCCATTGTGCCGATAGGAGTCTTCTTCGGCCTCTAAAATCATAATTCCCAATTCAAAAATCAAAATCAGAATGGTTCTCGATTCCAAAATACCCGAAGGTCCCCTCAGTGAAAAATGGACCAACTATAAGATCAAACAAAAACTTGTCAACCCCGCCAACAAGCGCAAACTCGACATCATCGTTGTCGGTACCGGCCTGGCCGGAGCATCGGCAGCCGCCTCGCTCGGTGCGCTGGGATTCAATGTTGACATATTCTGCATACAGGACTCGCCGCGTCGCGCCCACTCGATTGCAGCACAGGGCGGTATCAATGCAGCCAAGAACTACCAGAACGACGGCGACAGCGTAGAGCGCCTGTTCCGCGACACCATCAAGGGCGGCGACTACCGTGCCCGCGAAGCCAACGTCTACCGTCTGGCCGAGGTCAGCGGCGACATCATCGACCAATGCGTGGCACAGGGTGTTCCCTTCGCCCGCGACTACAGCGGCCTGCTCGACAACCGCTCGTTCGGTGGCGCTCAGGTGAGCCGAACCTTCTATGCCCGTGGACAAACGGGTCAGCAGCTGCTGCTTGGCGCATACGGCGCCTTGAGCCGCGAAATCAACCGCGGCACCGTGAAACTCCACACCCGCTGCGAGATGGAAGAACTTGTACTGGTGAAAGACAAAGACGGTAAGGAACGTGCCCGCGGCATCATCGTCCGCAACCTCGTCAGCGGCAAGCTCGAACGCTATGCAGCACACGCCGTGGTGCTCGCCACCGGCGGCTACGGCAACGTCTACTTCCTCAGCACCAACGCTATGAACAGCAACGGCAGCGCAGCCTGGATATGCCACCGCAAAGGAGCACTCTTTGCCAACCCCTGCTACGTGCAGATCCACCCCACCTGCATCCCCGTCCACGGCGACTACCAGTCGAAGCTCACCCTTATGAGTGAAAGCCTTCGCAACGACGGCCGCATTTGGGTTCCCAAGAAGAAAGAAGACGCCGAAGCCATCCGTGCCGGACAAAAGAAAGCCAACGACATACCTGAAGAGGAGCGCGACTACTACCTCGAACGCCGCTATCCAGCCTTCGGCAACCTCGTGCCGCGCGATGTCGCCAGCCGTGCCGCCAAGGAACGCTGCGATGCTGGCTATGGCGTAGGCTCGACAGGTCTGGCCGTCTATCTCGACTTTGCCGACGCCATCAAGCGTCTGGGCAAGAAGGTCGTCGAACAGAAATACGGCAACCTCTTCCAGATGTATCAGAAAATCACCGACGACAATCCCTACGAGACCCCGATGATGATCTACCCCGCCGTCCACTACACGATGGGCGGCCTCTGGGTCGACTACGAGCTGCAGACCACCATCCCCGGCCTCTTCGCTGCCGGCGAAGCCAATTTCTCCGACCACGGCGCCAACCGCCTCGGAGCTTCGGCTCTGATGCAGGGTCTGGCCGACGGATATTTCGTCCTGCCCTATACGCTGCAGAACTACCTCTCCGACCAAATCACCATCGGCCACATTTCCACCGACACACCCGAGTTCGACGAAGCCGAACAGAGTGTGCGCCAGCGCGAACAGCGCCTTATGGACATCAAGGGCGACAAGACCGTCGACTACTTCCACAAACGCCTCGGCCACATTATGTGGGAATACGTGGGTATGAGCCGCAACGAGGAGAGCCTCACCAAGGCCGCTGCAATGATTGACGAACTCGAGAACGAGTTCTGGCAACACGTGCAGGTGCCCGGCGACATCGAGAGTTTCAACCCCGAAATGGAAAAAGCTCTGCGACTGGCCGACTACTTCGAGCTGGCTCGCCTCATCACCGCCGACGCACTCCACCGCAAGGAGTCGTGCGGAGGACACTTCCGCACCGAGAGCCAGACCGAAGACGGCGAAACCAAGCGCGACGACGAGAACTTTATGTACGTCGCCGCCTGGGAGTACCAAGGCCACGCCAACCCCGAAACACTCCACAAAGAGGAACTCAACTACGAGCACATCAAGATTGCAACACGAAATTATAAGAATTAATGACTTTAACGTTAACCTTAACGTTAACCTCAGAATGAAACCAGCACTCACAACTGCGTCAGCCCGTTAAAGTTAAAGTTAAGGTTAAGGTAAAAAAACAAGACTATGAACTTCACACTTCATATATGGCGTCAGGAAAACGCCAAAGCCAAAGGGCACTTCGAGACCTACAAGGTCAGCGACATATCGCCCGAATGCTCCTTCCTCGAGATGCTTGACATCCTCAACGAGCAGCTCATCAACGACCATATCGCCCACCCCGTCTGCTTCGACAACGACTGCCGCGAGGGCATCTGCGGTATGTGCGGTCTATACATCAACGGCCGTCCCCACGGCAACGACGACGGCATCACCACCTGCCAGCTGCATATGCGCAAATTCCACGACGGCGACGAGATATGGATCGAGCCCTGGCGCGCCAAGGCCTTCCCCATCATCCGCGACCTCGTGGTGGATCGCAGCGCTTTCGACAAGATCATCCAGTCGGGCGGCTACGTCAGCGTCACCACAGGCGGTGTGCCCGATGCCAACGCCATCCCCGTACCCAAACGCTTTGCCGATATGGCTATGGACGCTGCCGAGTGCATCGGCTGCGGAGCCTGCGTGGCTGCCTGCAAGAACGCCAGCGCTATGCTCTTCGTCGGTGCCAAAGTGGCACACCTCGCTATGCTGCCGCAAGGTCAGGTCGAGGCCAACGAACGCGTCAAGAAGATGGTCTGCAAGATGGACGAACTTGGTTTCGGCAGCTGCACCAACACCTACGCCTGCGAGGCCGAATGCCCCAAACAAATCAAGCGACAGAACATTGCCCGCCTCAACCGCGAATGGATCAAGCAGCTCTTCGCCGGCAACCACAAGCCTGAAGAATAACTCGACTTTGACCTTAACGTTAACCATAAGATTCTGTTCCTATGCGCAAAGCACTCGCAATATTAACCTTGATATGCGAAGTGCTTTGCGCATCGGCGCAAAAAACGGACACCTTCAAGCGCAGCAAACGCCAGCAGCGCGCCGTGGAACGGAGCATCGAGAAGCTTGAAAAGGGAGCAATAAACGGCGACATCTGGGGTACCGTCTACTGATACAATGCCGGAGAAGAAATCGCGGAGCAGGCTGTTAAAGAAATCCTGAAAAAATACAAATAGGCAATCACACGTCGACGCGTCACATCGGTGCCGAACGGCCGCCATCGCACTTATTGGGCAAAGACGGTTCTTTGCAGCCACCATCAGACCTAAACGACTGATACGAAGGCTGCTCGCCTGCGGAAACACCCATATCGTCACCTTCCCCATCTTCTTGAGAGACAAACGACTGCACAGCAGCGTCCAAAACACCGCAGCCTATATATTGGCATAGCGAAGCCCTGCCCGCCCGGTCGCGGACAAAACCCCACAGATGCACTTCCCGACCACGCCACAAACGATTGAAAACCATCTCTATATTCCCAGCATAGCGGTACGACGGCGACGACAGGGCAAAGTCGTCAACCTCAGGACAATAGGCGACAAGATAGACCTCGTCGCCTGATTTGACAGCGCGGCGCAGCGGATTCTTGTCAAAACCAACACTAACAGTCAAATCATCAACCATTTGCGGCACATAGAACGCCACAGGTGCAACGGGTCCTTCGCTTAACCGCAGCGATTCGTAGTCGACCGACAACACATCGCCATCCATCGAGAAACAACGCTTGTTGATACTCATAAAATAGTTGCATTCAGACATTTGCGCATCAAGGCTCGCTTTTTGCAACCCGACTTTCAACACCTTTTTCGCCCTGCTGATGAAGTTCATCATCTGGCGGAACAGCGCACGTTGCGCCAACTGCATCTCGCTGCGCGCATCGCGGTATTGCGACGGCATAGAGCGCACACACCAGCGTCCACGCCACTGATAGCCAATGACATTGCCCAGCCTTCCGCTGAAACCGCCCGCAAAACCATTTCCTACCGTACCCATATTGTTGATTTTTAATGTTAAACAGTCAAAAACAAGCAGATTCGTCCGCAGCAACTCCGAACCATATACCTATCATAACGTAACCAAAGATATATTATTGTTTATAAATATAAAATTTGATAAAAGTTTAATAAAGCTTTCATAGCACTTTGATAAGAAGATGGTATATGGATATCAGGGTGTTGGGAGAGCCAAAGCAGGCGTTTTTTTTCATAAAAATCATACAAAACAACACAAATTTCCGGATTGAATCCGCGTAATTCGTGTTTAGTAATTATTCTCCTGCTCGCTTCGCTCGTGAAATCTTGTAAATCTTGTAGATTAAAAGTTGGCATTTTTGATTTTTTTTGTATTTTTGCACTTTAATCCAAATCGTCAATCGCAATGTAGAACACTGACCACCAATGTGATCGCCTAAAAAAGAAGGGAGGAAAATATGGTAGAAACCATCCAACACGGGTCTCTGAAATGGCAACATATAACGAATCCGAGCGAAGATGACTTCCGTTATCTGCTTGAGAACTACGATTTCCACCCTTTGGACATCGAGGACGTTAGAAGCACCAACCAGCGTCCGAAGATTGACGAATACGACGACTATTACTTCCTCATTCTCAACTTCCCTTATTTCGACAAGGGCAACAAGAACGTGCGTATCCGTGAGGTGAAAATCTTCTGGGGCAAGGACTACATCATCACCGTCGGCAAATCGAACTGGGTTGTGAAGAAGTTTTTTGACGAGATGAAGGAAGACCTTGAGGAGAACGACGAAGACACACTGAAAGCATTCTCCTGCAGCGACTTGCTGCTATATACCATCCTCGACCGAATGATGCTTGAGACGTATCAGCTTATCCTCAGCATCGGTTCGGAAGTGGACCTCATCAACTACGACATCTTCAACAAGAAAGCGCGCAACATCATCGAGCTCATCAGCACCACGCGCCGCAACATCATTTTGCTCAACACCTCGTTCAAGCCGCAATTGCGTGTGCTTCATATGTTTGAGAGCGGTGGCATCAAGGGCTTTGTCGACCCTGAAGTGCTGGATATGGAAGACTACTGGGGCGATATCTTGGACCAGTACCAGAAGATGTACGACTTGGTCGAAGACTATGGAGAGTTGACCGAAGGTCTGTCGCAAACGTTTGATTCACTGCAGACAAACCGCACTAACGACATTATGCGAGTGCTGACCTATTTCAGCACGATTATGCTTCCGCTGACGGTGATTGCCAGCTTGTTCGGTATGAATGTCGACTTCCCGTTCGTCACCAGCACCACCTCATTCTGGGTCATCCTCGGCGCTATGGTTCTGCTAACCACAGGCCTGCTGATCTACTTCCACAGGATTACGAATCGATAATTGTTTTACTCGCTAATCACTTCATCCATCGGGACATCGAAGGGCTCGGTGGGGATGGTGTCGAAGAGTTGGAACGAGAAGGCTACGCCGACCTTGACGGCGTTGGGCGTTGATTTGAGAAGACGGTCATAGAAACCTCTTCCCCGCCCCATACGGTTCTTGTTGTGGTCGAAGGCTACGCCTGGAACTACTATCATCTGTACTTGCTCAAGTGCCTCGAAGACAGGACCTACAGGCTCGGGGATGCCGAACTGCGGCCCGGGCTGCATACTGTCGGGGCCGGTGTATTGGCGCAGCAGCAAGTCGTCGCCGTCGACGCAGGGAAGCAGGAGGCATTTCTCTTGGTACCACCGATTTACAAAGTCGTGCGTATAAACTTCATCGTCCATAGACCAATACAATAGCACAGTTTTGGCATTGAGGAAGGATTTCAGTTTTTCGACCTGCTGCATAATGGGATGTGAGCGTTTTATCTTATCTTCGAGCGATACAGCGCGCTTGGCTGCACGTACCTGTTTGCGGAGTTCCTGTTTTTCCATAAGACAAAAATAAAGGCGGGACGTATCCCGCCTGATTCCAAATGATTTAAAACCCGATTAGAACGGCAAGTCGTCGTCGCTGTCGGCGGGTTGCGAAGCAAAAGAAGGCTGTGCTGCAGGGGCGGCCGGTTGTGCTGCAGGGGCAGCAGCCTGCTGTGCGGCGGGAGCGGCAGCAGGAGCGGCAGCGCCGTTGAAAGGCACCACACGGATGCAGCGCAGATCGGTATACCAGCGTTCGTTGAACTCACGGCTTTCGGGCGAGAAAGTCACAACAACGGGGGCATTCATAACCAGTGCATTGACCATTGCCAGACGGTCTTCACCAAAGAGAGTGAAAGCGACCTGACGCGGGTAGGTATCCTCTGTTTCGATTACAAAACCACCTCTTACCCAAGGCCCACGCTGGGACTCGCCACGCATTTCGGGCAAAATCTTAATTAATCTTCCTGTAATATCCATAATTGTATTTTATTTATTTAATTATCAAAACCATAGTTTCCGCAAAGGCTTTATATCCTCAACAGAAAGCGTTTACAAAAGTACACAAAAAGTTTCAAGAAAAAGAAAAAAGTTATAAACAATCGGTTAGTTAGCTGATTGTCATAAAACAAAGAAACATTTTGGAGTAACACAATAAATTGGGCTTTTTTTTGTTTTAGAGAATAAAAGGAGATTCAAACTATGCCGATGTTTTACACGCCCAAGCCACGCCAGTTCCACTATAAACCGTGGTTTTACGACCCTGAGAAGGAAGAATGGGAGAAGCTGAAGACAAAATACCGTCTTGAGAATGGTCTGCCGTTGGATGACGAAAAGCTGAAAGAGGAGTATGAGGAACAAAGAATGGAAAACAACGAGCCAGACAAAGACCTTGATTATTTCCAGAAACGGCTGCGCGACATTGACCGCAAGGAACGCAAAGAGCAACAGAAAATAACACTGAAGGACTTGTTCCGAAAACGCGAAAGGCCTCAATTCCATTACGTTTCGCGTTTCGACAGCGATGGCAACCTGATGGAGACACCCCCTACCTCACCGAAAGATGCTACCGTGAAGAAACGCATCAACCGCCGTTTCAGCGACGAGGATATGGACGGCCTGAAGCCTGTGCCTGCTGGTAAAATAATGATTTACACCTTGTTGGTCTGCGTTTTGCTATATCTTATTTTTGCATAAAAAATATTTTGCCATTTCGCTGAAATAGTGTATTTTTGCAAAAATTTTTGACTATGTTTATTGAGGTTTTAAAATCTAAAATACATAGAGTTACAGTTACCGAAGCCAACCTTGACTACATCGGAAGTATCACTATTGATGCTGATTTGCTTGACGCTGCCAATATGATAGAGAATGAGCGTGTAGATATCTACAACATCACCAACGGCGAGCGTTTTTCGACCTATATCATTAAAGGAGAGGCCGGTAGCGGCATAATAGGCATAAACGGTGCCGCCGCTCACAAGGCCACGGTTGGCGACCTACTGATTATTGCCTCATACGCTTCGATGGACTTTGAAGAGGCAAAGAGATGGCATCCTACGGTCATTTTCCCCAAAGACAACCATCTGCAATGAATAAAAGGCTGGGTGACATACTGAAGTTCATCGTATTCCTCGGCATTGGAATCTTCTTTATATACTGGTTTCTTCTCAAACTGGAGCCGGAAGAGAAAGCCGCAATATGGCAGTCGTTTCTGTCGGCACGATGGGGCTGGGTGTGCGTTGTGATGGTTGCAAGCCTTGCATCACACTTTTTCAGGGCGCTGCGATGGAAACTGCTTTTCAAGCCTTTGGAGCACAATCCAAGCATCAACAAGACATTTGGTGCCGTGATGGTTATGTATTTGGCAAATTTGGCATTCCCGAGGCTGGGCGAGGTGATGCGCTGTGCGATGCTTCGCACAAGCGAGAAGATACCCCTGGAAAAATCGCTCGGCACAGTTGTGACGGAACGAATCATCGATATGATGATGTTTATTGTCATTGTATTGATTGGTTTCTTGCTGATGTTCAGCAGCGTGAAAGATTTCATATACGATGCTTTGTCGCAAAAATTCAGCTCGTTGCCGACATTGGCAGGAATTGCCGCGGCCGGAGTCATAATGCTGGTTTTACTCTTTGTGGCCTACAAGATTTTCCACGAGAAACTTCTAAAATTCAGTTTATACCAAAAATTAATCAAACTTATTACAGGCTGTGTCGACGGTGTGAAGAGCATACTGCACCTCGGACCCAAAGCGACTCTTCTGTTCCTGCTGTACAGCATAATCATATACTTTCTGTACATAGCCGGCGGCTGGATAATACTTGAAGCCTTTGCCGACACGGCACACTTGGGTTTCCAAACAGCGTTTGTAATATATCTGTTCGGCTCGGTGGGAATGATGATATCGCAAGGCGGTTTGGGAGCCTACCCTGTCCTTGTGTGGCAGGCGCTGGCTCTGTACGGCATCAGTGAGTCGACAGGGCTTGCCTGCGGATGGTTGTTGTGGGGGTCGCAACAGGCCATTGTTCTGGTTGTTGGGTTGGCTTATCTGGTATTCTTCTCACTACTAAAAAAAAGGGAGAAATGAATTCAAATTTCAATACTGACATTAAGAACAAAATTGTTTCGCTACACGACCTTGAGATTATTCTCAACAGGCTGCGTAGCGAAAGTTCTCCCACGGTTGTTTTCACCAACGGATGTTTCGACCTTGTGCACAGAGGTCACGTGGACTATCTGAGCAGAGCGCGTGATCTTGGCGACCTGCTGATAGTAGGATTGAACAGCGACGCCTCTGTGCAACGCCTCAAAGGTCCCCAACGGCCAGTATCGCATCAAGAGAGCCGCGCAATAGTAATGGCTGCATTTTCTTTTGTCGACTATGTTGTAATCTTCGATGAGGACACTCCGTTGCGACTGATAGAGACCGTACGTCCCGACATCCTTGTGAAGGGCGGCGATTACACCCGCGACAATGTTGTCGGTGCCGACTTTGTCGAATCCTATGGCGGCCGGCTGGAGCTTTTGAGCTTGGTGCCAGGCGAATCGACAACCAGACTTGTAGAAAGGATGAAACTATGAAATCATTAAAATATTACATCATTGTCCTGCTGTTACTGTCGGCATCCTATACTGCAGACGCCCAGCATAGAAAAAGTTCGCGAGGCAATGAATTTGACTTCGAGTTGCGTGGAGGCATAAACCTTTGCCAAATAGACGGCGACGCTTCTGGCAGCTATAACAAAATAGGCTACCACGGTGCATTGAACACATCGTTTCCGCTAAGCGACGACGGCAGCTGGCGTTTTGTTGTGGAACTAGGTATCAGCCAAAAAGGTTCACGCATCGAGAGCAGCAGTTTGGATCGTCACATCTCGCTGCTTTATGTAGAGGTTCCTTTGATGATTGCCTACGACCTTCTAAACAACAACCAGTTGCGCATAGGAGCCGGAGTGGCGCTGGCAATACTGGCCAAAGCCAATGTCACCACAGACGGTGCATACGACGCTTTGCAGTCGGACAATTACAAACGAATGGATGCATTGCCAATTTGCATTAGCATTCGATACAAGTTTACCGAGCATATAGGTGCAGACATAAGATACTACAATTCGATGCTTAACACAGCGAAGGAGAATGGCAGCGGCACCTATCGCATATTCCGCAGCAACAAAGGCCAATTCAACCGATTGTTGCAGGCCGGCATTACATTGAACTTCTAAATCATATAACAAAATAATACCTATCACAAAATGACACACACACGTTGCTTAATCATCGGCTCCGGTCCTGCCGGATACACAGCAGGCATATACACAGGTCGTGCCGACCTTAAACCATTGCTATACGAAGGCATTCAACCTGGTGGACAGCTCACAATAACCACCGAGATAGAGAATTTCCCCGGATATCCCGAAGGCATTTCCGGTACAGCTATGATGTCCGACTTGAGAAAACAAGCCGAACGATTCGGCACGGAGATTCGCCAAGGCAACATTGAAGAAATAAATCTCTCCAAACGCCCCTTCATAGCCAAAGACACCAAAGGCGAAGAAATAGAAGCGGAGACCGTAATCATAGCCACAGGCGCCTCAGCTCGCTGGCTGGGACTTGACAGCGAGAAGAAGTATTATGGACAAGGTGTTTCTGCCTGTGCCACTTGCGACGGATTCTTTTACAAAAATATGGACGTAGCAGTTGTAGGCGGCGGCGACACAGCTTGCGAGGAAGCTACATATCTGGCGACACTATGCAACAAAGTATATCAGATTGTACGACGCGACGAGTTGCGTGCTTCCAAAGCTATGCAGCACAGAGTGTTGACGAATCCAAAAATCGAAGTGCTCTGGAACAGCGTAACACAGGAAATCATCGGAAACGATATGGACGGCGTTGTCGGTGCCGACATCAAGAACGTCAAGAGCGGTGAAGTGAAACGCATTAACATTGCAGGCTTCTTCGTTGCCATAGGACATCAGCCCAACACTGCTTTCCTCAACGGACAGCTTGAATTGGACGAAGCAGGTTACATCAAAGTTCAAAACCCCAGCAGCGCCACCAACATCCCCGGTGTCTTCGCTGCCGGCGACGTATGCGATCCCAACTATCGTCAAGCCTGTGTAGCAGCTGCCAAAGGATGTGTGGCAGGCATTGATGTTGAGCGTTTCCTGCATCAGCAGTAAAATATTTGTTTAAACAAAACATTTAGCCCTTGAGAATGGACAACCATAAAAAAACATTTGTCCTCTTGCTGCTTTTTGCCGCAGGAATGGTTGTCCCCTTACACACTTACGGACAAAGGCCGACAAGAAACAGCAATACCTCAAACACCTCTGCACCAACTCAAAACAACAACTACAACAACGCTTTTCCTCTCAACAACGACGAAACTCCCGACTCGACACAGAACAACGAACCTGAAGGCATCATATTCGAAGATTCAGAAGAGGCCGACTCGATTTTAACAGGCTCCGTCTTTTGTTTTCCGCAAATAAAAAGAGCGGTAAAACTATACCATTATTTTCGTCCCAGTCTTGACCCGACAGGTATTGAGTTTTTCAACCCAGTACACCGAATGGACGGGAAGTATTATATTGACAAAGGCTCACTTGGACAAGTACACCTGTCTGTGTATCCATACGACATTGGAACGATTATAACGTCGGACATACCGACGATAACAGAACCATTGTCATTGGAATGGCAAAAAGACGCAAACTCCGTATATCGTAAATATCTGCACACAGGCAAATACTATCAAACACTGAGGCCCTATACCCTACTCAGCTATGGCAGTTCGCTGAACAAAGATTACCAAATCAGTATAATCCACACACAAAACATAAAGCCGCGCTGGAATATCGCATTCCTTTACGACTTGGTGAGTCGCGACGGACTATACACCAACAGCGAGGTCACAAACCATATTCTTGACGCAACGACAAACTACTATTCAGAAGATGCCCGCTACCAACTGCAAGCCGGCATAAGCTTCAACCGCCTTCGCCAACAGGAAAACGGCGGAGTACAGAATGACACTACGTGCTGGGACTATTCTCGCGAGGCCGGTGTGCCTGTAAATATGTATGCCGCCCAAAACCAATGGCGCGACTTTGACATTCACATACATCAGAGCTACAATACCGTACGACAGTTTCAACACCTAAAACCTATAGTTAAAACCTTATATGACACCATTAAAACCGACACGGTCACAGCTCGTCACGAATACGACAAAGACAGTGTATCTGGTGTTGTTTCAGAGCTTAACCTCGTAATCAAAAACAGAGATACCATCATAGGCGTAGACACTATCCTACCCCCCAATCCCCATACCTATAATACCGGCGTTTTTGCACTGGATATAGATTTTTCAAAAAAAAGCAGGACATTCTACGACAGTCAAGCCGACAGTTGGTTCTACAACACCGCCACACTTGACACAACACACTACTTTGATTCTACAGCACATTACAAGCTGTCGAGCGAACTGTACTGGACCAACGATGCATATATGGATCACCGCTGGAAGAATCCTTTAATAATACTTTTCGGTATCAGACCCGAATACAACCGAATACAGTTTGCAGGGCAATCCTTTAACAGAGCCAGCGTCCAAGAATTCTCTGTCAGCCCCTATGCCAGAGCAGAATTTCAGTTAAAGAGAATAAAGCTGGCAGCATCGGCAGAAGAGGTCACTGGCAGCATACGCAATGGCGACTATCGTCTGAATGGTGACATCAGAATAAACGTTGGCAGACACAGTTCATTTGACATTGCTTTGCTCAGCGAGGCACAATCACCAGAGTTGATTTACTACCACAACGAAGGCTGCTATAATTGGGATATTGCCAGTTTTAACAAAATCAAAC
>JAEEMK010000082.1 GCA_016283175.1 Bacteroidales bacterium
GAGGCAGCATAGTAAGGCTGTTCTTGAAGATCTGCTCGAAACCGAGGAATTTCAGCATCGACTCATTAACCTTCGGGTGGAAGCGGAGACCGCCTTTGTATGCACCGAGAGCAGCGTTGTACTGTACACGGTAGCCGAGGTTCACCTGGGTCTGACCCTTATCGTCAACCCAAACGACGCGGAATTTGAAGATACGATCGGGCTCAACGATGCGCTCGACGATCTTTGCAGCCTCGAATTCGGGGTGCTTGTTGTATTCTTCTTCGATGGTCTCCAGAACCTCGCGAACGGCCTGCAAGTACTCATTTTCGCCCGGATGTTTGGCTTCCAGGTTAGCCATAATTTCGTTTACTTTCATCTTATTCAATTATTTAAATTAAAAATTTGTTTTGAATTGAGACAACAAATGTACTAAGTTTTTCTGATTCAGAAAAATTTTTTTAAGTTTATTTTTGTTTAAATATGTATTAGGCTGATTCATAAAATCATAACACCCTATGCTTCCGCTTGGTGACCGATATGGATGCGGAAAGCGTCGCGGCGATTGCCGTATAGCATACAATTTAATGTTTTTGCGACTGCAAATTGCAGGGATATTTAAAAGTCAACTTTATAGCACTGGTTTACAAAGCTGCACAGGCGTGCTTTGACATAGTTGCGATCTTCCATAAATGACATATGAGCCACATCGTCGAGAAGCAGCACTTCCGAGCGTTTGGGCACCATAGCCTGCGATAGCCCCATCTCTATGGGTATTCGTTTGTCGTTTTTGCCGTATATGAACAACACCGGTTTGTCAAGCATCGCCAATGTGCGTACCCTCGATGTGCGTACTTTCATACCGCGCTGGGCGGCGAGAATTCCGTCTTCGCCAGTCTCGAGGCATTGGTCGCGCAATTCTCTTATATCTTGTGCCAGATACTCACGTTTTGAGTCGTCGAACAGGTTGGTGATAAAGTTGACAATAAAACTTGCACGGTTCAGGTGCACCTGGCGGCATACTTCGTCGCGCTGTACCCGTTTTTCGGCATCGTCGGCCATTGCGTGGGAGTGCAGCAGAGCCAGTCCTTTGAGCATATATCCGTAGTTGTCGGCGAATGCAAGTGCGACATATCCGCCCAACGAATGGCCCGCCATAACGCAGTTTTCTACACCTGCGTCGTCCAAAACAGCTTTCACAGCGTTTGACATAAAGTCCATAGTGTGGACATCGGAATAGGTGGAGCTGTATCCGTGACCTGGCAGGTCTATGCTGATAACGCGCATTCTGCGCATATAGGTGAGTGTGAATGAACTCCACACGCTGAGATTTTGCAGAAAACCGTGCAGCAGCACCAAAGTGTCGGTGTGTTCACGACCTTCGTCGCGATAGTGCAACTCGCGGTTTTCAAACATAATAACCTTATGTTTCTCCATTGCCGGCAATATTACAATTCGGCTGCAAAATTACACCCTTTTCGCCGGACAAAAAGCCTCTACGGCAAAAAGAAATCATCATCTGATTGTTAATAAGATTTTAACAGATGGATTAAAAACTGAACTTGATGTTTACCGATGTGTTGGCTTTGCCTTGCTTTGCTTCACTGTTGCCATAGGCCGAAACAACTATGCGGTCGGCATTGATGCCTCTGTCTGTCAGCTGTTTCTTCAATTCTGAACCACGCGCTTGCGACAGGTTGTAGCAGAATGTGTCGTTGTCTCCTGCAACGTGAACAATGATTTCAAGTTGCATATAGGAGTACGAATTGAGAAAAGTAAAAAGGTGGTCAATCTCTATTTTTGAGCTTTTGCTCAGTGTCGCCTTTTTGTCATCGAAAGCGACGCCTGGCAGCGGCAGCATATTGCCGTCATTGCCCATAAGGGGCAGCTCTTTGTTCCTATATGCTTTTGGTGAGATTGTCTTTGTGGTGGCAGGGGTGAAGAGTATAGCCGGTATAAATACTCTTTCTTTTTGGGCAAAGAGCAGGTATTGCTTGTCGGCAAAGAGCGATGTCTGCCAGCTGGAGCCCCCTTCAATGTGCTGGGCTTTGCAGATGGTTTGCTGGGTGGCTACGTCTACGATATCAATGTCCATATCTGCCCACTCGCTTTCGACAGTGACTGTCTGCATCCTGTCGTTGATGGTGTGAATGGCCGGCGTTGTGTAACTGCCGTAGCGGCCGTGGGCATTTGAACAGACAATCAATGACTGGTGGTCGGCACTGACTGTGACCGATATCTCGTTAAGTCCGCTATTGACCTCTTTGCCGTAGTTTACCGGTTTTGACCAATGCTGCCAGTCGTCGGCGTTGTCGCGGGTGGCATAGTAGAGGTCACCGTATCCCAGGCCACCGTGACCGTCGGTGATAAAGTAGATTGTTTTCATATCGTCGCTTACAACCGGGCTGCATTCCATATAAGGACTGTTTATGCCAAGGTTGACGGCTTTGCCCCATCCTTTGACGGTCAGGGGACAGTAATAAATGTCGGATGCCAGCGCAGTGTCGCCGTGGAAGTAGGCTCGCGAAGGCTGCAGGTTTTGTCCTCCGGGACGGTCGGAAGCAAAGACTATGCCGCTGCCATCGGGAAGCATATATGCATCATAATCGTAGTATTCGCTGTTTATTGGTGCCGGCAGGGTTTCGGTAACGGTCCATCCGTTCGCACCGTTTTCAGCCACCAATATGTCGCCGTTTTTGCCAAGCAGCATCTTTTCGCCGTTATCGAAAAAGCTGTAGATTTGGAGGTTGCTGTTTTCAATGTTTGTGAATACAATGTTGCCGCTGCCTTTCCAAATGCCGCCTTTCTTGGTGGGTGTCCACTGTGCCGACTGTATCGAGCTGACACCGTTTGTGTTACGGTTGAAGAAAAGCTGCTTCCCGTCGTGGTGCATAACAGGGTGCAGCATATCGTATGCAGGTCTTACGACTGGGGTGAAGGTCAGTTTGTGGTTTGCAGGGCGTTCGATGATGGAACGCAGTTCGGCGATTTCGTCGATACAGTTGTCCTCGAAACTGAGAGCGAAGAAGTCGATGCGTTCCAGTATCTTGTTCCAGTTCTTGCTTGCAATATAGTGTTGCAGCGTGCGCTGAAGTCCCACATACGACTCTTTTTTGCCTGTAAGATGATATATTTTCGATGCCCATTGAGAGAACTCTTTCTCCACGAAAGGCATCATAATGTCTATCGAATCATAGTGCTCGGCGGCAGCGAGGGCATTGTCGAGGGCCATCTGGAACGGGAAGTCGGGGTTGGCGGCTGCAAACCGTTCCAAAGGGGCTTTGTTGCCTTCCTCGGTGTGCCAGTTGTAGTAGGTCAAGTAAATGTCGTTGTAGTTGATGTCGAGAGAAAACTCGTCAAGGTAAATGCGCAGGGCTTCCATATTGCGCTCGTCCGTTATGAGCCGTTTCAGTTCCGAAATGGCACGTTCGGCAAGAGGATTGTCGGGATTGTCGATGGCGAAATCGGCGTATTGACGAGGAGTTTTTAGGTTGTCGAAATCGTTGTGTGTCAGCAGATCCATTTTTTCAAGAACCAGCGAATACTCGTTGCTGCCCGGATAGCGGCTTATGAAATCCTTGTAGGCTTTGGCCGAAGGGTTGGCGCAGACAGCGGCATATGCCAGCGCACTTTTTTTGCGTTGTGCCGCACTGTTCACGGTCTCGATGTCTAAAAAACCGTTCAGCAGCGAGTCCACTTCTTTTTCGCTTTTGGCACCGGCAATGGTGCGGTCGGCAATCACGGCCATCGCTTTGGCTGCATCCTCGCTTTCAGTTGTGGCGGGATAGCTGTTGATAAAGGATTTATATGCCTCCATTGTTCCTTTGGTGCAGGTCTGGCGGTAGCGTTCCTCCATACGGCGGTATTCCACAAGACTTTGGATGCTTTGGTATTTTTTGAATGCTTCTGCGTAACTGTCAAGGGTGGCATCGCTGAAAACGGTGTCGCTATCAAGGTAGTTGTAGGCTTGGCGGACGATGTCGTTTTTCGTCTGCCGCAGCAGCTGAAGGTTGATTTTCTGCTTGATAAGCTTGCTTACTTCGCGATATTTGTCGCGGTCTTCAAGGATGACAACAAAGCGGTCTTCAGCCGAGGAGATGTAGTTCATTGCGCTGGCATAGTTGCGCATAGGGTTGACAGTGTCTGCGTAGAAGTTGGCCAAAGCAAGCATTGCAGCCACATTCTCCGGGTTCTTTACATAGTTTTTGTACAGTTTGCTGTACTGGCGCGCATAGTGGGCATCGTCGGCAGGGGTCTCCTGCGCTGCCGCACCCAGTGCTGTCAGGCACAACAAAGCAGTTAGGATGAACCTTTTCATCGCTGGGTATTAGTTGATTTTGATGGAGTTGATGATATCAGTGAAGTCTTTGTCAAAGTCGTCGAAATTGTCGACGGTGCATTCCAGGCGTATCTCGAGCATTGTGTTGCGGTCTTTGACATAGGCCATTTTGAACTCATAGTCTTTGCCGTCGTCCTCATTGGTGTAGGCTCCCAGATATTCAAGTATGCCGTTGCTGTGCAGTTTCTCGTCGAGCGATTGGAAAGGCTGCACCATAAAGCGGCTGTAGGCAAGGTCGTAAACTGTGCCGTCATAGTTCTTGCGTACATAGATGCGCAAAAAAGGTATGATAGTGTCGCCCTGGCTGTCGATAACATAGTCGCCGGAATAGGAATAAAGATATATCACCGAGTTGTTGCTCGGCTTGCTGGTTTGCAGATATTTCCATCCCTTCGAGGGGAAGTTGAAACTGACGTTGGTCTCCGGAATCTTGATTTGTGCTCCCGCCACGGTGGCTATGGAAAGCAGAAGAATAAGTATAAAGGTTTTACGGTTCTTCATTGTATGACTTTGTTTTTTACATTAACGTGCCCTTTGCAATTTTATTGTAGAAGTCTATCAGTCTTTTTGTGATAGCCTCGTTCCCGTACTTCTCAAGAATGAGGCTTCGGGCGTTGTCGCCAATTTGGCGGCACAGTTCGGGATTTTCAGCACAGCGGCGCACCTGGGCGGCAAACTGTTCGGGCGTGTCGGCCAACAGCAAGTCACGCCCGTCGACATAGTCGATTCCTGCTGCGCCTACGGTGGTGGTTATCACTGTTTTGCCGAGCGACATAGCCTCGATTATTTTGACGCGTATGCCGCTGCCGGCCAACAAGGGAACAATGTTAATCTGCTTGGAAGCAATGAAATAGGCCGCATCGGGTACTTCGCCGACAACTGTGACCCCGTTTGAACGCAGCGCCATCAGGTCGTCGGGCATCTTGCGTCCTGCAAGAAAGAGTTTCATTTGCGGCAGCTCCTCGTGTATCAGAGGCCACACCTTCTCCAAAAACCACCGCACACCCTCGCAGTTGGGCATCCAATCCATCGAACCAATGTGGAACAATGTGTTGGGTTCCGGGTCGACATTGTCTATCGGATTGACATTGATGCCGAAAGGTATGTCTGTCATCGGTTTCCGGCATCCCAGCTGCCGCAGCGTCTCGCTGTCGTTGGCGGTGATGCAGGCTATGCCGTCATAGTCGTTGATGTGCTCCAGCTCATATTGTCGCAGCGCAAGTGCCAGCTTCTTCAGATACCAGCGTTTCAGTGGATTGTGGGTGCCTTCGGCCATCTGGCGCCATATACGGTGTTCGACATTGTGTGCGCGCAGCACTATGTGGGCTTGGCTGTGGCGGCGTATGGCCGGCAGATAGGGCGTCAGGAAAATGCTTTCTACGTGAACAATGTCGAAGGTGCCGCTGTCGAGAATGCCGACAAGCTTGCTCTCAAAGTCCTTGCTTATGAAGCGGTTGACGTTGTACGACTCGCCGCACAGCAACGCTGTCGCTGCTGCAAGTGGGTGG
Source organism: Bacteroidales bacterium (assembly GCA_016283175.1). GTDB lineage: Bacteria > Bacteroidota > Bacteroidia > Bacteroidales > P3 > Colimorpha. Next base: position 5,827 of record JAEEMK010000082.1, read on the forward strand.
ATTGAAAGGTCGATGTATACCGACTCGAAACCCGTGGCATCCAGGTATTCTGGCTCGAGCGCTTCGGAACGGACAGGGTGTTTGTCGCTGCAAACCGAAAGCACCTTGACACTCTGTCCGTTTTCGAGCAGACCCTGCGTGACGCTGTTCATCGCCAGGGTGCCCCCGTCGACAGGAGGGTAGGGGGGCTTGTAGCAGAGCTGGAGGACCTTCATAGAAATCTTGAATTCGCTAATTTGAATTGGGGACCTAATATCCCTGGCTCAAAATAAAGACGCTATTACTCCTCGGGCAAAGCCTTGAAACCGAGACCCATAATCTCGGCACTTTCGATCACGTTGACGAAAGCGTTGGGGTCGAGATGGCGCAGGTTGGCTTTGAGCTTCACCAAGTCGGTGCGGTCGAGGGTTACATACATCATACGACGCTCCTGCCCCTGATACAGGCCGATGCCCGAGAAACAGGTGCCACCGCGTTTCAAATCGTTGAGGACAAAATCCTTGACTTCGTTGACCCTGTCGGTGACAATGAATACGGTTTTGTATGTCGTCACGCCTTCGACAATGATGTCGATGATCTTGCTCTCGATGAAAATCAATATGATAGAGTATATAGGCAGGCGGATGTCGCCGATGATCAGGGTGGTCAGCGAGATGCAGCTGTCGACGATAAGAACCAGCACACCGAGCGAAATCTTGGTATACTTGTGGATAATCATCGAAATGATGTCGCTGCCGCCCGAAGTGGCACCGGCGCGGAAGATGACACCGATAGCGGCACCATAGATGAGGCCGGCCACAACGGTGTTGAGGAAGAAGTCGGGAATGAAGTACTTGTCGATGGCGGCATCGCCTTGTCCGACAGTATAGCTGAGATAGCTCAGCAAGCCTTCGCTGCTGTCGTAGAGACCGTCGTGAATCAGCGGCGCATAGCCCCACGTGCTTTCAATAATGTAGGTGAAAATCGGGATAAGTATCACCGAAACAATAGTTTTGATGCCGAAACGCGGACCAAGCACAATGGTGCCTATGATAAGCAGCGGAACGTCCATACAGATACCTGCCACCGAAAGCTTCCAACCCCACAGGGCGTGGAAAACGTTGGCAAGACCGTATACACCACCGGGAGCCAGATTGTAAGGGTTCACAAACATCACGTCGCCAACAGCGAACAACAAACTGCCAAATGCCACAAGCAAATAGGACACAATTTCGTCTTTCAGACTCTTCTTCTTCATTATTTGTTATTTTATTTAATGTTGTTAGTTTGAATATTCTATTAATATATAGTTGTTTATCGCGTATTAAGGGCGATGTTTCGTTTTGCAAAAATACTAAACTTTGACTGATTGATGAAATTATTTTTACTGTTTTGTGGTCAGGACACATTTTCTTGTGGGTTTTGGATCAGCCTTGGCATCGAACGTTGTTCCTTAGCCCGTCCTTTTTGTGACAGAATTTTAACATTTCGCCAGTAAAAAAAAGCCCAAAAACGTCAAAATTTGCCCTCTCGCAAAAGACTGATATCCAGGTATCATCTTCTTACCAAGTTCTACCCAAATTCTTACCAAACTTTTATCAAATTTTACATTGGTAGACTTTGATAAAACTATCGTATAATTAACATAAAAATTGTTAATAGAGGAGGACGGTTGTCTTTGTCTGGTAAAAAAACTGTTCGGGAATGATACAATAAAAAGTCGACGGTTGCGTTTTGTATCTGCTATTCATCAAACGTCGCTATATGAAGAAAACCATACTTCTCATTCCTCTTTTGGCAATGTTTTTTACGAGCTGCACGACTGATTGGTATTATGCCGGCGCGTTTCTCAACAAGTTCGAGATGCAAAAAGCTTCCGCCACCGAGCAAATCTATGTCGTCCTGCCCAAGTCGGTCATTCATACCAACAGCTCGCTCAACGACATTGCCGGTTTTATGTTTATGTCAGAGCGTGAACAGGATTCCATCATCGCCTCCAAAACGGCGATTCTCAACCGACTGGACGATAGCATTTTCTTGTCGCAGTTCAATGAAGCCTTCCTCTATGTGCTGAGCCGCACCAAGATGCCCGTCGTTGTTGTCGACGACGAGAGCCGTCTGCCGGTGGCCGACGACCAGCACTTCACGGTCAACATAGTGCAGGTCGAAGCCGAGGAGTATATGCAGCCGTCGCAGAGCCGCTTTGCCACCAGAGGCGGTACAATATATGCCTACGACTACCAGTTGCGTCATTTCTCGATGAATGTTTGGTTGCGTCTCGATGCGCGCGATACCGCCGACGCACTTTTTTTCAAGAACCGCGAAATCGAGGAGTCTTTCCACGGCACCGTCACATCGCTGCAGAACGGCAAGGCCACAATGAAGACGCACTTCGACCGCATCGGTGTAGGCGATGCCTACCAGACCGCCTATGCCTTTGGCGCACAATGCGCCACGCTCTATGTCGAGAAAATCCTTTCCGAATATGTCTGCCGTGCCAAAGGCACCAACAAGACCTACTTCTACTACAGCCCCTCCTGCAACTGCATCGAAGAAATTGTCCCCTACGACGAAGGCATCAAGACTTCGTTTGAAAAGATGTGAATTAATCCTCCCACTTCCAAGATATAGTATCAAGCTTTGTGTGTATTTTGATGATTATCAATATGGTGTAAAATAATTTTGCCGCATTGAAAATAATGTGTATTTTTGCAGTGCTTTTTAAGCAATTCACAATAAGGATTATTCCGTTGTGAAAACTACTAAGGGGGCGAAATCTTTCGTCGCCTTTTTTGTTTTTAGGGAATTCTAAAAAAAATTGTATCTTTGCAATTGAAAAAAACAGTTTTTGAATTGAATTTTATATTGTAGTTCTTTGACAATAGGATAAATATACACAAATATTAAAATGTGATTATTAACACCGCTATAGGTTCAAGGTCAAGGGATTTCTATAATAACAAAAGGGGGCACTCGCAGGTGTCCCCTTATTGTTGAGCAACGGACTGATACCGCAATTCCGCTCGGTGGATTGGTTATCTCCAGTTTGCAAAAGTACGAACTTTTTTTGACTCGGTAAAATTTATTTTACAACTCACTGGTTTTCTACAGTTGTGAATTGCTTAAAAAGAGAACATTGACATTGATGATAAACAACTTCGGCGCAAGAATGCCGCTGCTGCAGCACGTTGTGAATTGCTTAAAAAGAGAACATTGACATTGATGATAAACAACTTTCATCGAGCGTCATGTATAGGGTCTTTGTTGTGAATTGCTTAAAAAGAGAACATTGACATTGATGATAAACAACCATGGAGCCGTACATCAGC
>JAEEMK010000083.1 GCA_016283175.1 Bacteroidales bacterium
AACGGCTGTGCGGCGTTGACTATGAGACATTTCACGAGAAATACCGCATCATAAACGACGCGCTGTGGGATGCATACCGAAACGGGACGCTGACAAAGGAGCTGCTGTCGATACGGCGCTTCTCGCTGACGCTGGCGGCCTTCGGCTGCGATGCCGAGTCGCCAGAGATTGTTCGCCTGTCACGTCGTATGGGTGACTACTATGTTGTTGAAGGCACACAACAGACAGGACTGATACCTGGCGCACGCGAAATGCTGGAATGGTTTGGCGAGCGTCGCGACAAGTTTGTTATGGCGGTGATAACCAACGGTTTTTCGGAGGCGCAGCTGCCCAAGATGAAGACGGCAGGGATAGACAAGTACTTCGACTATTTCTTCCTGTCAGAGGATATTGGTTATATGAAACCAGACAGGCGCTTCTTTGACGCGGCATTGTCAAGGATGAACGCTACGCCGGAGCAATGCCTTGTGATTGGCGACGACTACAAGGTCGACATCCAAGGCGCTATGAATGCCGGCATACCGCAGGTGTGGTACAATCCAGGTGGAGCGACCCTGCCGGAAGGCTGCGCAAAACCTACGTATGAGATAAGGGATTTGAGGGAGATGGCCGGAGCGCAGGCTTCCAGCCTGCTAAAATTGCAGGACAAAAGCCTGCCAACACTGCAGGCTAGAAGCCTGCGCTCCGACCAACAATTGCAGGCTAGAAGCCTGCGCACCAAAGATAAAACGAAAAAATAACAACTATGCATAAATCAGGTTTTGTAAATATTATCGGTAATCCCAATGTGGGGAAATCTACTTTGATGAACGCTTTGGTGGGCGAGAAACTGTCTATCATCACCAGCAAGGCGCAGACAACACGTCACCGCATTATGGGTATCGTCAACGGCGAGGATTTCCAGATTATCTACACCGACACGCCGGGCATCGTCAACCCGCACTACAAGCTGCACGAGCAGATGATGGGCTTTGTGAACAGCGCTGTTCAGGATGCCGACCTGTTCCTGCTGGTGACGGAGGTGGGCGAGACTTTCAAGAATCAGAATGTGCTGAAGAAAGTCATAGAGTCATCCGTCCCCGTAATATTGGTCATCAATAAGATAGACCTTTCAAACCAACAGATTATCCAGGAGAAGATTTCCTATTGGCAGGAGCAGATCCCACGTGCAATCGTCATTCCCTGTTCGGCAACAGAAGGATTCAATGTCAATAACATTTTCGACCACATTATAGACCTGTTGCCCGAGAATCCGCCATATTTTCCGAAGGACGAGTTGACCGACCGATCGATGCGTTTTTTTGTGTCGGAGATAGTTCGCGAGAAGATTCTGTTACTCTACGACAAAGAGATACCGTATAGCTGCGAGGTGGCTGTGGAGAGCTATAGGGAAGGGAACACGCTCGACAAGATTTCAGCTCTGATATTTGTCGAACGCGAATCCCAAAAAGCCATACTTATCGGCCATCAGGGAAAGTCGATAAAGAAACTCGGCATCGAAGCCCGCAAGGACATCGAGGATTTTACCGGTAAGAAATGCTATCTTGAACTACGCATCAAGGTGCTGAAAGACTGGCGCAACAGTGACCGGGCCTTGAGGCAGTTCGGCTACGAGGGCGACTGATTTTTTAGAAATATTCTATCTCACGTGTGACGATATATTGCATTACGGGATCGCCGTCGATGAGTTCGCTCTCTGTGCGGCGCGTCCAGTTGCCGTTGCTGTCATATTCGTATTGGAAGATGGTGATAAACATCTCGGGTTCAGCCTCGCTGTAGTCGTAAAGTGTCTGCGATACAGGTTCATTGTTTTCGTCGTATTCGTAGCGCCATTCCTGCAGTTTCTTGCCATTTCGGTCGAAGACCACTTTTTTGTCGACATTGTTGCCCAAGTAGGTAAACACCTCGCGTTTGTATATGTTGCCGTCAGCATCGTTGAGCGAGCGCTGAACAAGTCGTCCTTGAGCGTCATAACGCACCAATGTACGACTCTCAATCTGACGGTCGACATCCTCGACCCACATCTCTTTCAGAATGTTTTGGGCGTCATACGAATAGTAGGTACGGCCAATGACATTTTCGTTGTTGTCAACAATCTGTTCGACGGTGGTGAGTCCAAAACCGTCGTGTTTGAAGCGGGAACGGAAAATAATGTCAGCCTCTGGGGTTACGTATGTCATAGTCTTGCGCCATCCTTTAGAGTTGTAGGCCGTTTCAAGCCGCTCGAGTATGTCGCCTTGCGAGGTGACACCCTGAAAGTCGGTGCGTGCCTCGTAGGTTATTTTGGTCACATTTTTCACCCTCCCGTGCAGCCCGTCGAGGGTCACGTCGGTGGATATTTTCTGTGCGTTGAGCGGAGTTGCCATAATGGCAAAAATGGCTATTGCAAAGATTGTTTTTATTTTCATATTGGTTTGATTCTATTTGTGTTATGCTCCTAATTGCGGCAATTGTTTCTTGATTCTTTATCTGCAAAGGTACGAAAGTTGGGCGAAATGGCAAAATTTTCGTATCTTTGCAAAACTATTCGGATAACGTATGACAACGCAAAATATTATATTGTTGTGTTTTATTTTATACACGGCATTGCTTTTTTTTGTGATGTGGCTGACTTCGCGTCGCTCTGCAGGAAATGATGCCTTTTTCAGAGGCAACCGCAAGTCGCCTTGGCCCGTTGTGGCCTATGGTATGCTTGGAGCATCGCTGTCTGGAGTTACTTTTATGTCTGTGCCTGGAGGTGTCTATTATGGTGACTTTACATATATGCCGCTGGTTTTCGGCTATGTTATAGGATATTTCGTCATAGCTTTTCTGTTGCTGCCGTTGTATTACAAGCTGAATTTGACATCCATATATTCTTATCTGGACCAGCGCTTCGGTGGTACATCAGAGAAAACAGGTTCTATTTTTTTCATTCTTTCGCGTTTGCTGGGCTCGGCATTGAGAATGTATCTTGTTGTCTTTGTGCTTTATGAATTGGTGTTCCGAACGTGGGGAATTCCGTTTTGGGTACCTGCAGTAGTGTTCATAGCCTTGATACTTCTCTACACCTTCCGCGGAGGACTTAAGACCGTTGTATGGACCGACACACTGCAAACCACATTCTTGCTGTTAGCAGCCATTGCAACAGTTGTAGTCATTCTTAAAAACTTGGGAATGAGCATACCAGAGCTGTTGAGCGCCAGTGCTGACGAAGGCTATACTCGCATATGGGAGACCAATGTAAACCATCCAAAATATTATTGGAAACAGATTGTGTCTGGTGCTTTCATCACCATTGCTATGACCGGACTGGACCAGGATATGATGCAGAAGAATTTGACTTGCAAGTCGTTGCGTGATGCACAGAAGAACGTCATCACATCAAGCTTCCTGTTCATCATCGTAAACATCATATTCTTGACACTGGGTGCTGCCCTTATATATTATGGCACTCATACCCCGAATTTTGAAATGCCTGTTGGCGCTGACGGACAAATACTTGGTGACAAGATTTACCCTGTTATAGCTCAGTCGATGGGAGGTTTTACACTGGTGTGCTTTGTGCTGGGTATGGTTGCGGCGGGCTACAGCAGTGCAGACGGTACTCTCACGGCTCTTACTACCACCTTCTGTTACGACTTCCTTCATTTTGACAAACGCGAGAATCTTTCTGAAAAAAAGCAGGTTCGTTATCGCAAGTTGGTGCACGTCGGTTTTGCATTTCTATACCTGCTAGTAATCATTGCTTTTCGTCCTTTTCACAACGATTCTCTAATAAATATTTTATTTGATATAGCAGGCTATACGTATGGGCCTTTGCTGGGCTTGTATGCCTTCGGCCTTTTTACACAGCGCACGGTACGCGACCGTTGGGTGCCGTTGATTGCTGTTGCCAGTCCGGTGATTTGTTATTTGTTGAAGCTTTATTCGGCACAGTTGTTTAATGGTTATCAGCTTGGATTCGAGTTGTTGTTACTCAACGGTTTAATTACTTTTACCGGGCTGTTTTTCATAAGTAAAAAAAATAAGAAAATATGAAAACCAGAATATATATAGTTTTATTATTATGCCTTGTTTTTCTGACTGGGTGCAGTCAGTATAAGGTATATTCCGTCAAGGAAAATCCTTCATTACCAGTAGCAGGTGGCATTCTGTATGCTCTGCCCAAGACCCAACTTTGTGTCGAGGTTACTGTTCAGCGTCGTGATTTGACGGTTGCTCCTTTTAACAAGTATGCCGTTGATTTTCTTGGCGTTTCACAATCAGAAAACGATACTTCTTTCCGTATTGTAAATGTTGATGTCCGAGGTGTGAACATTGCCGACCCTGACAATTATTATTACGTTCAAGTTAACAAAGGCGCCATCAATGTCGATGAACGACATTTACTTCTGTCGATTGGTGTCGATAATCCGGCTGACAACCTCAAAGAAACCGTTACGTCTACTGCCAAGGAAGGTGAGCGTCAATTGACACCGGAAGCTTCATATAATTTATACGACCGTGTCGACACTTTCTATACCCGCTATGACCAGCCGGACAAACCGACTATGCTTTCCATTCGCAAGGATGTACGAAGTGTGGAACAGCGTGCAGCATCCGCAGCGGAACGTCTTGAAGAGATTCAAGGCAAACAGCAGGAACTTGTCGGGGGAGAATATGAAGGCTCTTATGGGGCTGAGGCTGTCCAGTATCTGTTTGCGCAGCTGCAACGGCAAGAAGCTGCAATTGTCAAGTCGTTTTGTGGTGAAGTGAAAACAGAAACAGTACGTTTCTATGTTGAGCCGCAGTTGCGCCGGAACGAAGATCAGTGCGATACATTGATCTGGTTTTCTGCGGAAGAAGGCTTTATTGGAGATGAGGATCATCTTCCCAAGGATGCGTTCCCAATAATATGCTGTATACATAACAATAACGATATGCGAATGGCTAACCGCTTTGTAAAGTATCATACCTCAGGCTTGACTCCCAACAGCAGTAGCGGACGAACAGGTACTGCAGCGGCTAAGTTCCGCAGTCGCAAAGGGTTTCGTTATCGTATTCCAGCCACTACGTCTGTTGAGGTTACCACTCCTGTGTTTTCTGTCAGCCGCCAAGTGCCTGTGTCGCAACTAGGACCTGTCGTCGAATTGCCGCGTCGTCGAATAAAAGCCGTTTTCGACGCTAATACATTGGATTTGCGTCAACTGGAAAGAACAAGATAAATTAAGGAGAGTTAAAGGAAGTTATAGGGACAATACATTCAACCCTTAAAACCTTTTAAACCCTTAAAACCTTTCAAACCTTATAAACCCTTCAAACCTTTTAAACCTTTCAAACCTTATAATATTCGTGGATTTTAGTGTATTAGTACTTGGGTCGGGAGCGGCAACACCTACATTCGCCCGTCATTGCAGCGCGCAGGTAGTCAATATCTGTGGTGCTCATTTGCTTGTTGATTGTGGTGAGTCTACGCAGAGTCAGTTGCGCCAATATCATCAGAAGATTCAATCCATTAAGACGATATTCATCTCTCATCTTCACGGTGACCATTTTTTCGGCCTTCCTGGTCTGCTGTCCACTATGCATCTTTGTGGCCGTACAGAACCTATGACGGTCTATGCACCTGTAGGAGCCCGTGAGTCTATAGAATTGCTGTTCAAGGTCTCTGCGACAAATGTTAATTATGAATTGCAGATTGTCGACATAGATGTTGCAGAACCCACAGTGATACATACAGGCAATGGTTTCAAGGTATACGCTTTCCCGTTGCATCACTCTCTGCCCACCTATGGTTTTATTTTTGAAGAAGAGATGCCGTTGCTAAACCTTCGCCCCAATATGCGTGACCGCTACCAGATGACAAACGACGATTGTATCAGAGTCAAGAAAGGTGAGGATTTACATCTAGATGACGGCACCGTCATACCCAACAGCGAATTGACACTGCCGCAACGATTGCCGCGACGTTATGCATATTGCTGCGACACAGCTTTCGAGGAGTCACTGGTGCCTATAGTCGAAGGTGTCGACCTGCTTTGTATGGAAAGCACTTTCGACACCGCTTTCGCCACTATGGCCGAACAGCGATGCCATTGCACGGCGGCGCAGGCAGCCACCATTGCGGCACGTGCCAATGTGGGACAGTTGCTGCTTACTCATTTCTCGGCACGCTATCGCGAGATAGAGAACCTGAAGAAAGAAGCCACTGACGTTTTCCCAAATACAGTATGCGCCTCCGACGGACTTCGCTGCAACATAGATTACAAAATAAAATCCTGAAACCACCCACAATAACCTTATACACTCTTAAACATTTAAACATTTAAAACCTTTAAAACCTTTAAACCCTTTCAAACCCTTTATCAACATAATGTCCGAGTTACTCTCTCAACTGAATGAAGCACAGCGCGAAGCAGCCGCTTGCACAGAAGGCCCTGTGATGATTATTGCCGGTGCCGGTAGTGGCAAGACACGCACGTTGACATATAGAATTGCGCATTTGATAGAGAAAGGTGTGGATCCTTTCAACATATTGGCACTGACTTTTACCAACAAGGCTGCTGCCGAGATGAAAGAACGTATTATGAAACTTGTAGGCAAAGAAGCTCGCAACTTATGGATGGGCACGTTCCACTCAATCTTTGCACGCATACTTCGTTCCGAGGCCGACAAGTTGGGCTACATCCGCACATTCACTATTTATGATACCGATGATAGTAAATCGGCTATAAACCAGATAGTCAAAGCTCTCAATCTTGATAAGAAGGTCTATAATGCAGGGTATGTTTTGAGTCGCATCTCGATGGCCAAAAGCAGCCTCATAGGTCCCGAAGACTATTGTGCCAACCCTGAAATTCAGCAGACCGACCAGACAGCACGCAAGCCAATGATAGGTGAGATTTACAAGCTCTACAACCGTCGTCTGCGCAACGCTATGGCGATGGACTTCGACGACCTGCTGTTCAACACAAACATCCTTCTGCGCGATTTTCCCGACGTCCTGTTGAAATATCAGAACAGATTCAAGTACATACTTGTCGACGAGTATCAGGACACCAACTACGCACAATATTTGATAGTAAAGAAGCTTGCCGCCCGTTTCCAGAACATCTGCGTGGTTGGCGACGACGCCCAGAGCATCTATGCGTTCCGTGGCGCCAACATTCAGAATATCTTCAATTTCAAGCGCGACTATCCTGCTGTTCGACTCTTTAAACTCGAGCAGAACTACCGAAGCACCAAGAACATCGTCAATGCAGCCAACTCCATCATCTCAAACAATCGTGAACAGATACAGAAAGAGATATGGACCGACAATAGTACTGGCAACCTCATCACCCTAATGCAATGCAGCGACGAGCGCGACGAAGGCACAAAAGTCACGGAATCCATTATTGAAACCCATCTTGGCGACAATCGGCCTTTCAGCGACTTTGCCATACTCTACCGTACCAATATCCAGAGCCGTGCTGTCGAGGAGGCCCTGCGTCGGCAAAACATTCCTTATCGCATTTATGCAGGCATCTCCTTCTATGGCCGCAAGGAAGTGAAGGACGTCCTGGCTTATCTTCGATTGGTTGTCAACAACTACGACGACGAGTCGCTGGTGCGAATCATCAACCTGCCGGCACGTGGCATCGGCAACACAACAATGGATCGCATACGTCTTGCTGCTGCCGACAATGACGTAAGTATTTGGACGGTGATGGAAAACCTTCCAAGTTTCGGGCTTGGCATCAACAGCGGCGTTATGAACAAGATAAGCGAGTTTATGACGATGATCAAACTCTTCTCGGCACACGTCTACGACACCAGTGCTTACGAACTTGCAAAACGTATTGTCAATGCTTCTGGACTTATAACTATGCTGCGTAACGACGACGATCCCGACAATGCCAACCGTATCGAAAATATTGAAGAGTTGATCAACGGCATACAGGAATATTGCGAGCGCGAGGAAACAATAACGCCTGAAAACGAAGACGAAAACAAAGACGAAAACGAAAACATCAACGGGAGTATAAAGACACTTGATATGTTCTTACAGCAAGTATTACTGCTGACATCCGAAGATAAAGATGACGACAAAGATGCTGACAAGGTATCACTGATGACCATACACGCTGCCAAGGGTCTTGAATTCCCATATGTTTATGTCGTCGGTATGGAAGAGAACCTTTTCCCGTCGGCAATGTCCATCACTTCCAGGCAGGACCTCGAAGAGGAACGCCGCCTCTTCTACGTTGCTGTCACGCGTGCCGAAATCCAGCTCACGCTTTCCTACGCCCAGATGCGCTTCCAGTACGGCAATACCTCCTATCAAGAATTAAGTCGCTTCGTCACCGAGATAGACCCCCACTATCTGCTTATGCCGCGTCGCCAGCCGTCGTTCCCCAAGCCCGGCACATTCCCCAAGGCGACAGCCTTGCAGCGTCGCGCGGCAACGACAGGTACTGCACAAACCAATACATTCGCGCGTAAACAGCCTGCCAAGCCAATTGTGAGACCTATACAACAAGGCCCTACTGTTGGCAATACGCCGGCTGAAATCAACGCCATTCAAGTGGGTATGATTGTATATCACGCCAAGTTCGGAACTGGTAAAGTCCTCTCCATCGAAGGAACTGCCGACAGCCGCAAAGCCCACATCTTCTTTGAAGGTGGGGTGGGAGAGAAGCAGCTTATGCTCAAATTTGCCAAACTGACGATTGTGGAATAATAAGCCGTAGGGAATTTTGTCCTACCATCCGCCAATGCCCAGGTGTTGGCCTATCCATTCTTTCGTGGCGTTTATGAATACCAATGCTCCTGATTCGTGGGCCGGTTGTCCAAGAATACTGCCGAAATCGTTGACCATAAGCTCGACATTGTTTACACCGTTTTGTTGTAGGAATGCGGCAAGGTTCAAGGTGTTTTCGACAGGCACAGCTCCGTCGAGGGTATGATGCAGAAGCAGAATGTTCTCGTTGGCGCGTGGCGTCCATCCTTTGCATATATTGTCAATGTCGAGTGCCTGCATCATCAGCGTTGAATACTGGCTGTTAGTGTCCATCATCGTTGGTGTGATGAAAGTGCTGATGTCGTTGCTGCCAACAAGGTTGTCGATTTCGGCGCGAGTGTAGTTCTTGCTGAGAATCCATTCATCAATATGGCTGAGCAATGGCTCGGTGAACATACTGTCGCGCGGTATTCCGAGCCCCTTGAAGTGGTTGTAGGCCAGCATAACGCTGATAACCGTGCTTGGCATCGCCGAGCGGTCGATGGCGACAAAACGTCTGTATGTTGCCGGAAGGTCATACGAGCCGCCGCCGGCAAAGGTGCGGGTGAAGTGTATGTCAGGATAACGTTCGCTGACGAGCCTCACTACGGCCATCGCTGTCTGTCCTCCCTGCGAGTATCCTGCGTTGAAGAGATTGTCCTTCCAACGGTAGCCCATATTGGAAAGTAGTTTGCGCCCTTCTATCAGTGCGTCGACAGCAGCTTGGGCATTGGCCTGGCTGATGCAATAGGCTTGTGGCTTGTCCTCGGTAACGCCAAAGCCGTAGTAGTCAGGCGAAATGGTTATCAGTCTGCTGCCAACAATCATTGCCTGTTCAGTGAGATTGCCCTTCGACGGACATTGGTCGGCGCGGTAGATAGTGAAATGGTTGTATAGCATAATGCCTTCGGCGATGTCGTCGGTTGTCAGCGCGTCGCTCATTGTAATTGTGCCCGACAGGGTCGCTGTGTTACCCCAAGGGTCTTTGGAAGTATAGGTGAAGTTGTAGGCTGTCATACCGTTGGCGGCGTAGTGGACAGTGTCTGTTATCTGTGCCGTGGTGGGCAGCAGCTGCGGTGTTTCGGGTACAGGGTCGTCCTTGCCGCACGACGCAAACAGGAAAACGAACGCCAAAAGAAATGCTGTATTTATGTAACGAGCTGTCTTATACATAATTGGTCTTGCTGTTCTGATTTGTTTTTGAAATGCAAAGATATGAAAAAAGTGTAAAACAAAAGGCAGCCACTGGCTGCCTTTTGTAATATTGTACTTTTAACTGGAATTATAGTTTTGCGGATTTGGAAATCCTGATAATAAGATGTGGCGGATTTTTCGCTATATTTAATTTATTCAGTGGTGCTCAAGGTCGTTCCCTTCAGGCAGGCAGATCCGCCACAACAAGTCACAATAGAACATCCCCTGCGACGGGGATAGCGACCTGCTACCTATCTGTCTCTGTTTTTGTTAAAGATACTGAAGATATTATAGTGTAGCATCGTATATGCGTAAGGGAACATCGCATTCGAGTAATATGTGTATGATTTTTCAACAACACAGTCTTTCAAATAAAATGTAAAAAACATAAAAGGCATACATTCCACAATAAGTGTCGAGTCTTCATAGATAGGTTCAGTGTTAAGTATTACTTTTAAATCATAAAAATAGTTTATTATATCTTTTATTCTTTTTATTTGATAAAACTGATTCTGAGGATTGACATTGCCGCTTATATAGTCAAGATCCTTTTCAGCATAGAAAGAAATCGAATCTTGTGTTACTTTTATAACGTAAAATACACCTTCACAGTACGATCTGTACTCTATGGATACACTATCAATACCAATATCATCAAATTGATGGTATACAGACTGTCCATACGATTTTGACAGTAAAATCAAAAAAATGAATAGTAATATGTTTTTTTTCATCTTGAAAAATGATCATAAGTGGTTTTGTAAAACTCTTGATACTTTTCTGTTGTTTTTTTGAATAATGGTGAATTTATAACGAATTGGTAACATTTATAATGTGTGCCACCTTCGCTTTTGGTTGCTTTCTGATTCCCATTCCCCCAGCCCATTTTTATATGACCATACCATTCGTGATTCAATACGGAGCATTGAAGATTCTCGACAGTGGTTTCATATAAATCATAAGTATGTCTGGCGAATATTTTTGATTGTTTGGAACTGGAAGCAAAATTGGCTTCGACTTTTTCATCACCATAGTAATAGTTTATTTTCCCCCCAATCTCTGACATAGAAAAAACATATTCGCCGACTTCGGTACCTTCAAGATTTGATACGATATGAGTGAATATTTTTTCTTGTGCAGAACTAGACAAAGCCGAAGCAACATCATCAAAGTATTTCCCATATATAGAAACAGTCTCTGCTGTTAAGTTTTGCAAAATGTCATTCTCTGTTTTAATACACTGATTTAATCGTATATCGTTCACAATAATTGGAGCGCCAGTAAAGCCTTCCTTTGTGTCGCCCAAATAATTGCCTTCTGTATCATATACAGGGTTAGCTGTCATTCCATCTGGATCTACCAACTTTACCGGATTCCAAGCGCAATAGGCGTAGGGAGACAAACTTGGGTACTTGTCCGACATCGGGTCGACACTCAAAAACAGGCCGGACAAATCACAGTCATAGTATCGCGCTCCGAAGTAGTAAAGTCCTGTTTCTGAGTCTTTCTCTTTGCCCGTGAAGGTAAAAGTGGTAAAACCTGCCGAACAAGTAGAGAACATCGGCGTTTTCGGAGATTCGCCAATGTGCTTTTTTTGAGAAAAAAGTGAAAAAAATCGGCTGTAAACAGGAATACCCCGATGGGGAGTACAAAAATTG
>JAEEMK010000084.1 GCA_016283175.1 Bacteroidales bacterium
AAAGAAATGCAGCCTGCGTCTGCTTGACTGGATGCTGCACAGTATGCCATCGTTGGCACTAAAGATACTTCCAGTCTATATCAAGAAGAAAAATATGGTTGTGTAGGATTGTAATTTAAAGTTTATAGTTTAAAGTTTAAAAGTGAGTCGTCAAAAGGTTTTTTTTCGATTTGCTTTTAAACTATAGACCTATCAAACTTTAAAACCTTAAAACTCAAAAATATGAAGGAATTATCAATGCACGTATACGACCTTATGGAGAACAGCACTGCCGCCAACTCCACCGAGGTTAAACTCACAATCAAGGACAGCCTGAAAGACAACATATACGCCTTCACCATAGAAGACAACGGCAAAGGTATGTCGCCCGAGTTTATGGCCAAAGTCACAGACCCTTACACGACGTCGCGCACCACACGCAAAGTAGGCCTGGGTCTGCCGCTCATCAAGATGAACACTGAGAACTGCGGTGGCGGAATGAAACTACAGAGTGAGTTGGGGAAAGGTACTCGCCTTGATTTCTGGTTCCAACACAACCATTGGGACCGTCCGCCAATGGGCGACTTGGCTGGAACCATAGTTATGCTATGTGCTGCCCATCAGGATATACATATTATATACAAGCACATCACAGACGATGGCGAGTTCGTTTTCGATACTGACGAAATCAAGGAGGCTCTCGACGGTATGGATATGAACGATGTGAAGGTCTTCAGCTGGCTGAAGGATATGGTCCGCGAAAACCTTGAAGAGATACACTATAACGATTGACGGCTGTACTGCCAACTGTAGTTTGTGCATAACGGTGCCATAGAGACTGATTTCAGTTGGTGTCGACACGCATACATTAATATAGTGTCGTTGGTTTGACAATGCGACAATATGTTAATTATACATTTGATTGTAAAAATCAGGAGTTTTTTGTTACCAATAGTAAAAAAGCAAAAACAGACAGATTATGAACCATAAGTTTAAATATTTAGCTTTGCTGCTGTTGCTATCGATTTTTATGCCTATGCGCAGCCAGCAGGTCGCCGTTGACAGATGGCGCGAGGTGGACAGCTTGACAAAACTTCAATATTACGATGCAGCATACAACAAAGCTGCGGAGATATACAACAAAGCTGTGGCATCAGGCGACAGCCGCTTGAGTCTCGAAGGAGCCTATCGTCTGTCGCTCATAGGCAGTGAATATAAGGAAGACAATGCCGACTCAACCTTGGCTCTTTTTGAACGTCTTCTGCCGACATTGACCCCTGTAGACCAGTCAATATGCCGCCTTTTTTTGGCTAATTTCTATTTGTCTTATTACAGATATTACAAATGGCAGATAATTCAACACAAACCCACAGACGAGGCGGAGCTCGACTATAAGCTTTGGGACGAGGAGCGTTACCGCAAGACAATCTACGGCCTTATGCGGGAAGCATTTGCCGATGTGAAACTGTTGCAGAACACCCCGTCGGAGTCTATGGGTGCGCTTGTCAAGAAGAGTCCCGGCAAAGATGGCAACCTGACGCCGACATTTTTTGATGTGGCAATGAATCTTGCTGTGGAAATGATACATAATATGCCGTTCCCAATGCTGCAAGTGTTTGATGTAGACAAGCCTGAACTGCTTTATGCAGAAGCCGGCAGGTTCATTAAAATAAAGGTTAAGAATGAGAACGACACCACAAAGGAGGCTGCCCGTTTCGTATTCGGCTTGATGCAGGAATGGGAGCGTTACAGAGGAGAACGTGAAGATGTCGGGATGATGATGGAACTTTATTGCAGACGACTTGACTATATAAATAGTGTCATTGGTTTCAGCAATGAAACTCAAGTTGGTTTTATTGTTCAGGAAATGCCCAAGGTGATTGACTATTATCGCAACAGCAATGACGATCATATCACTACTCTGTACTACAAACTTGCACAATACTATGATGGTTTAGACCGCAAAGAGGATGCTGTCAACTTGATTGACACTGCTATCACTCTTTTTCCCGAAAGTCCGGGAGCAATATATTGTTATAATCTTAAGCAGCGTCTGTTATCTGAATCAATCAAATTGGATGTCACCCAGGTCTGGCCGTCAGACCGCCATCAGCTTGCATTTCTTTATTCCAAAAATGTGGAGCGGGTATATTTCCGTATCATAAAGGATTTTGAATTCAAATGGAACAGTGATGAAGATGCAAAGAAAGAGTTGGCTTCACAGAAAGTGTTGAAACAGTGGAGCCAGGACATCGAAATAAAGAAAAAGTACGATGGCCAAAGAACATATTTTACGATACCTCCGATGCCGCAAGGCAAGTATATACTTATGGCTTCGTGCGATCCCGACTTTGAGAACCAAGGTATTTCATTTACCGATTTTGCTGTCGAGGATGTGGCAATTGTCGATATGCGTGGAATTTGGAAAGGCAGAGGTGTTGTGATTGACCGCATTACCGGCAAACCTGTTGCCAATCAAGTTGTAAGATTGAGAACAAGGAAAAACCACAATGGCAAATGGCGAGTCAGACTTGAACAGAAGACAGATGAAAACGGCTATTTTGATTTCTCTTCATATTTTTCATCGGTTGATGATAAGACAAATTATTACCACAGCTTCAGTACAATCTATAAAGGCTTTGAAATATCGAGTGAGGAGTCATTTCATTATTATGACTATTCAAGTAACGTAAATAAAAAGCTAAAAAAAGACCGACTGTTTTTCGACAGGCCTGTATACAAGCCGGGCGACACTGTCAGGTTTGCAATCCTGATGTACGAGAACAATAGTAGAGAGGGCTCTGTTATAATGGACAATAATGTCCTTGTTTATGTGAAAGACATAAACAGGGTTGTTGACACGTTGAGACTGAAGACCGATGAATATGGTGTCTGCGAGGGCGAGTATATCCTCGAAGCCGATGCAATGCCTGGCTCTTGGCGTATTTTGGTGCGTGGCGAAACCAATGACGACTACCCCTTCAATGTCGAGGCTTACAAGCAGCCAAAGTTCACGGTGACGCTTTCAAAGCCAAAGCAGGAACGCCGTTTCGGACAGACAGCAACTGTCGAGGGCATCGCTGCATCATATACCTCGGTTCCGCTGGGTGGTGCAATGGTGAAATACAGGGTGGAACGAAGTTTCAAACCGCCTTTCTGGCGATGGAACTGGATGTATGAATTCGGCGCTTACAATATGAAAAGTACCACCGTTGCTTCCGGTGAACTCACCACCGACGACAACGGCCAGTTCAAGATCGAGTTCATACCGCAGCCAGACTCTTCTTACGACATCACACTCAAGCCTTGTTTTAATTATGTTGTTTACGCCTACGTGACCGATATCAACGGCGAAACCCATTCGGCGCAGACGACACTTGCTGTGGGATTTGAGAACAGCTATGTCAGAATTGCCAAGAATGAAACCGACCGTGACGATGTCGACATCACTGTAAACCGCTGCAACCTCGACGGCAATCCCATTGATGGACGGCTCAGTTTCGAGGTCTTCCGCCTTCAACAGCCGGGCAGCCCCAAGTTGATACCTGGCATTATGGACAACCCCACTGTCAATATGCCTTTGACGCGCAGCGAGTTCGAAAAACTCTTCCCGCTTTATGACTACGACGGCTCAGTATCCGACTATAAGAAATGGCCTGAACAAAAGAAGGTCTATAACACCACCGCCAACATTACTTCCGACAAGCCCTATAAATACAAAATGAAAGGTCTTGCTGAGGGTGTATATAAATTTGTCGCCACCATCGTCACCGAACAGGGCGACACACTGAAATCAACAGATTATATTGTCTATGAACCTACTAAAGCCCGCAAACCGGTCTGCTCCAAACTTATTTCAGGGCATTTCGACAAAACAACCTGCGAGGTTGGCGACACGGTCCACGTCCAGCTTGGCAGCCTGTTCAAGGATGTCGATATGTATGTCGTAGTCTGTGGGTGTGACACTGTGTTCAGCACGGGAAAGGTCACCGCGAGTGCCAACTATGTCAATATCGACATCCCTGTCAGTGAAAGGATGCTTGGCGGTTTCAGCGTCAGCATTGTTGCGATGAAGGAGAACTATTCCCAAAATGTCGAAGAAAGTATTGATGTACAATATTCACACAAAAAACTTGACATCACTTTTGAGACCTTCCGCGACAAGCTCGAGCCTGGCGACAAAGAGCAGTGGACAATCCGCATCAAAGACGACAAAAGTGGACTCGCCTCCAAAGCAAATCTCCTGTTGTCTATGTACGACCACTCGCTCGATACTTACAGCAACCTGAATTATTACTTTAAACCCTGGCATTCTTGCTACTCTTCGCCTGCATTCCCAAATGTCGTGTCGCATAATATGTGCCACTATTATTTTGCACAGCCGCTCGCATATAAGACATATGATTCCTATGATTACACTAGGTATTACTTTTATTGCTTTAGCTACAGTGACCGCATCGTCGCAGCAGTCGCCGGTGTTGGCTACGGCACAGCTCGTGGCGAGGACGGAATGGTTACACAGGCAGGCAACTTAAGGCGGAATGCATCTAAAGGTTTTGTGAGTGAAGATGTTGAAGTGATGACTGAACTCGGCATAGTAGACGACGAGGAAGAATCGTTTGCATTAGCAGATGGCTATGCTTTGAATTCAGTGGTCGTGAAGGCGCAGAAAAACTCCGTTATTGATATTGGTGAAGCTGAAACAGGAGCGCGACTCTCTGTTTCAGATGCTGATAACGGCCAAAACAATGAAACACCGGTATATGTCCGGCAGAATCTCAACACTCTGGCATTCTTCAAACCGACTCTGCGTAGCGACGATAGCGGAACCGTCTCAATATCCTTCGCAGTTCCAGACCTTCTTACCGAATGGAACATTAAAGGCCTTGCCTGGACCAAAGAGCTAAGTTTGGGCACTGTTGATGCCAAGGCAATAACACAAAAGCGACTGATGGCAATTCCGAACGTCCCGCGTTTCCTCCGTCAGGGCGACACCTGTGTTTTCTCGGTCAAAGTATCCAACCTCGACATCAAAGAGCAGCAAATAGCAGTAACTTTAGACCTTTCAACCCCGCAGCTGACAGCATTCAACTCTCAAAAGGAACATCTCGCGCTCAAACCAAACGCATCGGGAGAGGTGCATTTTACGATTGTGGTACCCGAAAACATATATGTTCTTGATTATAAAGTGGTCGCCCGCGGACAAGGTTGCAGCGACGGCGAACAGGCTCCGATACCCATACTCCCCGGTCGCCAGCTGGTCACCGAATCTATGGCCTTCTACATCAACGGCAAAGACACCAAGCAATACGAACTCTCACACCTTACCTCACTCCAGCATTCCAACGTCCAAACCCTCCAGCATCATTCTCTCACCGTCGACCTTACACCAAATCCCATCTGGCTGGCAATACAGTCGTTGCCCTATGTCCAGCGGCAAAAGAATCCGTCCAACATATTCCTTGCCAATGCCATCTTTACCAATAGTCTTGCATTCAAAATAGTCAAGGACAATCCTCAGATAGAACAACTTTTCGCCACGTGGCGAAAATACGGCAGCAGTGCATTCCAGTCGGAGCTCGACCGTAATGCCGACCTTAAGCAGACGGTTATGGATGAGACCCCCTGGCTGCAGGATGCCGTTGCCGAGGAGCAGCGGCACCGCGACATTGCCCGTTATTTCGACAAAATGACTCTACAGTCGCAACTCACATCACTTACCTCAAAACTCGTCGGCGCACAGCGTTCGGACGGCGGATGGAGCTGGATAGAAGGCGGTCGCTACTCAAGTCAGTACACGACACAGTACATCCTCAAAACTCTCGGCCAGTTGCAGCAGCAGGGTGTGAAGGTCGACTATAAAACCAAGGCTGCCCTGAACAGTGCTATGGAATATGTCGACCGCGAAACCTACAAATACTATCAGAAATATGTCAAGGGCAAAGGCTACGATGTTGTCAATCTCGACTATCTGTACATCCGCAGCCTCTATCCTGACAACAAGCTTACCAAACGTCAGCAGGAGGCTTACGACTTCTTCTACAACAACGCTAAGAAATACAACGAAGAATATACCGAGCTCTATACGCAGGCAATGCTGTGCCTCGTTTTCCACCGCAACGGCGATACCAAACTTGCCAAAGAAATGGCTAAACGCATCAAGCAAAAAGCACTTTTCAGCGACGAAATGGGTATGTATTGGCGCGACAACCGAGGCGGATGGCTTTGGAACCAGCGTCCCATCGAGACGCAGGCAATGCTCATACGCACCATCGTTGAAGTGCTTGGCGACAGCGGAAGTGTCGCAAAGATGCAGCAATGGCTACTTAAACAGAAACAAACCACCAACTGGAACACCGATGTCGCCACGGTCAACGCAATCCAGGCCCTGCTTGTCGGCAATCCGCAGTCCGCAACAGGCAATTCACAGTTCACCATTCACAACTCACAACTCTCGGTCCGTTACGGTTCGCACGAACTGAAGACCGACACTGCAGAGGCGCAGCTCCATATCAGCCATCGGCTCGAAAAGGACGAGATTTCGCCCAGCGACGGACGTATCACCGTCAGCAAAGCCGACGATGGCATCGCTTGGGGCGCGATGTACTGGCAATACTTTGAGAACCTCGACAAGATACCGGTCTCCTCTATGGGTGTCACCCTGTCGCGTACACTCTATAAAGTGGAAAACGAAAACCGTCTTTCAGCCATTAAAACATCATCATACCCCCTCAAAGTCGGCGACAAGCTACGTGTACGCATTGAGATTGTATGCGACCGCACCCTCGAATATCTCGAGCTCAAAGACCCGCGTTGCGCTGCCCTTGAACCTGTCACCACCGCCAGCGGCTGGTGTTGGAACAGCGGCCTCAGCTACTATCGTGCCGT
Source organism: Bacteroidales bacterium (assembly GCA_016283175.1). GTDB lineage: Bacteria > Bacteroidota > Bacteroidia > Bacteroidales > P3 > Colimorpha. The sequence continues at coordinate 6,868 of JAEEMK010000084.1, forward strand.
AACCAACACGGCGCAGCACCTGTACATCGACCGGCTTGAAAAGGGCAAATATGTTGTTGAGTATGATTTATATGTCAACAACGCAGGTGTATACACTACTGCGCCTACCACTATACAGTGTCTTTATGCTCCTGAGTTCAGAGCTGTCTGTCCAGCAGAAAAACTTATTGTAGAATAGGATCCTGAAAAGACAGCATTTAAACCGGTACTTTGATGTATATTTCCGGGTCGTTTTTATATCATTTAAATTGATATAAGAACGACCTTTGTTGGTAGCATAAGAGGAAAGTGTAGTGGTTTACTGTGATGTTCTATTTTTTTTGAAAAAATAATTGTATATTATTGTTGAATTTCAATAACATACAAAAAATTAAGTTAATTTTTTTTAGTTTTTTAACTAAAATAGACAATAAAAGATGAAATTTTAAGTTAATAAAGCGAAAACATACTTGATAAGGACCCCCTCAAGGGTCTTGAAAAATAAAACTGACGAATATGAATTTAGGAATTAAATTGTTAGTAGCCGAAGACGACCCCAATATGGGTACCATTCTCAAGGTCTATCTCACCCAGAAGGGTTACACCGTTTTTCTTGTCACCGACGGACAGCAAGCACTTGATGTCTACAAAGAAGGAAATGTCGACGCCTGCATTCTCGACGTGATGATGCCCGTCAAAGACGGTTTTACGGTGGCAAAGGAACTTCGACGTATCGACAAGAATATACCAATTCTTTTCCTTACCGCCAAATCGCTTGAATCTGATAAACTGAAAGGTTTTGAGGTCGGCGCTGATGACTATATTACCAAACCCTTCAGTATGGAGGAACTCTTGGCACGCATCAACGCCACAATACGTCGCTCATTTGATGAAAACAAACCAGAAAACAATCAGTTTGCCATTGGCAAGTTCAAATTCGACTACAATTACCAGACGCTGACTATCGAAGGACGAGAGCCCATTCGCCTTACCTCAAAGGAAAGCGAATTGCTCAGACTTTTCTGCATCAATTTCAACCAGCTCATCGACCGTTCTAGCACATTGCAGAAAATTTGGAAAGACGACTCATACTTCGCTGCGCGCAGTATGGATGTTTACATTACCAAGTTGCGCAAATATCTTAAAGCTGACCCGACGGTGCAGATTGTCAATGTGCACGGCGTGGGCTTCAAACTGACTCAAAAGCAAGATTGATTCTTATCTGAAACAGGAGTGTGGCTCCGGGATTTGGATGCCATTTCTGATTCGTAGTCGAAAACCGAAGGACAGGATGCACATAACTTTTCTTGGTACAGGAACGTCGCAAGGGGTTCCAGTAATTGCTTGTCGCTGCAAGGTGTGCCTTTCGCACGAGCAACGTGATAAACGTCTGCGCACGTCGGCACTGATAACCGACAACGACGGCAACAATATCCTTATCGACATCGGTCCCGACTTTCGAATGCAGATGCTGACCCACAATGTTCAGCATCTTGAGGCCATTCTCGTTACCCACGCTCACCGCGACCACGTTGGCGGAATCGACGACATCAGGCCGTTCAACTGGGTGCAGAAGCAGAATATGGACATATACGCCAACCGCCAAGCTCTAGACACTTTGAGGCACGACTATCATTACATCTTTGATTATCACCAGTATCCTGGACTGCCAGAGGCGACGCTGCACGATGTCGGCGACTGCCGGCAGTTCTGCATTGGAAGGGTGGTGGTTACTCCTGTCAAAGGTATGCACAAAGATTTACCTGTTCTTGGTTTCCGTTTGGACGAAACGGGAAAGGACGGTGTTTCGCGGGAAACTAAATCGTTGGCCTACATTACCGATATGAACCATATTGAACCACAGGAGATCGACAAACTAAAAGGACTTGATTTATTGGTGATCAATGCAGTGCGAAAAGAAAAACACTTTTCGCATTTCTGTCTTGGTGAGGCGCTTGATGTTATTTCACAATGCAAACCGAAACGTTCATTCCTAACACATATGAGCCACGAAATGGGTTTGCACAACGAGGTTGACAGTATGCTGCCCGAAAATGTGCATCTTGCATACGATAATTTGAAAATCACTGTCTGAAATTTTGAATCCGAAACTACACATAGTATCTTTTAATGTACCTTATCCTGCTGACTATGGTGGAGTGATTGATGTCTATCACCGCATTTTAGCTCTGTATAAAATGGGTGTTCAGATTCATCTCCACGCGTTTACATATGGACGCCCGCCAGCATTAGAACTGGAACAGTGCTGCTCACAAGTGACATACTATCGTCGCCGGACAGGATTGGCAAGTGCCTGCCGCCGCCGCCCATATATAGTTGTGTCTCGCGATAAACAGGAACTGATAGACAATTTGAACCGTGATGATGCACCAATTTTACTTGAGGGATTACATTGCTGTTCTGTGCTGGAACACATCGACGGACGGCGCGTAATGGTTCGTGCACACAATGTCGAACACGAATACTATAGGCGTCTAGCTGCCGCAGAAAGCAACTTTTTGAGACGGCTTTATCTTGCAAGTGATGCCCGCAAATTGAAACGTTATGAGTCTGTTTTGACTAATGCTGCCGCCGTTTTTGCTGTCACCGCCGCCGATATGGAACATTTTCGCAGCATCGGCTGCCGTAATGTGCTTCTTATGCCGTCTTCGCACCGTGATGACACGGTTGTATCGACTCCTTGTGAGGTTTTATCGCCAGACAAGGCATATGCTTTGTACCACGCAGATCTTTCAGTAGCAGAGAACATTGAAGCTGTGCAATATTTGGTCGATAACATTTTTCCTCACACCAATGTGAAGTTTGTTGTTGCTGGACGCAATCCATCGACCAAACTGACAGCTATGCTAAAAATGTTTAAAAACGTGACCGTTGTTACCAATCCTGACAACGAGACAATGCATAGTTTGATTGAGAATGCCCACGTGCAGTTTCTCTTTACAAATTTCAACACAGGATTAAAACTAAAGCTTTTGAATTCGCTTTATGCTGGCCGCCATTGCCTTGTCAACAGTGCTATGGTTGCAGGTACGGAACTTGGAAGCCTCTGTACAGTGGCCGACACTGCCGACGAACAACTCTGCCAACTTAAACGTCTGATGCATACTCCGTTCACCGAGCACGACATCGACGAACGACGCAATTTGCTTGGGTCGCTATATAGCAATGAAGCCAACGCAAAAATCTTGCTTTCGCAACTATCCTGTTTTTAGTATACACCACCGACAGAATCTTTTTTTTTCAGTTTCGTAACCCCATCGTGGTGCGAGATGTTTTTTTTTTTCTGTCAATTATCCGATAAATCCGCGTGTTTTTTTGATTGTGTTCGGTTTTTATTTTGTATATTCAAGAAAAAGGTTTAATTTTGCAGTTTCTATTTTGAAGGTAATGAAATAATTAAATTATTATAAATTAAATCTTTATTTTAAATTATGACAAAGTACGTTTACACTTTTGGAGGCAAAACCGCCGAAGGAAAAGCTGAAATGAAGAATTTGCTCGGTGGCAAAGGTGCCAATCTGGCTGAAATGTGTTTACTCGGTCTGCCGGTTCCTGCTGGTTTGACTATCACTACCGAATGCTGCACTGCATACTATGCCAATAACTGCCAACTGCCACAAGGACTGATGGAAGAGGTTTGGAAGGCTATGAAGAATGTTGAGGAAATAATGGGTATGCGCTATGACGATCCTGAAAACCCATTGCTCGTCAGCTGCCGTTCGGGTGCACGTAGTTCTATGCCAGGTATGATGGATACCGTTCTCAACATCGGTCTTAGCAGCAAAACTATTCCTGGTATGCTGAAAAAGACCAATAACCCCCGTTTTGTGTATGACTCGTACCGTCGTCTGATTATGATGTACGCCGACGTTGTGATGGAGAAATCAGAAGGTATTGAACCCGCTGACGGCAAAGGAATTCGCAAGCAGCTGGACGATATGCTCGATGAATTCAAGGCTAAGAAAGGATACAAGAGTGACACTGAACTTACGGCTGACGACCTGAAATTCCTTGCCGAGGAGTTCAAGAAAAAAGTGAAAGAAGTTCTCGGCACCGAATTTCCCGACGATGCAAAAGCCCAGATGGAAGGCGGTATCAAGGCTGTCTTCAAGAGTTGGAACGGCAAGAAGGCTATTGCCTACCGCAAAATTGAAGGTATTCCCGACGATTGGGGTACTGCTGTCAATGTCCAGGCAATGGTATTCGGCAATATGGGCAACACTAGCGCCACTGGTGTCGCTTTCACCCGTAACCCCGCCACCGGCGACAACCAGTTCTATGGTGAATGGCTGATCGACGCACAGGGCGAAGATGTCGTTGCCGGCATCCGCACTCCCAACCCGCTGAATGACGACACCAAGAACGAGCAGAACAAGAACCTGCCTTCGATGCAGGAGCTTATGCCGGAAACATACAAGGAATTGTGCGATATCCGTCAGATACTTGAGAAGAACTACCACGATATGCTTGACATTGAGTTTACCATCCAAGACGGCAAACTTTATATGCTGCAATGTCGCGTTGGAAAGCGTACCGGTGTCGCCGCACTCACTATGGCAATGGATATGCTGAAAGAAGGTCTCATTGACGAGAGCGAAGTTGTGATGCGTATATCGCCTGCCCAGCTCGACGAGTTGCTGCACCCCATTCTGGACAGCACAGACGAGAAGAAGCACGAGGTTTTGGCAAAAGGTCTGCCTGCAGGTCCGGGCGGTGCTGTAGGCGTGATAGCTCTCACCAGCGAAAAAGCAAAAGAATATCAGGCTGCCGGTGTGAAGAACATCCTTGTCCGTGAGGAAACGAACCCCGAGGACGTTGAGGGTATGCGTGCTGCCGATGGTATTCTTACCGCACGCGGCGGTATGACCAGCCACGCTGCTCTTGTTGCACGTGGATGGGGAAAATGCTGCATCGTAGGATGTGATGCCGTGAAGATCGAGATGGAAAAGGCTTCGGTCAAAACAGACCAGTATGGTAAAAAGAAAGTCAATGTCGAGGAACAGGGTACTGTCACCATCAACGGCAAGGTGTTCCACGAAGGTGACCTGCTGAGCCTCAACGGTTCGAAAGGCTGGGTCTATGACGAGGAAGTCAAGATGATCAACGCTACCGAGAATCCGCTGTTCCAGCAGTTTATGAAGCTTGTCGACAAGTTCCGCAAGATGGGTGTCCGCACCAATGCTGACAACCCCGCCGATGCACAGAAGGCAATCGATTTCGGTGCAGAAGGTATTGGCCTGTTCCGTATCGAGCATATGTTTTACGGTGAGAACAGCGAGGTGCCTCTGGAGAAGCTGCGCAATATGATTTTGGCCGACAATCTTGAAGCCCGCAAGGCTGCATTGGCCGAGCTTGAGCCCTATGTCCGCGAAAGTGCCAAGGGCACGCTGAAGGTTATGGACGGCAAGCCTCTGACCTTCCGCCTGATGGACCCCCCGCTGCACGAGTTTGTCCCTCAGACGGAAGACAAGCAGCGCGAGGTGGCCAAAGCCCGTGGTATCGAATTTGAGAAGCTCCGCACCCGTATTGAGAGTATGCACGAGGTCAACCCGATGATGGGTCTGCGTGGCGTCCGTCTGGGTATCATCTATCCTGAGATCACCGAGATGCAGTTCCGTGCCCTCTTCAGCGCCACCGTTGAGCTGCTGAAAGAAGGAATGCACCCGATGCTCGAGATTATGGTTCCCCTTACCATCAACGCTGCCGAGCTGAAGCACCAGAAGGCACTTGCCGACCGCGTGAAAAACGAGGTCGAAGCCAAGTATGGTATGAAGTTCGAATATAAGTTCGGCACGATGATCGAGATTCCTCGTGCCGCCCTCGTTGCCAACCAGATTGCCGAGGTTGCCGAGTTCTTCAGCTTCGGCACCAACGACCTTACCCAGATGACCTTCGGTTTCAGTCGTGATGACGTCAATGCAATCGTTAAGACCTATGTCGACGAAAAGATCATCCCCGCTGACCCGTTCAACTGCTTCGACCGAGAATGCGTAGGCGAATTGGTTAAGATCGGTATTGAGCGTGGCCGTTCGACCCGTCCCGCCCTGAAGTGCGGCGTCTGCGGAGAGCACGGTGGCGACCCGACGGCTGCCGAGTTCTTCTATCGCAACGGTATGAACTATGTCAGCTGCTCGCCGTTCCGCGTTCCTGTGGCACGTCTTGCAGCAGCACAGGCTGCCATCAACGAGGCCCGCGAGAAGAAATAAGCTAATCCGAGAAAGAGGAATTGTGGAATGTGAGAGTAGGCCGATGCCTTCGTTTCACATTTCACAATTCCATATTTCCACAATCCCCGATAAATTATGAACGATAAAATCAGAAAAGACCTTGAAGCACTCGGTATCACCGGTGTAAAGGACATCCACTACAATCCCTCCTATGAGGAACTGTTCAAAATGGAGATGGATTCCTCGCTGACCGGTTATGACAAAGGTCAGCTCACCGAGCTCGATGCCATCAACGTTATGACCGGCATCTACACCGGACGCTCGCCCAAGGACAAATACATTGTAATGGACGAGAATTCAAAGAACACCGTTTGGTGGACCACCGACGAGTACAAAAACGACAACCATCCTATGAGCGAGGAAGTTTGGGCTCAGATGAAGAATCTCGCCAAGAAGGAGCTCTGCAACAAGGAACTCTTCGTTGTCGATGCTTTTTGTGGTGCCAATAAGGATACCCGCATCGCTGTCCGCTTCATTATGGAAGTCGCTTGGCAGGCACACTTTGTGAGCAATATGTTCATCAAACCCTCTGATGAGGATTTGAAGAATTTTACTCCAAACTTCACTGTCTACACCGCCAGCAAAGCCAAGGTCGAGAACTATAAGGAACTTGGTCTTAACAGCGAGACCTGTGTGGCTTTCAACGTAAGCAGCCGCGAGCAGGTCATCCTCAACACTTGGTACGGTGGCGAGATGAAGAAGGGTATGTTCAGTATGATGAACTACTATCTGCCTCTGAAGGGTATCGCCGCTATGCATTGCTCGGCCAACACCGATATGCAGGGCAACCATACAGCCATCTTCTTCGGCCTCAGCGGTACTGGCAAGACCACCCTTAGCACCGACCCCAAACGCCTCCTCATTGGCGACGACGAACACGGCTGGGATGACGAAGGTGTCTTTAACTTTGAAGGTGGATGCTATGCTAAGGTCATCAACCTCGACAAGGACAGCGAGCCTGATATCTACAACGCTATCCGCCGCAACGCACTGCTGGAGAATGTCACTGTCGATGCCAACGGCAAAATCGATTTCAAGGACAAGAGCGTGACCGAGAATACACGTGTCAGTTATCCGATCGACCATATCGAGAAGATCGTCCTCCCTGTCCACGGCAAGAGCGCCGGTCCTGCCGCCGAGAATGTCATTTTCCTCAGCGCCGACGCTTTCGGAGTGCTGCCTCCCGTCAGCATTCTCACCCCCGATCAGTGCAAGTACTACTTCCTCAGCGGCTTTACTGCCAAGCTGGCAGGTACCGAGCGTGGCATCACTGAACCTACGCCGACCTTCAGCGCCTGCTTCGGTCAGGCTTTCCTTGAACTGCATCCCACCAAGTATGCCGAGGAGCTGGTGAAACGTATGGAAAAGAGCGGTGCAAAGGCTTATCTGGTGAACACCGGCTGGAACGGCACTGGCAAGCGCATCTCTATCAAGGATACGCGCGGAATCATCGATGCCATCCTTGACGGCTCCATCCTCAAGGCCGAAACCAAGAAGATACCTTATTTCGACTTCGAGGTGCCCACCTCGCTGCCCGGCGTCGACCCGAAGATCCTTGATCCTCGCGACACCTACGCCGACGCCAAGGTGTGGGACGAGAAGGCTCGCGACCTCGCCGACCGCTTCATCAAGAACTTCGTCAAGTTCACCCACAACGAAGCCGGCAAAGCACTTGTCGCTGCAGGTCCTAAACTATAAGATTTAGAACTTGAAAAAAAGAGAACGGAGAACTGGTTGACACGTCAAAACAGTTCTCCGTTTTACTTTCTCCTTTTTTTTCTCATTTCTTCGTTTTCCGTTTCGTGGTTTGGATTACGACAACCGCTACCAAAGTTAGCGCTTCGGCCACGGGTACCGACAGCCATAATCCCTTTACACCTGCAAGCATAGGCATAGCCACAAACGCAACAGCCATAAACACAACGCCTCTCAACAGCGTCAGTAGCACGGCCAGACCCGCACGTTCGATGCTCTGATAGTAGCCTACAACGCAAATGTTTACAGCCATAAACACAAATCCCGACGCATAATAGGGGAGTCCCGATGCTGCCAGAGCGCCTGCCGCCGATTCGCCAGACAGAAAGACACTTACCACCGTAGGAGAGAAAAATACAAACAGAGTTGAAATTCCAAGACCAAGCAACACACTGATGCCCAGGCTTATCAGTAGCGTCTTCCTGACACGTTGCTGCAGGCCTGCACCGTGGTTGAAACTGACAATGGGCTGCGCCGACTGGGCTACAGCGCTATAGACCATATAAACCAACGGAAACAGGTAGCAGGCAATGCTGTAGGCCGAAATGCCGTCGTCGCCAAGCCAATGTTTGAAAGCCAGGTTGCCCGTCAGCATCATAACGCCAACAGCCATCTCGCCAACCAGACCCGACGCCCCCATACGAACCATATAGCCGACATTTCTCAACGAAAGAATCAGACTCTTGCGCGTCCTCTTCACTCTGTGGAACTTCAACGTCTTGGAACGCAAAAACATATACCAGCCAATCATCAGCACAGCCACCAGCCCGCCGATGTCCGTCGCCAGCGAGGCACCCTTCAGACCCCATCCGCAAGGGAAAATGAAAACATAGTCAAGCACAATGTTCACCACTGCCGGAATAATGTTCGATAGCGCCGCATAGCGCGGTGAGCCGTCCAAACGTATCACAAACAGGCCTATGCCCTCAATCATCGCAAACAGGCAAGTAGGCAGGAACCATACATAGTATTCGTAGGCAGCATCGTATAGCGCCCCATTTGCACCCAGCAACGTAAGCACTTGATGCGGAAAGCAGTAGCACACTGTCCCGATGACCACCGACACCACAATGCCGGCCATATAGGCCTGCGTGATATTGATGCGCGCAGCCTTTATGTTGTCCTTTGACAGATGGATTGCTGCCACAACGCTCGCTCCCATACCGAACATCATTCCCAGTCCGTTGATAATCATAAATATCGGGCCTACCAGATTTATAGCTGCCAGACCCTGCGGACCTATGCCGTGGCCCACAAAGATGCCGTCCGTCAGTATGAACGCCATACTGAACACCATCCCAAGCAGAGTGGGAAAAAACAGGCTGGCGAATAGTCTTCCAATATCCTCGTTCCTGAAATCAATACTGTCGCGGTTGTCTCTCATACAATAATCCAAAATAAACCTTAATATTTTAAGCTAATTTGCTAATTTATAATTGTTAAAAGCATTATTGATGCCGATTTCAAAGTGCAAAGATATGTTTTTTTTCGAAAAGATGTCACAAGCATCAGTGGAGTGCGTGTGATATTCAATGTCCTTTGGGTCGCGTAGAGGAGATTTGTGTATGGATTTTTTTTTTTGCGTAGCTGCCCCGTTTTACGACTGTTTACCCCCCTGTTTTCCTTATCATATGTACAGTATTTGTACAGTATATGTACATATGCCAGGGAATGTATACCGAAAGTGACTGTTTTGTATATGAAGCACCACAGTGAAGCACTGTGAAACATTACGAAAATAATGTGTTATAACATATTCGTTTTCATATGTTTGCAAAGGTTGCTGCTTGTAATTCGAAAATGGTTCTTGAAAATCACTTTTTCCACCATTTTGCAGGAATCCCTGTAGGATGAAAGAAAATCGCTTGTGCCCACTATCATTTTCACTTGACGCCTATGGCCAACTGCCTGCTGACACTCGTCGCCGTTTCCGGTCAAATGGTCACATCAAGACTGTTTGGGAGGTAGCCTTGTAAGGTGATGTTTCGCTGTTGAAAATTATTTTTCGGAAAAGTGGCATCTTTTCCAAAAAAATGCGTATTTTTGCAGACTAAATATAAATGTAAAAAAATGGAAATTGTTCTTGATAGAATTGATTGCGCGACTATTGAGTCGTCGGTCGTCTTTCTATACGGCAGCGATGTGGCCGCACGTGCGTTGCCGCTGAAACGCGACGAGGTGGCTTTCCTCGATCAGCGTCGCAAGGAAGACATATCTTCTTTGGTTGTCTTCAATCGCCTGCCACACCGCATATATGTACAGAATTTCGACAGCGACAAGCCCGGCGACGAGGCTCTGGAGTCGCTGCGCAAGGCTGCCGCTGAATTGCAGATGTCGCTTGTTAACGAGAAGGTGAGAAGCATCGCCATCACGGGTGAGGGTGTCATTCCTGAGGAGGTGGTGGCTTTTGTAGAGGGTCTGCATATGGCCAGCTACCGTTTCGACAAGTACAAGTCGAAGAAAGAGTGCCTGCTGGAAACGGTGACGGTGGACAGCTTGATTGTGGAGCGCAAGGAGATGGACGAGAATGTGCGTCTGTGGCGCCGCATTGACACTATGCGCGACTGGGTCAACGAGCCGGTGATGTATCTCAATGCCCCAAAGTTCGCCGACATCATCAAGGACGAGGCCGACAGCCTGGGCAATGTGAAATGCACTGTCTTTGGACAGAAAAAGATAGAATCGCTCAAAATGGGCGGTTTGTTGGCTGTGAACCGTGGCAGTGAGGACGAGGCCCGCTTTGTGGTGCTCGAGTACAAGCCCGCCGACCGCATCAACAAAAAACCTGTGGCGCTGGTGGGCAAGGGTATTATGTACGACACCGGCGGCCTGAACATCAAGCCCGACGACTATATGACGGAGATGAAGTCGGATATGGCTGGCGCCGCACTTATGGCGTCGACGCTCTTCGCCGCCGCCGAGAACGCTCTGCCCGTGTGGCTGATGGCTTTCCTGCCGCTGACCGACAATCGCCCGGGCAAGAATGCCTATGCCGCCGACGACATACTGCGTATGTACGACGGCACGACGGTTGAGATTACCAACACCGACGCCGAGGGACGTCTGGTTCTGGCCGACGCTATTGCTTACGCTGACCAGCAGGAGCCGGAACTGATTATCGACGCAGCCACGCTGACAGGTGCTGCCGTTAGGGCTTTGGGCACTAAAGTCATTGCCGCTATGCAGCAGGATGCACAAGGCCCGATGGATTTGCTGCGCATTGTGGGCGGCAAGGTCTACGAACGTCTGGCCGAACTGCCATTCTGGAAGGACTATGACGAGATGCTGAAGTCGGAAGTGGCCGATATGATTAACTGCAACCTGCAGGCCAAGGCAGGTACCATCACGGCCGGTCGTTTCCTCGCCCATTTCGCTCACCATCCGTACATTCATCTCGACATTGCCGGTGTGGCATTCTACAGCAAACGTGAGAGTTTCTACGGCACAGGTGCTTCGGGGTTCGGACTGAGACTGCTGTACGCTTTCTTCCAAATGTACGAGGCTGTAAAGCGGAATGCTCTTTAATCATTTAACTATAAACCTTTAACCACTGAACATTAAACATTTAACTTTAAACTGTAAACAATGACCAAGACTGAATCACACAAAATAAAGGTCGCTATCACGCAAGGCGACATCAACGGAATAGGCTACGAGGTTATACTGAAGACTTTCAACGACAGTCGTATGTATGACCGCTGTACACCGATACTTTATGGCTCGACAAAGGTGGCATCATATCACAAAAAACTTCTGGCACATCAGTTCCAAGAGTTGAATTTCAGCGCGCTGCTTGATGCCAGTCAGGCACAGGAACGCAAGTTCAATGTCGTGAACCTTGTTCAAGACGAGGTGAAGATTGATATTGGCAAGTCGACGGAGATTGGTGGTGAAATGAGCCGCTTGGCTCTCGACCGCGCCTGCGACGACTTGAAACGCGGTGTTGTCGACGTGCTGGTTACGGCGCCTATCAACAAACGCAACATCCAGTCGGACACTTTCGACTTCCCTGGCCATACGGAGTATCTGTCAAGCAAGTTCGGAGGCGACTCGCTGATGATGATGGTATGTGACCGCATACGTATCGGCATCGTTACCAATCATTTGGCACTGAAGGATGTTCCGACGGCTATCACCAAGGAACTATTGCTGAAAAAGATAGAGCTGATGCACCAGTCGCTTAAACGCGATTTTGGTATCCCGATGCCGAAGATTGCAGTTCTTGCGCTGGATCCCCACGCTGGCGACAACGGCGTGATAGGTACCCAGGACGAAACCGTGGTGAAACCCGCTATAGAGGAAGCATACAATAACGGCATATTGGTCTACGGTCCCTATCCTTCAGACGGCTTTTTTGGCAGCAGCGAGTTCAACAAATTCGACGGAGTGCTGGCTCTCTACCACGACCAAGGGCTGATACCTTTCAAGCTGATGTCCTTCACTGAAGGTGTTAACTACACAGCAGGTTTGGGCATTATTCGTACATCGCCCGCCCACGGAACGGCATACGACATTGCCGGAAAGGACAAGGCAAGCGAACAGTCATTCCGCCACGCTGTCAACCTGGCTTGCGACATATTGCGCCACCGAAAGGAATTTGACGAGCTGAATGCCGACCCGCTGAAATAGCAGAGAATGGAGGGCGCAATGAAAAAGCTGATGTTGATAGACGGAATGGCGATGGTGTACAGGGCGTATTATGCACTGAACCATAATCCACGTATGAACAGCCACGGTATGAACACTTCTGCGGTACTGGGATTCACAACGACCCTGTACGACCTGCTGCGACAGCAGCATCCAACGCACTGTGCAGTGGCTTTTGATATGTCGGAACCTACATTCCGTCACGAACGCTACGCCCAGTACAAGGCTAACCGCGACGCAATGCCGGAAGACATACAGACTGCACTGCCTTATATTCGAAGAGTAATAGACGGTTTTGGAATAAACGTGGTGATGAAGGCAGGATATGAGGCTGATGACATCATCGGCACAATGTCTTGTCAGGCAGAGCGTGAGGGTTTCGACGAGGTGCTGATGGTGACGCCCGACAAAGACTTTGCACAGCTTGTCACCAAAAAGGTGCATTTATACCGTTTCGGACGAATGGGTAAGCCCGACAGTGTCTATACGCCAAAAGAGGTTTGCGAGGCTTTCAGTGTTGAACGTCCTGAACAGGTGGCCGACATATTGGGCCTGTGGGGCGATGCAATAGACAATATTCCTGGCATTCCCGGAGTGGGAGAGAAGAAAGCAAAACAACTTGTGGCACAATTCGGCAGTGTGGAAAATCTTGTCGCCAACAGCGACGAGATACACAACGACAGGCTTAGAGGCTTGGTGAAGGAATATGGAGAGCAGGCATTGCTGTCGAAAGAACTTGCAACAATATGCCGCGAGGTGCCCGTGGAATTCGACGAGACGATGCTGGCGCTTCCGACTCCCGATTACGAGTCGCTTGCTGCTTTGTTTTCGGAACTGGAGTTCAGAGCCTTTGCAAAAAAGATGTACACAGACCTTTCGGTCAGCGACCCGGATCTTGCTATGAAGCTTGATTTGAAGGTGAAAACAGGCAAAGGAGTTGCTGTATCGCCCGAAACACTTGCTAAAGAGGATGCTAAAAAAGTAACACGTGTCAGCAAGATGCCCAAAACTGACCCGCTTCAGGTGTCGCTTTTTGTAGAGAATGTTGGTGACAGCGCTGACGCAGCAAACGTGAATAACGAGACGGACGCAGCAAAATACAAGATTGCGACAATAGAAGCACTTGCCGATTTGGAGGATAAGGATTTTGCAATATACCTTGATCAAGATGCCAAAACTCACGATGTGAAGGGCCTTGCCTTTGCTACAAGTGGCAACGAGGCTGTGTATCTGCCTTTCGACGGCAATGACTATTTCTCGTTTGTGCAGTCGGCAATGGAGAACCGTAAGACTCGTAAAATATGCTACGACTTGAAGCAACTCAAGCATATCTTCTTAGATCACGGTGTCGGTGTTGCAGGAGAACTGTTTGACGTACAACTGTCGCATTATCTTCTTGATCCCGAGGCTCGTCATTATTTGGATTTCATTGCTTCCAGCATACTTGGAGAACGTTTGGACGAGAATATGCCTGGATATGCACATCGCTGTGCAGAAACCCTGTTCCGACTTTATGAACCGATGCGCAAACTGTTGATAGAAAACGATATGCTGGCGCTATATAACGATGTGGAGATACCGTTGGTTGATGTGCTGGTCGATATGGAACGCGAGGGTGTGAAGATTGACACAGAAGCGTTAAAACAGTATTCCACAGATTTAAGTCGTCAGCGTGATGATATTGAAAAACAGATATACGAACAGGCTGGTATTACGTTCAACATCAGTTCTCCTAAACAGTTGGGCGAGGTGCTGTATGAAAAGTTGAAAGTGACAGATAAGCCGCCATTGACTGCCACCAAACAGTACAGTACTGCGGAAGAAGTACTTCAGAAACTGAGCGACAGACACCAGATTATCCCATTGATACTTGAATATAGGTCGTTAAGCAAGCTTGTGTCGACCTATCTGGATAGTTTCCCCAAACTGATTGACCCTGCCAGTGGCAGACTTCATACCATATATAATCAGGCAGTAACAGCTACCGGCCGTTTGAGTTCGTCGAATCCCAACTTGCAGAATATTCCCATCAGAACGGAAAGAGGTCGAGAAATTCGCAGAGCATTTGTTGCAAGAGACGCTGATTACAGCATACTTGCTGCCGACTATTCGCAAATAGAGTTGAGAATTATTGCCTCATTGTCGCGCGATGAGCATTTGACAGACGCTTTCAAGAAACACTACGACATTCACAAGGCTACAGCAGCAAAGATATACCATATTGACATCGATGAGGTTACCAAAGAACAACGGCGCAATGCCAAATCAGTCAATTTCGGCATAGTGTATGGAATAAGTGCTTTTGGCCTTTCGGAACAGCTATCAATACCGCGCAAAGAGGCGGCTGCATTGATAGAAGAGTATTTCCAGCAGTATCCGGCAATAAAAAAATATATTGACGACAATGTCGCTTTCGCTCGCGAACACGGATATGCACAGACTTTGCTTGGTCGCCGACGTTATCTGTACGACATAAACAGTCGTAATGCAGGTTTGCGTCAATTTGCAGAACGCAACGCCGTAAATATGCCGATACAGGGCACCTCGGCTGATATGATCAAAATAGCTATGATTCGTATTTGGAGCCGATTCAAAGAGTTGAATTTGAGGTCGAAAATGATATTGCAAGTTCACGACGAACTTGTGTTTGATGTGTATAATCCAGAGTTGGAAGATGTCAAAGAAATTGTAAGAAGTGAAATGCTGAACGCTTTGCCGTTGACTATACCGGTCGAAGTTGGTATTGATGTCGGCAAGAATTGGTTGGAAGCTCATTAAGCAACATTGATATGAACACTGGTAACGGAACAGAAAAGATAATATTGGGTATAGATCCAGGAACGCTCATTCTTGGTTACAGCGTTCTTGAAATCGTTGACAACCGTCCTCGTATCTTGGTGCTTGATGTCCTTTATCTTAAAAAGATAGCAGACTTCAACATTCGTATCCGTAAAATTTTTGATTCAACAGTGCGAATCATTGACACATATCACCCTGACCATTTGGCTATCGAGGCACCTTTTTTTGGTAAGAATGTACAGTCGATGCTTAAGCTTGGAAGGGCACAAGGCGTGGCGATCGCTGCTGCGATGAGTAGAGACCTGTCATTCTCTGAATATGAGCCTACAACGATAAAACAAACTGTGACCGGTAATGGTCAGGCCAGCAAGGAAAAGGTTGCAATGATGCTGAGATCGCAAATGCAGTTTCCCGATGAGC
The DNA here is from genome assembly GCA_016283175.1 of Bacteroidales bacterium. Classification (GTDB taxonomy): domain Bacteria; phylum Bacteroidota; class Bacteroidia; order Bacteroidales; family P3; genus Colimorpha. Next base: position 22,716 of record JAEEMK010000084.1, read on the forward strand.
CTCGCTATCTTGATGCAACCGATGCACTTGCTGTTGCGTATACTTGTTATGTGGAACGTTCCCATCCATTAGCGGATGTCCGTTCGCAACTAAATTCAAAGCCGAAACGCAAGACAAAATCATCAAGAAAAATGTGGTCGGAATTTGTTAATTTTAATCCGGAAATAATTGATAAATAGAATATAAATTATGGCAACAAAATCAGGTGAGGGCTTCAGTAGTACGTTTGGAGCCATTATGGCGGCGGCGGGTTCCGCGGTAGGATTGGGAAACATATGGCGTTTCCCGTACATATGTGGCAAATATGGTGGTGGAGCATTTCTGCTGGTCTATATATGCTTTGTTTTTTTTATTGGTATGGCACTGATGATGAGTGAGTTCGTAATAGGTCGTCGTACGGGTGAAGATCCGATGAAAGCATATCCCAAGTTGCGCCCCAACAAACCAGCGTGGCGTTTTGTTGGACTTGCAGGACTGCTGACTTGCTTTTTGATTTTAGCCATATATTTGGTTATATCGGGCTGGACGCTTAACTATTTCTGGGAATCACTCACAGGAACACTGGCTGGCATATCCGACGACGGTTTTGGAAAACACTTCAGCGAATTTGCTTCATCGGCTGGTCGCCCTGTAGTGTTTGTTGTTCTTTTCTTGGTTTTCACGGCTTTTGTGATTATTGGTGGCGTAGAGAAAGGTATAGAGCGAGTGTCCAAATTGCTGATGCCTATACTTGTAGTACTCCTTCTGGTGCTATGTGTTCGATCGCTGACTTTGGATGGTGCCTCGGAAGGACTTGCATATCTGTTTCATCCCGATTTCAGCAAACTTACCGGTGAAGGTATTCTTGCTGCTTTGGGACAGGCATTGTTCTCGTTGTCGGTAGGTATGGGCGTAATGATTGTTTATGGTTCTTATCTTCCCGTCGATGATAATATTATGAAGACTTCGGTTTGGATTACTGTATGTGATTTTGCCATAGCCATACTCGCTGGCATTGCTATTTTCCCGGCTGTTTTTGCCTGTGGACAGGATCCTACTGGTGGCCCAGGACTGGTCTATCAGGTTCTTCCGGTGGTTTTCAATTCGTTGGGAACAGTAGGACGTGTATTCTCTGTTGTATTTTTCCTGCTGTTATCGTTAGCTGCATTGACATCGGCAATATCGTTGCTTGAAGCTCTTACACAGTGGCTGTCAAGCGAAAAGATAGGCCGCACAATGTCTGCAATTGTTATGTCTGTTGCTGTTGTTGTTCTCGCTGTTGTCGCATCGTTTTCTTTTGGCGACGGTATTATGAGTGGTTTAAAAGTGGGCAATTTGCAGTTATTTGACTTGTTAGACAAGTTGACTGGTACAATCTTGCCTCCAATATGTGCATTGATGACAATCATTTTCTTTGGATGGTTTATGAAGAAGGATGACATCATTGATGAATTGTCTAACCACGGTACGGTAAAAATCGGCTATTTCAAGGTGTTTTATTATTTCCTTGTCCGCTTTGTGGCTCCAGCGGCATTACTGGTTGTGTTGATAAGCGGACTTATTAATTAGTTCTTTTTATAATGCGTAGACTTATAATAGTACTGCTTGCCTTGGCAGCATTGGTATCCTCTTGCGGCAAAGTTGTAGTCAAAAAAAACATCGATCCTCATATAGTTGCCTTTGATGCAACATACAACGAGGATTTTGACAACGTTCTTTATCCGTCGATGTTGCTTGCCTTGGGCAGCTATAAAGGAAATGAGATGGATTCGTTGTTCTGTGTTAGTGTCACTGCACCGCAAAACAATGCTGTGATGCGTATTGTGGTCGATTCTACGGTTCTCAACTATGTAAGTATTACGCAGGAAACACTGCCCAAGAAGGGTGTAAGATACACTTTTGCACCAATAATCAAATGGAAGTTTGAAAGCCTTTACCGTATGAGAAGGCAGGGATATATCGATTTGACGTTCACCTGCTTTGTCAATGATGAACAGGTCGATGTAAAGAATATCAGACTTAATTATCGGCCGACAAATGAATGCCTTATGTCTCTTATAGGCAAAAATGGAACTTATCACGACTATAGGTGGTTGTTTTCTGCATACGTCAATGAGGATCATCCTAAAATCGACGGCATCCTCAGTGAGATACTCTCGCAAGGCATTGTTACAATTTTCGATGGTTCACGCAGCGAGAAGAAGGTTGAAGCACAGATGCGTGCCATTTGGTATTATACACTTAGCCGTGGATTGGCCTATTCGTCAATCACTTGCACTTCCAACGGGTCAAAGCGAACCAACTCGCAGTACATTCGTTTTTTCGACGATGTATATCGCAACCGACAAGCCAACTGTATAGATGCTTGCGTCTTTTTCTCTTCAATTATGCGCAAGATTGGTATCCAGCCTATTATTTTTGTCGATCCCTGCCACGCTTATTTGGGATATTATACCGATAAGACAAAGAAAAAGATAGCCTTGTTGGAGACCACTATTACTGGTTGGGTCAACCTGCCTGACTTGGACATTCATTACGATGAAACAACGGGGTTGCTCGAAGAAAAATATTACAACAAGATATCGAAGTACCTTACCGAAAAGGAAAAAGCATCCTATGAGGCCGGAAAGATGTCGCTTGAAGAGATAAAGAAAGCCGTTTCAAACAACCTTTTCGACCGTGCTACAGAATATCAGAAAGAGAATTACAAGAACAACAAGGACCTGTATACAGATCCTAACCAGCAGACTTATCAGATGCTTGTAATAGACGAGCTTCGCAAACAGATTGCACCAATACCAGCTGTCGAAGAAAACATTTAACTCTCAATACCAAATGCGTTACCTTATCCACTTGGCATACAACGGCACCAACTACTGCGGCTGGCAGACTCAGCCCGATTTGCCAACCGTGCAGCAGACTCTTGAGTCGGCGCTGTCGACGTTGTTGCGCACTCCGGTGGCCATAGTGGGTTGTGGACGAACCGACACAGGTGTCCACGCATCCGATTTCTACGCTCATTTCGATCTTGACGTACCGCTGGCCGAGAACCTTGTTTTCAAGCTCAACAGCTATCTGCCTCCGGACATTGCCATTTTTGAAATATCACCCGTTGCCGATAATTTCCACTCGCGTTTCTCTGCACTGTCGCGTACATACAAGTACTGTGCTGCCAACGCTCGTCTGCCGTTCTCGCAGGGGCTGTATTGCCGCATCTATTTCAATCCTGATATAGAAGCAATGAATGAGGCTGCCCAAGTGCTGATGCAGTATGATGATTTCACCAGTTTTGCCAAGCTCCACACTGACAACAAGACCAATATCTGCCATCTTAGCGAGGCGCACTGGGATAGGGAAGGGGAGATGCTCGTTTTTACTATCACTTCCAACCGCTTTCTGCGCAATATGGTGCGCTCGGTTACTGGCACGTTGCTTGATGTCGGACGCGGTAAACTCTCCATCGAAGGAATGCGTGAAATAATCGAGATGAAGAACCGCTGCGCCGCTGGTGTTTCAATGCCGGCACAGGGGCTGTTTCTCACAAAAGTGGAATATGATTGGGACAAATATAAAGTTGAAGATATATTAAACCATTAAATGAAATATACAGAGGTAACAATAACATTGTCAAAGCAGGAACCTTTCAAAGATATCCTAATATATAGTCTTGGCGACGAAGGGCCTTATGACAGTTTTGAGGTCACTCCGCAGGGCTTGAAAGCATATGTGCCTACAGAAAAATTTGATACTGCTTTTCTTGAGCAGACCCTTGACGAAATTAGGCAGATGGATGTGGAATGCCGTTACACTGTAACCGACCTGCCCGACAAAGACTATAATGAGGAATGGGAACGTCAGCACCAGCCTGTCCTTGTAGACGGCTTCTGCTGGGTGCGGGCACCGTTCCATCCGCGTCGCGACGATGTGAAATACGAGATTGAAATAGAGCCAAAGATGTCCTTTGGAACGGCTCACCACGCTACAACCTACCTGATGCTCTCGCTTCTGGAAAACGAGTCTGTCGAAGGACGGCGTGTGCTTGATATGGGCAGCGGTACGGGTGTATTGGCTATCCTTGCCGCCAAGAAGGGTGCTGCATACGTCGAAGCCATCGATGTCGACGAATGGGCTTTTCGCAACGCGCAGGAGAATTTCGAACGCAATGGTGTGAAGGTCAACGCTATGCTTGGCGATGCCTCTCTGCTGACTGCTGACAAGCATTTCGACCTTATTCTGGCAAATATCAACCGAAACATCTTGCTTCGAGATATGCCGGCTTATTCCGCAGTACTCAACACAGGTGGAACACTCTTGTTGAGCGGCTTCTACGAACACGATGTAGAAGCACTGCAAGACAAGGCTGAAACCATAGGCCTGCGTCTTGTCCAACAGTGTTCACGTAACGAATGGACAGCGTTGAAATTAACGAAAATATGAGTTTAAGGAAAAACCATCAAAAAAACATAAACCCTTTGAACTTTAACAATTAACTTAAAACTTTAATAAAATGGATCTTTCAGGCAGAAGAAAAAGTACCAATGTTGAAGACCGTCGTGGTAAAGGCGGTAAAATAGCTGGCGGTGTCGGCATCGGCGGCGTATTAATCGCTGTGATTTATGCACTCTTTATGGGGGGTGACCCGACGGAGGCATTGCAGCAACTTGGCAGCCAGACTACCGAGAACAGTGAGTACGTTGCAACTGAACAGGAGAAAGAGTTTGAGGATTTTGCTCTCAAAATTCTTGCCAGCACCGAAGATGTTTGGACGGCGGAATTCAAACGGATGGGGCGCACCTACAAACCTCCCAAGCTGGTTCTGTTCCACGGCAGCGTACAAAGTGGTTGTGGCAGTGCAAGTTCGGCAATGGGTCCATTCTATTGTTCGGCCGACCAGTGTGTTTATCTAGATCTCGATTTCTTCAACGAGATGCCTAAATCGCTCGGTGCAGGCGGTGATTTTGCCTACGCCTACGTCATTGCCCACGAAGTTGGACATCACGTAGAACATTTGCTCGGCGTCCTTGGCGAAGCGCACACCAAGATGGCGCAGGTGTCTGATACTGAGAAGAACAAGATAAGTGTCCGCATCGAACTGCTTGCCGACTTCTATGCCGGTGTGTGGGGTTACCACGAGAACAAAATGTTCGGCTCGCTCGAAGACGGCGACCTTGAGGAAGCCATCAATGCCGCTCAGAAGATTGGCGACGACTATCTGCAGAAAAACGCCCGAGGCTATGCCACTCCTGAATCGTTCACGCACGGCACATCCGCACAGCGTATGCGCTGGCTAAAGAAAGGCTTGACTACGGGCGATATGAGCAAGGGCGACACCTTTAGTCCTGCCTACAACACGTTGTAAATCGGTAGTATAACCATTTTATACCTGTCTTGTGTCGAACGGCGTAAGGCAGGTTTATTTATGCTCGATTTTGCTGGTGCGCGATGCCGAGAAATTGGTTTTGGGATTGCCAGAGTAGGAGAGGTGGCTTGTACCGCTCAGCTCCATCTCTATGTACTTACTGCAGTCAATATTGGCCGAACTGCATCCCGAAAGACCTCCGCTGACTTCAGAAGCGTTGAGTTTTTCACCTCTGAAAGAGGATGTTCCGCTCAGATCCATCTCAACCTTGTTGGCTTTTCCGGTCAGGGCGACAGCAGAGGCTCCACTCAAATCAACATCAATGTCGTTGCAAGTGATTAGGGATGTCACTTTCGAAGTTCCCGAAAGGTCCAAATCAATATTGTTGGCCTTTAACGTTCCTTTTATTTCGCTTGCACCACTCAAATCGATATCCAGATTGGCACATTTTATGTCTGATTTGCAAGAGGATGTGCCACTCTGTGACAGCTCTACATTCTTGGCCGTAATGGATGGAATTTGGATGTGCGAGGCTCCACTTAGCTCGGTTTTGAAGTTAGTTGTGTTGATTGGCAAAGATGTCGAAAAAGATGCAATTCCGTTCAGGGTTATCTTTGAAAGTCGCAGATTGTAAGGTATATACACATATCCGCATCGGGCACCGTCGTTGGTGTTGAGGCTGTTCACACGGTCGAGGTCTACGACAAGCGTGCCGCTA
>JAEEMK010000085.1 GCA_016283175.1 Bacteroidales bacterium
AAGCTACGTACTGCCTGTCGCCATTATTCTTGGCCTGTTGCTGCACCGCTGGTGCGCAATGTTCAGTTTTCTGGTGCCATACATCATCTTCACTATCCTGCTCCTCACCTTTTCTGCAGTGGACATCAAGCGTCTGCGTATTGGCTGGCTCGACATTTGGCTTATGCTGTTCCAAATCACCGTCAGCCTCGGTTCCTACCTTATATTGAAATGGCTCGGTGCCAGTAGCATCGTTGCCGAGGGAGTGCTGATAGGAGTGCTCTGTCCCGTCGCGTCGTCGGTGGCCGTCATCAGCTGTATGCTCGGTGCCAACCGCGAGACGGTGACGGCCTACACCATCATAGGCAACCTGATGGTGGCCATAGTAGCACCCATATACTTCTCCTTCATCGGCAACCAGCAGGATATGCCGTTCTTCGAATCCTTCTGGATGATTCTCAGACGCGTAGGCACCGTCATCGGTCTGCCTTTCTTCGCGGCGTGGGCATTGCAGGCCTGGTGGCCCAAGGGTCACGACTTCCTAAGCCGTCACCGCGGCAAGTCGTTCTACCTGTGGGCCAGCGCACTTCTCTTCACACTTGGTCAGACTATCGATTTCATCTTCCTTCACGGTGAAGGCAACTGGCACAGCATCATCTGGCTGGGCATAGCCTCGTTGCTGTTCTGCATAGTGCAGTTCGGTTTTGGACGCTGGCTGGGAGCCAAATACGGCGACAAGATAAGCGGCGGTCAGTTGCTGGGACAGAAGAACACTGCTATGGGCATCTGGATGGCCAACTATTACCTCACGCCGCTGGCCTCGGTCTTTATGGCCTTCTATTCTGTCTTCCAGAACGTTTGGAACAGCTGGCAAATGTGGCAGGCAGGCAAGAAGAAGTGACACTTCCGCAAAGATACCTATTGTGCCTTCGTAAACTGAAGAAAATTCTCGCCGTCGCAGAATGTCAGGTGCATCGCATCACTGAGGAAGAAGCCGCCTGAAACCGTCATACCGAAAAAGCCAGCAAGACCAGTAATTTGATTGTGTTTCATATCAAAACAGCTTCTTATTCAATATACTCCAATGTCCATATTGTGTTGTCCGACTCGATTATGACAGGATAGCCATTGCCGTATGTATAATTCAACTGCATCTCAAACCCCGTACTCTTCTTATCTGGAACAAGCATATAAGTGACATTGTGTCTGCTCCAATACGGTATCGCGTCACTCATTCCCGGCAACAAGACCTTAGTACCTGACGTAATGCCGTAAGGACAAGGCATTGTGTCATATTCGAACGACATATACAATTGGCCATTTTGATTGTTGAGTTGCACTACGTCACCGTTCGCCCACACACAGTGCATCCCGTTAGGCAGGGCAGTGTTCCATCCCGGAGTGATTATCCAACTCTCAATCAAGCCATCGCTGTTGTAGTTGAATGTGTAAGTGTTGTAGCTCTGCTCTTCCCGGACAAGACGACCGTCAGCATACGAATACAGATAATACTCTACCACCTCACCGTCGGCATCGTATATATACATCGAAGACCTGAGGCTGTCGTTGTATGTAATATGGGCAGTATGATGACTATAGAAGATAGTGTCATATGGCTGCATATTCAAAAGATAATGCTGGAAATCCTCATTCACCATATCAACGTTTACAAGCTTGTTGCCGTCCCAAAAAAAAGTGTATACAGAATGGACCTCTCTGCCACCGGGATATGAACAATCCATCGTCACTCGTTCCAAACGTCCACTTTCTGCGTCTTCCGTCCGCGGCGGATTAACGTAAGCCATCCCCGTCCAAGTCCCGGTGGCGGGGTTGTAAGTCACCGTGACAGTCATACCAAGGTCTTCCATCCTTGCCATCCAGCGTCTCATCTCTTCGCGGTTGGTGGTACTAAAAGTATTGGCATCTTTTGCCATACTGCTTCCCTTCTTGTTACCGCGGAATGTTACAAACTTTCCCTGCTTCGTATAGTCGCAAAAAAGGTCGAACAATGCATCCAGTTCCTCTTTTTTGCTAATGTAGACCGTAGTGGTTGTTGTTGGAATATCGTGCCGTGACACGACATACAAAACTGAATGTTGCTCAAAGCCAGCCGTCTCATCGCGGTTGCAGGCTGTTACGGCAAGCACCGCAGCCAGCAAGACCAGTAATTTGATTGTGTGTTTCATATCATTTATCTTTTATCATATTATCCAATTGATAGCCCAACAGGGCTTGGTACTGGACAGAATCGCCTATGCGGTAGAAGGCTATAGTCCTCTCCTCGTTCAACGCCATAACACGCCAGGCCGGCAGGTCGCTGCGGCGCACTCGTTGCCGCGGCTCGTCGATGTCGCCCATCCACGAGGTGACGCCAGCCGACGCGCGGATGTCAAACTCTTCCTTCAACCCAAGCCACGCCGCCGTGTCGTCGGCCACAAGGATAACCGCGTCGACCTTCACCGAGTCGTTAAGCTGGAAGCCCGACACCTGCGCCACCGCAATGTCCTGACGCGCCGAGTAGCGGCTGTAAAGCGGCGTTTCATACACTTCGGCCGTGCAGCCCGCCAAGAAGAGCATCAACATTATATATATCAACCGGCGTTTCATATTATCTCTTTAGTTAGAATGGTGGCGGCGACATCTGCCCAGTGGCTGTCCGGGAAAGTTGTGCGGTTGCAAAGGACCGCATCGTAGGGTCTCTGAATCGAAAACTGATAATTGAAAAGCGAAACCATTGCGACAGCAAGCACTGTGACGGTAGCCAGCGACGCACGGCGTATGCGGCGGCGGCGCATCCACTCGGGGTAGTCCTGCATCATCCGTTGCTGCAGCCCTGCTCTCTCCTGCTGTTCCCACAGTTCATCAAATGTAATCCTGTTCTGTTCCATATTATTTCAGTTTTCCCATTGTTCTCTCAGTTTGTCTTTTATCCGCATCAAACGGATGCCTACATTGTTCTTTGTCAATCCCGTGCGCTGTGCAATCTCCTTGTATTCATACCCTTCCAGGTGCATTGTCACGATGGTGCGGTCGAGTTCGGGCAGCAGTGCGATGAGGTCGTACAGCGCATTGTGCAGCGATGGCTCTTCCTCAGGGGCATCGTAGCCTTCGTGAAGCGGTTCCTGCGCCGGTGTGCAACGCTGCAGGTCTATGCACTTGCTGCGCGCCACACGCCATATCCACGCTGCCTGCTTGGGCGCAAGGTCAATCTCTTGCAGCTTCTCACGCCGTTCCCACAGAGCCACCAGCACCTCTTGCAACAGGTCGTCCACATCCAGCCCCTGCCGCGCATAGCGGCGGCAGACGGAAAAGAGCATCCCGCGGTAGCGGCCCACCAGCTCGTTAAATGTCTCCTGTTCCTTCACACTATAATAACGAATTTCGGAAGCAAAAAATTACAAGTGTTGGTTTTTTCCCTTCAGTTTTCAGGGGAACGAAGAAAAAGCTACCGCCTGATCGGAGCATCCGACTCGATGGAGTCGAGTATATTCAGATAGTTTTGATAGCGTTCTTCGCTGATTTCGCCCGACTCGACGGCGGCCTTGACAGCACAGCCAGGCTCGTGACGGTGGGTACAGTTGGCGAAGTGGCAGTCGTGCAGCACCTTGCGCATCTCGGGAAAGAAGTGCGACAGCTCGCCTGCGCTGAAATCCACCATACCGAACTCCTTCACGCCCGGAGTGTCGATTAGGTATGCAAAGGGTGAATTGTGAATTGTGAATTGTGAAATGTCTCCGTTCTCCGTTCTCCGCTCTCCGT
>JAEEMK010000086.1 GCA_016283175.1 Bacteroidales bacterium
GAGTTCTCAATAATTTTTGTGATATTGGTTTCTATGTCGCTGGCGTTGGCACCGGCGTAAGTGGTCATAACTGTGACGTATGGCGGATCCATTTCTGGCATCTGGTCAATAGGCAGTCGCGAAAGCGAGAAAAGACCCAGAATAATGACCGCCACGAAGACAAGTCCTGTTGTGATGGGCTTGTTGATTGCTGTTTTGTATATAGCCATAATAAAAGTAGGGTTGAGAATTTAGAGTTTGTTTTTTCTCTTTATTATTCGATAATCTCCAGTTGGCAGCCGTCGACAAGGCGAGCCTGTCCGGTAACAACAAGTTTGTCGCCTTCCTTCAAATCGCCTGGGGTGACAGGAATGATTTCTATTTGGTCGTCGAATCTCTGTCCGAGGGTAACGGCTACACGGCGTGCAGTGTTCTCTTCGGCCACAAAAACATAGCGGTCGTTGCTGCCGGTAAGCTTCAGCACACTTTGGTAGGGCACAACGATGGCATCGACTTCACCCAGTGCAAGAGTTGTACGTACATACATACCTGGGCGAATTTTCTCGCCGGGATTGGGTATGTTCAGTTTTGCTTGGAACGTGTGGGATGAAGGATCGATGGTCGGATAAACAATCTCAATGGTGGCAGGGAATACCTTGTCGGGATAGATGTCGCTGTAGACATTGACTTTCATACCCTGTTTCACCAACGGGAAATAGCTTTCAGGAATATTTATAATGGCCTTTAGACGGCTTATCTGGCACAGTGTCAGAATGGGAGCACCAGTGTACATCTCTCCGTCTTGATAGTTTTTTGCACTGATGACACCGCTGAACTGTGCTTTGACAAAGGTGTTCTCGTTTTGGAAACGCTCAGTCTCGACCAATTGGTCATAGCCTGCTTTGGTTTGGTCGTAAACCTGCTCGCTGATGCTACCCGAAGCTTTGAGGGCTGTCACGCGGTCAAGTTCTGTCTTGGTGCTGGCAAGATTAATGCGGGTAGTGTTGAGTTGAGTTTGGTCCATACGCACAAGCATAGCACCCTTGCTGACACGGCTGCCCACCTCGACGTAGATGTGCTCAATGTGTCCGGTAATGCTTGGCGAAATGTTCATCGTTTCATAACCTTCAAGCGTTGTCGATAATTCCAGTTGCTTGGCAATGCGCTGGTTGTGAAGTTCTTGTACTTTTATCTTCTCAACCTCTTTTTTTGTCGTAGTGGCCGTCTTGGCATCTTTCTTGCCACCTCCGCAAGCCACCATACTGGCGACGGCAATGGAGATAACAGCGATTTTCAAAATCTTGTTCATATTGTTTGTTTTTTTCGTTTTCTGTTGTTAAGTTTAGTCGTTGATGCTTTAGTATGTTATAATGTACAAAGAAGATTATATTGACCTTTTGTGTTATTTTCCTAGCAGGTTTTCAAGCGCCACCTCAGCACTGACAACACTCATAACAGCTTGTATATAGTTGCTTTGAGCCGTTATGATGTCTGTGCTGGCGTTGGTGACTTCCAGATTGCTGGCGTGTCCATATTTAAACTTCTCCGTAGTATTGTCGAAAACGCGTTTAGTCACTTCAAGGTTATCTTTTTGAATCTGATAGGTTTCTATTGCGTTCACAAGGTCGTAGCATAGTTGGTTATATTGCACGTGCAAGCCATCCTCGGCCTGCTGTTTGCTGTTAAGAGCCTCGGTATAGTCAATCTGTGCTGCTTTTACCTTGGCATAGCGTTGGCCGCTGCTGAAGAGAGGTAGCGATATACTGGCGCCAATCATATTGGGCGGTGTCATATTGAAGCCTTGATCCTTGCCGAAATAAGTTTTCGCACTGTATTGGTAGAAAGCTGTAAGGGTGGGGGTAAAGTCCATATATGACATTGTCACGTTCTTTTTTAACAACTCCTCGTTTTGTTGCAGCAATTGGTAGTTGTAGTTTTTCTCTATATCAAAACCACCCAGCGAGAGTTGTGCCAAATAGTTGATGTCCAATACCTCGTCAAGTGGGGTAGTCAGAATCAATTTGCTGTCGACGTCGGCACCGAGTTGCAGAATCATCGAGTTGTAAAGCATCTGCAGTGAGCGGCGGTTGGCGTTGATGCTGTTGCGAAGCGAAGCCACCTGTACGTGCAGCTTGTCGGCTTGTATTTGCTCTGCAGCACCTGCACGCACACTTTCAAGAGTTGTTTGCTCCAAGCGTTCCATATTTGCAAGGCTTGAATCCAGCAACCCTACAATATCCTCCATTACAAGAATCGACACATATACGCTTCGTACCTGTGAACGTGTGCTTTGCTCGGTTTGCTTTTGGCTGATGTCGACCATCTTTTGGGCAATATTGTTAAGCACGATGCCCATAATTTGTGCACCAGTGAATGCCATTGATGCAGTGATGCTAAAAGTTCCACTCGGATTCATCGGTATCACTGTGCCACCGCTGCTTTCGCCACCTCCGGGAATGGAAATAGGTAGAGTCATTCCTCCAATGTTGATGCTGTCGGGAATCATCGAACTGATTCCACCACCACCACCCATAACCATTTCATATCCGCACATATTCTGGTAATCGAAGCCTGCCTTCACTTGTGGCAGCATTGAGGCGATGGTCTGCCATTTCGTGTATTCGGCTTTCTTCACTTCCAGCGAAGCATTTTGCAAAGTGTAGTTGTGCTCCACGGCATATTTTTGTGCTTCGGGAAGCGACAGTCGCAATGTTTTGCCTTCTTGGGCTTGCAACTTGCTGCTGAACAGCAACAATGTGGCAAGCGGTATCATCAATAGTCTCACTTTATTTAATCTCATATTTTGTTTTGTTTAATTCTGTGATTCAGTTATCTTTTCCCATAATTCCAACGTCTCGTGCATTTTTTTCTCGTTCTTGTCATATCGTTCTATGGCTTTGATCGACAGCAACCCTCGTAAATATGTGAAGCAGGCCTCGCGAATGCGTTCGGGATGACCGTCATAGCTTGGCCAGTTGGAGTGGTAAAACCTTCTGATGTTGGCAACAATAATATCCAAAGCGGTGTCAAGGTCTACGTTCTCGCGTAGGTCGCCATTCTCCATCGCATTTTCGAATACGGTGCAAAGCGTGTTCTTGAATTTTTTGCTGAACGATGAAAGCAACTGTGAGTTCATCTTTTCATAGAAAACTTCAGCCTCTTCCAGCAGACGGTGGTACATTACCTGTTGCTTTATAGCATTGCGCATAATGTACAGTGTCATTAAAAGTGGCTCTTCTGTTTGGCCTATTAACTCCATACGTGTACGACCTATCTGTTGGTGCACCTGAGTTAGGCATTCCAGTACAAGCTCGTTCTTGGATGAAAACACTTCGTACACAGTTCGTTTTGAGATGTGCAGCTCGGACGAGATGCTGTCCATTGTCACACCTTTGAATCCGTGTGTATTGAACATCTCTATTGCGGTTTCAACTATGCGCTTTTTGGTCTTTTCTGTTGCCATCTTATTGTAGTATAGTATTGTATAGTGACAAGTCTCATTTCTGGAACTGTCATTTGAGCCTGCAAAGATACGAAAAAACCGCAATGCATTTTGCGGTTTTGTGGTTTTGCTTTGTTAAAAATGTTTAATCTGAATCCGAAGTGTAAATAATAGCATCTGAAACGGTTTTATAACTTCATTAGCCGAATGCTTTTTTTAGCTTTTTTTCTCCGGAACAGGATTCAATGTCGAAAGTTGTACTTTGATGCAGACATTCTGCGCCACCTCAATCTGTGCATATATGCCGCTGACACTCATTACCGTGCCGTGTATGCCGCCGGCGGTTATCACGCGGTCGCCTTTTTGTAAACCTTGGCGGTATTTTTCCTCTTCCTTGGCCTTCTGGCTCTGCGGACGTATCAGGAAAAGATAGAATACTGCTATCATTGCCGCAATCATTATGCCGGTCTTCCATCCATTTGAAATGTCCAATAAAATAAAGTCAATCATTGTATTATAGATTTAGGGGTTTTCTTTATCCAAGTTTTGTTTTCTTTGGTATTGCCAGCGACAGCAGGATGCTGCCGAAAAGTATACACAGAATCACCGCCAGTGATGTCATTGTGCTAATGTGAAGTCCGAAAAACTCGCCGCATATCATCTTCAAACCGATGAAGCACAGCAGCGCACCAAGACCAAAGCGCAACAGCCAGAACTTCTCTGTGATGTCGCTCAACAGGAAGAATAGCGACCGTAAGCCCATAATGGCAAAAATGTTTGAGAAATATACAATATAAGGGTCTGTGGTTACCGAGAAAACAGCTGGTATTGAGTCAACAGCGAAGATGATGTCGCTGAATTCTATGACCAGCAAAACCAAAAAAAGCGGCGTCATATAGCGGGTGCCGTCTATCGTGGTGAAGAATTTGTGCCCGTCCAGTTGCGGAGTGACGGGGAAGTGGCGCGAAGCAAAGCGCACGGCGGGGTGTTTCTCAGTGTCTATTTTTTCTCCGCTTTTCTTGCGGAACATCTTGATACCGCTGTAAATAAGTATGAATCCGAAGACGGCCAAAACCCAGCTGAGGCGTGTCACCACGGCGCCAAGGGCAAAGATGAAGACAAACCTCATAATGATTGCGCCAAGCACACCCCAGAACAGCACTCGGTGATAAAACTTTTTGTCTATGCCGAAACTGACAAATATCATTATCATAACAAAGATATTGTCTATCGATAGCGACTCTTCCAGAAAATATCCGGCCAGGTATTGCTCAGTGACTTCGTGACGGTAGATGCTTAATGCGGATTCATAGCTCCCTGCGTTTTGCAGCTCTTGAAGCAGTTGGGGTTGGCCGCTTGCGTATGCCAGCAACGACTCCATATCGTCTATGCCATGAACCCACTCGGCGTGTAAAAACAACAGTACGCCCATACCGAGTGCCAGCAGCACCCAAACGGCAGTCCATTTTGCTGCCTCGCGCACACCTACAACGTGGTCTTTTTTATGGAATACGCCAAGGTCGAGCGCCAGCATTATGACGATAAACGTCACAAAAACAATGAAAAACAAATATCTTGTAACCATTTTTATTCTTTTTTTCGCGACGCGAAATTACTGTTTTTCCTTTAAATGGCAAAATATAATTCAATGATCGCTTATCTCAAAACACTTGAAAAAATAACGCCTGTCTGGAACGTTGTTTTTTGTCGTCGCTATGCAATATCTTTCTTGCGATGCCGTTATAATTTTATTATAGGTTCAATATTTTTTGTATGCTTTGGCAGTTGTTTGCAAGTTTTTGGAAGATAGGTACCTTTACTATCGGTGGCGGATATGTTATGATACCGCTGATGGAAAAGGAGATTGTCGATCGTAGAAGGTGGATGGATCGTGAGGAATTTCTCGACTGCTTGTCGCTGTCGCAGGCGATGCCTGGCATTTTCGCCGTTAATATGGCCGCTTGCATTGGCCGTCGGCTGTGTGGTGTGCGTGGTGTTATTGCTGCCATTGCTGGCAACATACTTATGCCCATTGTTTTGATATTACTTTTTGCTATTTTTTTTCGCTATTTTCGCGACAATGTATATGTTGAGCGCATCTTTATGGGATTGCGTCCTGCCGTGGTGGCTCTTATCGCTGCACCAGTGTTCCGTATGGCTAAATCAGCCAACGTGTGTTGGCGTAACTGTTGGATACCTGTCGTGGCGGCGCTGCTAATCTGGCTCTTGGGCGTTTCGCCTGTGTGGGTAATACTCGCAGCCATCGTTGGAGGACTGCTTTATGGTTTTGTCTCTGAACGAAATAAGAAGGAAGGAGGATGCAGATGATATTTCTAAAACTCTTTTGGATGTTCCTCAAAATCGGCATCTTCACCTTCGGAGGCGGCTACTCTATGATTGCTCTCATTCAGAACGAGGTGGTCGAAAAGCAGGGATGGATGACGGCACAGGAGTTTACCGACATACTGGCTATCAGTCAGATGACCCCAGGGCCCGTGGGCATCAACACCGCCACCTATGCCGGCTATACCGCTGTGGTCAATATGGGTCTTCCCGTTTGGCAAGGGGTGCTGGGTTCGCTGCTGGCTTCGCTGGCCGTGATACTGCTGCCTGTCGCTGCTATTCTGCTGGTGCACAGCTATCTGTCGCGCCACAGCGACAACCCACTCATCGCCCAAGTGCTGCGCACGCTGCGCCTTACGGTGGTGGGCCTTATCGCTGCCGCTGCCCTGCTGCTGCTCACTACCGAGAGTTTCGGCACTCCGGGACTTAACATACAGTTTGTCGTCAGCCTTCTCGTCTTTGCCGTTGTCTTCTACCTCTCTGTCCGACACCGCACCAGCCCAATTCTCCTTATCCTCGCTTCGGGACTCGTGGGACTTGTGGTCTACTCGCTGTTTTGAGGCGGCAGCAGCGCCTTAGTCGCACAGCACGTACAACTCTTCCCTCGGGTTGAGGAATAGAATCGGGATGTTTGCTTTGTTGACTATGGTGCGTTCTTCCTGCACACCGATGAAGAATTCAAGGCCGTCCTTCTCTTTGGTGGTGACTGCGATTAGCATTCCGTATCGGTTCTGGTCGGCATAGCGCAGGGCGTTGATGTCCATATATGTTGATTTTGCGGGTATTATGTGCAGAGTGAAGGTGAGGTTGAGTCCGCTGTAGAGCTTGTGCAGCTGCGTCATATTGGCATACCATTTGCTGTGCAGGAACTGGTCTTTATAGTCGTAATAGAGTATGTGCATCGTGCTGCCGCAGAAGCGCGGAAAGTAGCTGGACCATATCAGTTTGTCTTTGCTCTCTTTCTTGAAGTCGATGGCGGCCGCTACGTCCTGCATCTGGCTGGCGTCTTTCAGTGGCTTTTGGACAGTGAGGTAGGCTGTGCGGCACTGGGCAAAGTTCTTCAGCACCGATTTTTTGTGGAGTGCACTGCGGCGTCGGACGTGGCGGTCGACTTGTGCCACTATCAGCACAGCGTTCATCAGGGTGGGCAGTGCGTTGATGATGTCTATGGTCTTTCCCTTCAAGGCTGCGTAGCTGCAGTGTATGTCGCTGTGCTGCTCCGCAGTCTTTGCCACGAGCTCTTGCAGACTGGCTTCGGCTTCCTCTGTTGTCAGGGTGCTGTATTTTGGGTCACAGATATGTAGCAGAATCAGCCCTTTGCCAAGCTTCTGCGACATATAGACGGCATACGACAGCACTGTCTCGGGCTGTCGGGTCTCTGCCAGATATGCTATGATGAACTGATCTTTCTTTTCTTTCTCGGTCATAAATCAACGTATTAGTGTTACATCGCCTTTGAATTGCGCTTTCTGCCCGTCTTCGCATTTTATGCGGCAGTGGTATACGTAAACGCCAGGCATACACCAGTTGTTTTTGTAGCGTCCGTCCCAGCATTCGTTAATGTTGTCGCTCTCATATATTTTTTCGCCCCAGCGGGTGAAGATGGCGATGTGGAACTCCTGCACCCATTCACCGCTGAAGCACAGCACGTCGTTCTTGCCGTCGTTGTTGGGGGTGAATGCGTTGGGGATGAAAATGTTGGGCTTGCCGCAGTTGACGGTTATGCAGCTGACTTTGACGGAGTCGGTGTAGGTGCATCCAAGCGAGTCGGTCACCGTGACAACAAACACCGTCGTGTCGGTCAGCGTTGCATAGGTGTTCGGTGACGAAGGACTGCTCAGCAGGTTTGACGGCATCCAGTAATAGCTTCCGCCGGGTATTTGTGTGACGTGCAGCATTGTTCCTTGGTTGTTGAAGACATATTCTGCGTCGGCCCATACTGTTATGCTGTCAAACGAGTGTTGCAGGCCAATGGTGATACTGTCTCTCACCTCGCAGCCGTTGCTGTCGGTTGCGACGACAATGGCCGTTCCGGGGCACAGGGCTGTTGCTGTGGCTCCTTGTTCGCCCGAGCTCCATACGTAGGTGTAGGGCGGGTTTCCGCCGCTGGCCAGTGCTGTCGCAGTGCCGCTGCAGAGGTCGTTGCAGCTGTTTTGTGAATTGGTGATGTCGACGCTGATGTCGACGTTCTCAAGTATCTCTATCGTGTCGAAGAAAAGACATCCGTTTTCGTCGCTGACTTGGAGTATGTATTCACCTGCACACAAATCGGTACGTGTTGCCGTCGTGGAACTGTCGTCAAGCCATAGCAGCGTGTAGTCCGACGAGGGTCCCGTCACAGTGATGTTTATGGAACCGGTGCAGGACTCGAGGCATAGTATGTGAGTAACATCGCTTGTTATGACGGGTGTGTCAGGACTTATGATGGTGAAGTTGTTGGTTACAGCACATCCGTTGCCGTCGCGGAACAGCACGGTGTGGTCGCCGTCGCAGAAAAGCCCTTTGCAGTTGGTGCCTGTCCATCCGCTGCCCCAGTTGTATTGCAGCGGCGGAACCGCATTGGCCATCAGCGGCACCACGCAGACGTTTCCCGTACAGTCGCCGGGGCAGGAGGGATGTGAGATGATAAGGCTGTCAATCACCTCGTAGAAATGTATCTGTATGCTGTCTTCGCCGAAGCACCCCAGCTCGTCTGTCGTCTTGCAGTACAGTTTCATCCCGTCGGCAGGCGTGTACACGTATTCGCCGCTGCTCATATCGCTGTTCAGCGTGTCGGCAAAGTTGCTTGTGCTCGACCACAGGTATGTCAATCCGTCGCCATAGGCTTCGATGTTCAGCGTATCGGGAATTGAGCAGGTCAGTGTGTCGCCGATCAGCCGCATATCTAAGTCTTTGGCTACTATGACCTGTTCGAACCTCGTTGTGCAGGGAGTCTCGCTGCTGACATAGAGGATGTATGTTCCTGTTTCTTCGGCCATCGGGTTGGCGATGTTGCTGTCGCTTACTTCGCCCTGTGTCCATTTGTATGTAAGGCCGGCTTCTGGCCGCAGACCTATCTGAACGGGTGTGCCTGAACAAATTCTCAATGTGTCGAGGTAGGCGAAGTTCTGCGAGTCGTTCACGTCCGAAACGATGGTGATCTCTTTTTCCGTCGTGTCGCTTTCGCTGCATCCGCCAGGCATATATGCTATCAGCCTTATGGTGTACACTCCCGGCGTGGTGTAGTTGTGCGTCGGGTTGGTTTGAGTCGACGTTGTTCCGTCGCCGAAATCCCACAGGTACGATGTGCCGCGGCCGGTGTTTTTGAATTCGATGGTGGTTGGATTGCACGGATTTGTTCTTGTATAAGTGAAATCCGCCACAGGGAAGTCGTCGGTCAGATTAAGCCTGAAAATCGCATTGTTGCAGTTGTCGCAGTTGTTGTGCAGTCCATAGGCTCCTTGTGTCGTCGGGAAATTGTCGCTGCCGCCGCAGCTTGCGCATACCGACTGGTAGATGGTGCCCAGGCGGTCAAAGCGGCTTGTGCCGCCGTCTACGTGGTCCTGTCCGCTGCGGTAGCCCTGCGAGGAGTTGTGCTGCTCGCCGAAATATGTTGCATAAACCATACTGTTGGCGTCAATGTCCATTGCCATTAGGTAGAAATCCTGCCCGTCGGTGACGCTCTGGTAGGCATCGGGCGTTACCGACATTCCCGATGTCCCGTGGGTGTTCCACGGATAGTTCACGCCATTGTACGACAGGCCCAGAAAAATCCTTCCCCAGCCGCTTAGGTACACTCTGTTGCAGATGTCCACGGCAAAGGCGGTGGGCGATATGTTGGGACCGTTGACATCAACGTCGCCGGTTCCGAACACGGTGCTCCACACCAAGGTGTCGAGCCCCGGTTTGAAACGCGCCAGCATCTGGCCGCTGTTGGGAACGTTATAGTTGGCGTTGTGCACCAGTGTGCTGCCCGTGGCCTTCGTCTGGCCGAAAATGAAGATGTCGTTGTTTTTCGCACAGCGCACAAAATAGCATTGGTCGTATGCCGGCGAGCCGTATTGCGTGCTTGCCATCAGACTCTTGCCGTGGTACGAAATCTTTGCCACAAAGCCGTCGGCCGACCCGCCGCTGTAGTAGGTGCGGTAGGCTCCTGGCGTCGTCGGGAAATTGTACGAGTTCGTGCCGCCGCAAGCCACCACATTGTATTCTCTGTCGCAATCTATCGAGTACACCGCATCGTCCTTGTTGCCGCCCAGATAAGTGCTCCATATCAGGTGCGAGAGATTGTAGTCTATCTTGAACACCACGCCCTCCTGGCGACCGCGGTTGTGACTCTGTATGCAGCCGTCGGTGACCGGGAAATTGGTCGACCGTGTCGTCGAACCGACATAGACGTTGTTCGCGTCGTCGGTGATTATCTCCCCCCTCGCACCGTCGCCATAGTTGAAATACAGCGAGTCGTTGCCCATCATAATTGTCGAGTACTCGGTCGAAGGTGAGAAGTTGCGACAGTTCAACCCATCGTTGCCGTTGCCGCCCACGTAGGTCGACGCCTGCAGTTCGCTGCCGTCGCTGCTCAGGCGGCAGATAAATATGTCTGCACCGTTGGGAAACGCTATTGTCGACGACCCCTCATAGTACAGGCTTGTGCCGCCGTTGAACGATGTGTCGAAAGCGCCCGCCGTCACAGGAAAGTCCGACGACCCTGTCGTGCCAAATACTATCAGCTCGTCGAAAGAGTTGACATACATACTGTGGGGCATATCTGCCAAACTGCCTCCCAGATAGGTGGCATACAGACGCGAACTGCCGCCGGTGTCGAACTTGAAGATGCCTATGTCGCAGTTGCCGTTGTAAGTGCCGTCGTAGGCTCCTGTCGAGACGGGATAGCCCGTGCCGAAAACCACTCCCGAAGTGTACGTATTCTTGTCCGAGTCGAAGCATCCTGTCGTGCCCCAGTTGTCTGCTGTCGAACCCGTGTAGGTCGAGAAATGCAGATAGGGGTCGATGATAAGCTCCCTCGACTTGTCGTAGTCGCCAATGTCGAAAGTCACACGCTCGCCGGCCACACGGTAGCGGACCTCTACCTCCACCTCCTTGCCGTCGACAATCTGGTAGGCGTAAGGTTTCGTCTCCACAATGTCGGCAACCGAAGTCTTCACGACAATGTCGCCGCCGCGCATCTTGATGCCGTCCACGCCCTCATACACAATTGCTATGGCACCCGGGTCGGCACCAGCCTCGACTGCAAAGTCGTACTTCATAGCGTTGCTTGCAGCATACACATTGAGGTCTATACCTGGGTAAAGCTCTTTGTATTCAACCGAACTGTATATCCCCACTCCCGAAGCCCAGCGGCTGCGGTCGCGGCCTATGAAATAGTTTTCGCAACCCGCCTCGCGCCCCCTGCCTTCCACGCTCCGTGCGGCGCTTCCCTCGAAGCGGATGCGGTAGGAGTGGTCGCGGTAGCGGCCGTCCAATCGCTTGGCATCCCTGAAATGACTCAGATTGCCGTTCTCGCGGTGCTGCACTCTTAGCGTGAAGCAATCCCGCTCCACAAAAAGCGTCGACAGGCGCATCTGCGAGCGGAACAGCACCCTGCTATCCCACTGTCCTTTGTTTTCCGAAAAAAGAATACGGCTGCCCGCGCCTATCGTATCACGCACGTTGTGTGCCTGCAATAGGTTGAACGTCAGTAGTATTGTTGCGAACAATACCACTTTCAGGCTTCTATGTATCGCTTTTTTCACAGATGCAAAGGTACGAATTTTTTTTAATTCAGCAATAAAAAACACTTTTCTCTCTCCATTGCCGTCTCTCGGCGTTCTGTCTTCCAAAGCGTTTTTGCTCTTTTATTCAAAACGGTGTCTATTATTCTGATAAATAGGTTGTTGTGTGGAGGTGTGTTTCTTGTTGTTTCAAAACAATCTTTTATTGCCGCCTGCTGTTTCTTCGATATACTTTCCCTAGCATATGTACAGTATTTGTACAGTATATGTACAGTATATGTACGCTTCAGAAGCGTACATATACTGTACATATACTGTACAAATACTGTACATATGCCTTATAAAAACCATTTTTTTTGCATAATAAGAGGCGCTCTTTGCCGTTTTTGCAAAAAATGGATTTCCTATGATAAGATTGAATTGTTTTTTTCAAGCCAACGACGGCGAACAGTACAAAACTGCCTTGCTGGCGGCCAAAGCCCTTACCGGGCATTCGCAGAACCACGAGGGATGCATCGCCTATGATGTGTTCGAAAGTGCCACTCGGCAGAATGTGTTTCTGATTTGCGAGACGTGGAAGGATGAGGATTCGCTCGACAAACACTCCACCACCCCTGAGTTCAAGAAATATTCGCCTATGATGCGCCTGTGCGGCCGGATGAAGGTGGAACGTTTCGCAATGTGAGTGCACAGTGAATCCGTTCATTGTGCCGAGCTGAAGAAACGTCAGTGAAAGGTTGGGGCAGGGGGATGTCTAAATCTTCGGAGCGTCAAAGGAAAACGAGATCTCTGTTGTGCCGTCGCCGCGCTCGACGGTGAGGCGCACCTCCTTCATACCGTCGAAGAATGTCTTCTCCTCTTCGAAGCCGATTTCTTTCACGCTGCGTCCGTTTATTGCGGTTATGCGGTCGCCGTTCCGAAGACCGGCTTTTCCGGCATTGGAGCCTTCGTATAGACAGTTGACCATCCAGCAGCCAAGTGTACGACTGCGGTCGGTACCGTAGAATCCTTGCACGGGGCTCTTGAAGGGTTTCCCGTAATTTGTGTTGGGACGCAGGTAGAGTCGTTTGCCGGCAAGGTCTATCATTATGTCGAAGCGCTCCCAGAATTCGTTGCCGACTATTCCTATGAATTCAGAACTGGCCATTGCGCCGCCGGTGTTTTCGCTGTATCCCATAACGATATCGTTCAAGGTGTATCCGCCTACGTAAGCTTTTGGGGCTCTGAAGTCGTTGCCGGCAGACTCCCCTCCGATGCCGCCATTGACGCAAGTGTAGTGTAACTGGGGAACGATGGCTTTCAGCCCATATTGTTCTGCCGTCACGCTGGTCAGGTCTATTGTGCCACCGCTTCCGAGGTCGACCAATCCTTCTCCTTCGATGACCTTGCCTTCGTCGACGGTGATGGTTAGCGGCACGAAGATGCGGTTGTTCTCATAGCGAATGGGAATGGAGGTGTAGCCGCTGGTGTCGCCCAGGCTATCCCAGAAACCCATCTGCTCGCCATCGTAGTCTATGGCTATGACCTTGCCGTCCATATTGTCGATACCGAGGATCCCGTCGGCTTGGTCGCCCAAGATGCTTTTGAGCTTGATGATGGGTGACACGTGGCTTGTGTATAGCCTGCCGGAAAAGGTGTAAGTCAGCTCGTTGACGATGATTAGCACATCCTCCTTGGTGTTTCCTGAACCGCCCATAGTGGCTTTGCCTACCATCTTGTACTGCAGATTGCTGTCGGCGACAAAGGTGCTGTCGATGCAGGTGTAAGGGCTTCCTGTGTCGAACGCCAGAAAGGCCTTCTTCCCGTTGACGTTCGACACGACGTAGAGATGGCCGTTATACGAAATCTTCTCCATTTGAGGCTGTCCCATAAGGGAGGAGAAACAGACGATGGCTAAAATAGTTAGGATTGTTCTCTTCATAATTTTTTAAGTCTGAATGGATGAATAACGTTTTGGAAGTGGTTTTATTATATGCCTCCGTGTCGCATCGTCAAGCCAATGTCAGTAATGTTCGATTCGACTCAACGTTGCCTATGGAGTTTATGCTGTCATATTTTTTCTGAAAAAATGACATTTTGTCAGTTTTTTTTCGTCAGTATCGATTTTTTTATTAATTTTGCAGTTTGATATGATCGACCAGGAAACCATACAACGCATTATGGATGCGACTCGTATAGAGGAAGTCATCGGTGAGTTCGTGTCGCTCAAAAAGCGCGGCGCGAACCATATCGGGTGCTGTCCCTTCCACAACGAGAAGACGCCGTCGTTTGCCGTTTCACCTTCCAAGGGCATTTATAAATGCTTTGGATGCGGGGAGAGCGGCAATGCTGTCGGTTTTCTGATGAAGCACGAACACTATACCTATCCCGAAGCATTGCGCTGGCTTGCAAAGAAATACAATATCGACATCGTTGAAGAGCAGCTTTCGGACGAGCAGATTGAACGCAACAATGAGCGTGACGCACTCTTCCACGTCTCGGAATTTGCGCAGAAGTATTTCGCCTCGCTGCTTTATGAAAACGAAATGGGTGTTGCCATAGGCCTTTCCTATTTTCACGGCCGTGGTCTTACCGACAAGGTTATCAAAGACTTTGGTCTTGGCTATTGCCTTGAGGAGTGGGATAACTTCACCAAGTATGCTCGTGCCAATGGCTACAGTGACAATGTGTTGCAGAACTCGGGCCTTTCCATATTCAAGGAAGACGGCAAGGTGTACGACCGTTTCCGCGGTCGTGTGATGTTCCCTATTTTCAGTGTCTCGGGTCGTGTGCTGGGTTTTTCCGGACGTATTCTGTCGAAAGAAAAACAGGCGGCAAAATATGTCAACTCGCCTGATTCTGAAATATATAACAAGAGCCATATTCTCTATGGCCTCTATCAGGCCAAGAATGCTATCACCCGTCAGGACAAGTGCTATCTAGTTGAGGGCAATGTCGATGTTATATCGATGTATCAATCGGGCGTTGAGAATGCTGTGGCATCGTGCGGCACTTCGTTGACGGTCGAACAGGTGCGTCTGATGCGCCGCTATACCAAAAACGTAACGGTGCTATACGATGGTGATGCTGCCGGCATCAAGGCAGCCTTCAGGGCTGTCAATATGTTGTTCGAGGAAGGTATGCACGTCCGCGTGGTGCTTTTCCCCGACGGCCACGACCCCGACAGTTATGCCCAGACTTTTGGCTCCACTCGTCTGCAGGAGTATCTGCGCGATAACGAGATGAACTTTATTCTGTTCAAAACCAAGATACTCGCTGCCGACATCAAAGGCGACCCGATACGCAAGGCTGAAGTGCTGGGCGATATCGTTCGTACAATTGCCCTCGTTCCCGACCTGATGGAGCGAACGGAATATGTAACGCAATGTGCATCGCTGCTCCGCATACCCGAAGAAACACTTCAAAACGAGCTTGCTAAAACATTGAACCGCAAGCTTTACGAGTCAATGAATCATAAGCCGGATCCGGGCGACAAAGACTTGAAAGAGACAGGGGAACGGGATGGCAAACAGGTTGAGGCTCAAGAAATAAATGAACAGCCTCAGCAGAAGCTGGTTATTCCGTTTGCCTTGAATCCGGCTCAAAGTCAGGAAAATAAGATTATCAGTCTGTTGCTTAATTATGGTAATGAGCTGATTGCCCTCGCTCCGCAAAATGAAGGCGGTGATGCTGCTGTGGAGAGATATACTGTGGCTCAGATGATTGTGGGCGAATTGTTAGGCGATCAGATCTCTTTTGTTGACCCTGTGTGTCAGTATGTCTTCAATGTCTATGCTGAACATATCAATAAAGGTGACCTTTCGGTTGACGCTCAGTTGTTTGTGACTTGTGACGACGAGCAAGTGCGAGAGAAAGTCATTGCTATGATGATGAATGATTACAGCGTCAGCGAGAAATGGAAGGAAAAGAAGATTTACGTCCCGACTAAGGAGGAGCGTATACGTACTGACGTAGAGGAGTCTATCCTCACTTTGAAACTAAAAAAACTGGATATTAAAATCGATGATATTGATCGCCAGTTTGCTTATCTTTCCGATGACGATGAGAAACTTATGCTTATTTCGCAGAAAATGTCTTTAATTAAGATTCGACAACGACTTGGTTCTGCATTGAACAGGGTGATTAGTTGATGTTTGAAATATATGATTTAAATATTTACTTTAACTGTTTCATATGGATATTCAGACAGTAAAAAACAGATACGATATAATAGGTAACGACCCTAAACTGATACTTGCAATCAATAAGGCTATTCAAGTGGCTCCCACCGACTTGTCTATTCTTGTAACAGGTGAGAGCGGTGTCGGTAAGGAGGTTTTTGCCAGAATGATTCACGACAACTCTAACCGCAAGCATAAAAAGCTTGTTTCGGTCAACTGCGGTGCCATCCCGGAGGGAACCATCGAGAGTGAACTTTTCGGTCATATAAAAGGTTCGTTCACGGGTGCCGACAAGGACAGGAAGGGCTATTTCGAAGAGGCCGATGGCGGCACAATATTCCTTGACGAGGTGGGCGAATTGCCGTTGCAGATGCAGGTCAAGTTGTTGCGTGTGCTTGAGAACGGCGAAATTATCCCTGTAGGCTCGTCTTCCGCCCGCAAAATCAATGTTCGTGTCGTGGCTGCCACCAATGTCGACCTGCTTGCCGCTATTCGTAAAGGACATTATCGCGAGGATCTTTATTACCGTCTTAATCAGATATCTATAGCCATTCCTCCACTGCGGGAACGTAAGGAGGACATTGTTCTTCTTTTCCGCAAGTTTGCCTCCGATGTTGCAGAGAAATACGGTATGCCCCTGTTGAGGTTGTCCGACGACGGCAGGCAGTTTCTGATGGATTATCCCTGGTATGGTAATGTGCGTGAACTTAAGAATGTTACGGAACAAATAGCGGTGGTCGAGAGTGAACGTTTGATTACGCGTGACATCCTGTCCAACTATCTGCATTATGTGCCCGATGAGAAACTTCCAGTTCTCTTTAGACAGGACAATCCTTCCGCGAGTACCATATCTGACAGGGAACTTTTGCTTAAAGCACTGTCTATGGGACAGATGATAAATGAAATGCGTGCTGAAATCAACAACTTGAAGCAAGTTATAACTTCATTGGCACATCAAGGAGTTCATATTCAGGGCGATGCTGATATTCCGACATATATCGATAGCGAAAAGTACTATCAGCTAGACAGTGGTGGCGCTTCGCCGTCAGCTATTTCGGCATCAGGGTCGTATGGTGGCCAGCATCAACATATCGATAGTGCTGAAGAAGTTGAGTTTCAAGATTCTGAAATTGTTGAAAATGAACCTGTCTCGCTGCCTGACCGAGAAAAGATGGCAATTGTAAGGGCCTTAGAGCATCATCGTGGCCGTCGCCGTCCCGCAGCTCAGGAGCTTGGCATTTCCGAACGTACGCTTTATAGAAAGATAAGGGAATATGGCATAATGATTTGATGAGTAATGATATAAGATGTGTGTTTGATTGAATTTTTTTAACAATTGGTTTTATTTGTAATTTTTTTTTAGTATTTTTGCAAAATAATTTTTCAGTCATAAATATTGGTTAAATAATTGTATAATAAGACTTTATCTAATAATAATTATTTGGTATGGAGTTGGAAACGATACAGATAACACTACCTTCGTCAAAGAGTCTTTCGAACCGTTGGCTGATGCTTGACTATATGTCTCGTACAGGCATCAAGATTAAAAATATTTCTACTTCCAATGATACTCAACAACTTTCCAGGCTTTTGCATCAGTTAAAGGGAAGTCGTCGTCATAATTTCGATTGTCGCGATGCCGCTACGGTGGCACGTTTTATGCTTGCTTTGTTGGCAATAACACCTGGAAGTCATACGCTTACGGGTACGGAGCAACTTTGCCGCCGTCCTATGGGGCAGCTTATCGATGCTCTTCGCTCTGCGGGATGCTCGATAGTGTGCACTGGAGAGGAAGGTTTTCTCCCTGTTAAGATTGAGGGTGTGATACCTACTGCACGACGCATAGCCATTGATTGCGGTATATCAAGTCAGTTCGCCTCTGCACTTCTTCTTGCTTCCGCAACTATGCCGCAGGGTGGTATGGTAGAGCTTGTTGGTGCACCAGTTTCGGAACCTTATATCGATATGACACTCAGGGTTATGGAACAAGCTAAAGTGCAATGGGTACTTAAGGGAAATCCTCCGACCTATCACGTTGAGCATTCTATTCCGCAATGTGATGTTGTGTCCATAGAAAAAGATTGGTCGTCAGCATCTTATTTCTTCGAGGCTGTTTCGTTTTTGCCCAATGTTCCTGTGCGTCTGCCGGGCCTTGCGCGTGAAAGTCTCCAGGGCGACTATGTTGTTCGCGACATTTATTCTAAATTGGGACTCTCTGTAAATCAGGGCGAACAATCGCTGGAGTTGAAAAGAGAGAAGACTATGGCCACTAGTTTTGAGTGGGATTTCGTTAGAACTCCTGATCTGTTGCCGGCAGTTGCCGTAACCTGTGCCGCTCTCGGTATTAACGCCCGTTTGACAGGAGTCGGAAATTTGCGCTACAAGGAGAGCGATCGTCTTGAAAGTATAGCTATGGAATTGAAGAAACTGGGTCGTGAAGTTGCTGTCTCCGATGACGTTATGACAATCCCTGCAGGTGAACCTTTCACGAAGGAATCGCTTTCGAACAAAGAAACTATCGGCTCTCACGACGACCATCGTATTGCAATGGCTTTTGGGGCTTTAAAGGTTATCAATCCTGAACTTCAGATAAATAATCCTGATGTTGTCGCTAAATCGTTCCCTGATTTCTGGAAGATGCTTGAACGTCTGTATGTCTGATTTGAAATCAGGCTCTTAATATAAAAGGCATCCTCAATTGAGGATGCCTTTTTTTGTTGTTAATGCAATCAGGGCGCAGAATGGACCTGTTGGTTCAGTATTCCAATATTTTGAGTATTCCTTGAATATCGCTTGGCTCTACCCAATGTATTTCTTTATAGCGTTTTAGCCAAGTGATTTGCTTCTTTGCGTACTGCCAGGTGTGGTTTTTGATTTCGGTTATTGCCTCTTCTTTGCTTTTGTATCCGTCGATGAAACCGAAAATCTCTTTGTATCCTACTGTGTTTAGTGTGTTGAGGTTGCGATAGGGAAGAAGTGAGGTTACCTCGTCTACAAGACCCATTTCCAGCATCTTGTCCACTCGGCTGTAGATTCTTTCTTTCAGTATGGAGCGTTCTGTGTTAAGTCCGATTTTGACAATTTCGAAAGGGCGTTCTGGTAAACTTTTGCCTATCAGCTCGCTGTATTTCTTTCCGGAGGTGTAAATCGTCTCTAATGCGCGCTGGATGCGTATAGGGTTGCGCTTGTCTACTACAGCGTAATAATCGGGGTCTAGACGCTCCAATTCGTGCAGTAGTTCGTCTAGCCTGCCTTTGGCTATTTTGCCGCTTAATTCGGCTCTCAGTTCGGGCTTGGGGTCGGGCATTACGTTTATTCCTTGGCAAAGCGCATCGACATATAGCCCCGAGCCACCCACTGCAACAGCACTGTCTGAGTACTTAAATATTTGGTTTAATACTTTTAGTGCATCCTGTTCGTATTCAAATACATTGTATGGTTCGGTTACTGAACGACAAGCGATGAAATGGTGTTTTGCTGCGTTCAGTTCGTCGATTGATGGACGCGCCACACCAATGTTCAATTCCTTATAGA
This sequence comes from Bacteroidales bacterium, assembly GCA_016283175.1. GTDB lineage: Bacteria > Bacteroidota > Bacteroidia > Bacteroidales > P3 > Colimorpha. The sequence continues at coordinate 19,170 of JAEEMK010000086.1, forward strand.
ACTGCCTTGAATCGCACGAGACAATCTCTGTCTGCAACCGCCTCGCGACTTCGATGGCGGCGGCAGTCTTGCCAATAGCAGTCGGGCCTACTATGACTATAAGGCGCTTCATACCTGCTTGAGTCCCAGTTTGTCGCCCATTTCTAGCATCATCTGCCAAGCGGCATCGCGTTCGTTGGGTATTTTGCCGTCGAGGATGGCATCTTTTATGGCATCCTTTATGATTCCAATTTCCTGGCAGGGTTTAAGACCGAAGGTCTCCATAATGTCGAGACCGCTGACTGGCGGTTGGAAATTGCGTATGCGATCCTTTTCTTCTAGTTCTACAAGCTTTTGTCTGACAAGCTGATAGTTCTTGCGGAAGCGTTCTTTTTTCTCCTCTTTTTTTGATGTGATGTCAGCCTCGCAGAGCAGCATCAGGTCGTCTATGTCGTCGCCAGCCTCGAATAAAAGCCTTCTCACTGCCGAGTCTGTGACTATGTCTTCGGAGATAACTATAGGCCGTAAGTGCAACAGTACTAGTTTTTCGACATATCTCATCTTGGCGTCCAAAGGGAGCCTTAATCGTTTGAAAATGCGTTTCACCATTTGAGCTCCCTTGGCTTCGTGGCCGTGAAAGGTCCAACCGGTTTTTTCGTCGTATCTCTTTGTGGCAGGTTTGCCTATGTCGTGAAGCATAGCGGCCCATCTGAGCCAAAGGTCATTACTTTTTTCTGCCACATTGTCAACAACTTCAAGGGTGTGGTAGAAGTTGTCCTTGTGACTGTGTCCGTCAATGGTTTCCACACCTTTAAGTTTAGAGAATTCAGGAAAGAATATTTGCATCAGACCTGATTTCTGCAGTAGTTTCAAACCCACCGACGGGCGAGGGGAGAGGATGATTTTGTTGAGTTCGGAGGTGATACGCTCCTGCGATATGATTTTCAGTCTTTCGGCGTTGTCGCAGATAGCTTGGAAACAGTTCTCTTCTATGGTGAAACCGAGTTGCGAGGCAAAGCGGATGGCTCGCATCATTCGTAGTGGGTCGTCTGAGAAGGTTATGCCTGGTTCAAGTGGTGTGCGCAGTATTCCCTCGTTCAAGTCTCTGATACCCCCGAAAGGATCCACAAGTTCGCCGAATCGTTCACTGTTCAGGCATACAGCCATTGCGTTGATAGTAAAGTCTCTGCGGTTCTGGTCGTCTTCCAGGGTGCCATCCTCGACTATTGGTTTTCGGCTGTCGTGGCTGTACGATTCGCGGCGTGCACCCACAAATTCCACTTCCCAGTTTATGTCACCGTCGTGGTGGTGAATCTGTGCGGTGCCAAAATTGCGGTAAACGTGCACTTCGGTATGGTCGCTGATTTGTTTTGCCACCTCTTCGGCAAGAGCGATGCCGCTGCCAACGCAGACAACGTCGATGTCCGAACAAGGGCGTTGCAGGAAATAGTCGCGCACCACACCGCCAACGGCATAGGTCTCGACCTTCATTCTGTCGGCGACTTCGCTGATTATCTTGTATATAGGATGATTTAGATAGACGTCCATTACTATAGAATTAATTGTCAAGGATTGAACTCTAAACGTCAATGTTTATCAAAATCCTGACGTCCGGCCAAATTGCCTGCCTCGTCATAAAACTCCCAGGTGTTGGCACGTCGGCCGTTGATGTAAAAACCACGGAAATAAGGAATTCCGTTGTCGCGGTACGAGTTGTAGGCTCCGTTTTCTATGCCTTTGGAATAGTTGGCTTCAAGCATTTTCTGACCTGTGGCATAGAAAAACTCCCAACGCCCCTCTTTTAATCCGTTTTTAACCATTCCGCGAGTGTTAATGGTGTAGTTTTCATTGAATTGGAAACGCATCTCGGCGTCCCCTTTGTGAAATGATATCGACAGCGGCCTGTGGTCGGCGGTGACGTCCAGGACAACCATTGAGTCATACTCGTCGATAAAGAAATCTTCACCATTGTCTTTGTAGAACTTCCAGTCGCTGCCAATCGAGTCATTTTTGTCAAAACTGCCTTCGGCGTGCAGCTGGCCGTTCTCGTAGAAGAATTTCCAGGTTCCCGAGGGCTTGTCTCCATTGAAGTGCTTGTCGTACATCAAGTTGCCATTCTCGTAATACATTTTTTCGCCTAATCGGGTTACTGAGCCGGCTTTGCCGTCGACGACGGTGAAAACCAGTTTCGGACTTCCGTCTTTGTAGGTTGAATAGACGGTGTCGTATGGTCTGTTGCAGGCTGTATATGACAGTATTATAACTGCCAATGCTAATGTGGAAAACAGTCTTTTCTTCATATCTTTATAATTGTTTTTTTTCAGCAACCCTCCACCAGCCTTTCTGCTGCGGCGTAGGCGCTGACTTTGTTTTCAAGAATTTCTTTCTTAATTTCTTCCAGCTTATCTTCCATTCCTGGTGCGTTGTAAAAGCGCTCTTTAAGCGCGTTTTCTATGGTTTCATCCAGGATGCGAAGGCTTTGCTGTCTGCGTTTTTCATAAAAGTATCCGTTGCTCTTTGTGAAAGCAACATATTCAAGGATATTGTTCCAAATGTCTTGAATGCCCATCTTGCTATATGCCGAGCAAAGTACCACGGGGACAGTCCATTGCGAATCAGGCATAGGGAAAAGGTGCAGCGCGTTGCGGAACTGCTGCGCGGCGAGTTTTGACTTGTCGATGTCGATGTCGCTTTTGTTGATGGCAATCATATCGGCCATTTCCATTATGCCTCGCTTGATGCCTTGTAGCTCATCGCCGGTATTGGCAAGTTGCAGCAGAAGGAAGAAATCGACCATCGAATGTGCCGCGACCTCCGACTGTCCCACGCCTACGGTCTCAACGATTACCGTGTCGAATCCTGACGCTTCACACAAGGTTATGATTTCGCGTGTTTTGCGTGCCACGCCTCCCAGCGACCCCGCCGATGGAGAAGGACGTATGAATGCTTTGGGGTCGGTCGACAGTTCTTCCATACGGGTTTTGTCGCCCAGAATGCTTCCTTTCGACCGTTCGCTGCTGGGGTCGATGGCAAGGACGGCCACTTTGTGGTTCAGTCCAGTAAGCATTTTGCCAAGTGCTTCTATTATAGTGCTTTTTCCGGCGCCAGGCACTCCTGTGATTCCAAGTCGGATGGATTTGCCAGAGTAAGGGATGCAGCGTTCTATGACTTCCTGCGCCCTGCGGCGATGGTCGAAACGCGAGCTTTCCACCAGTGTTATGGCACGTGAAAGCATAACACGGTTGCCATTCAGGATGCCGTCAACCATTTCGTCCACGGTGGGTTCGGAACGCCTCTTTTGACGCATTTTTTCGAGGTAAAAATTGCTGATTTGCTCTGGCTGTTTTACCCCCTCAACCACGTTCAGAGCACTGTCGTAGTCAAAATTTGAATATGTTTTTTTGTCTTGCTCATCCATCATAGGTTGTTGGGTTTTAATTTGTTATATAGAAATTTGGATTTACTATCCGACTACAAAGATAAGATATTTTTGAAAAAATTTTGCCACATATCAAAAAATGTGTACTTTTGCACCCGATTTCGAGAGAAGGAAAAGCCTTTCAAATCTTTCTTGAGAAAGTAAAAATGGCGGGGTAGCTCAGCAGGTTAGAGCGTCGGATTCATAACCCGGAGGTCACGAGTTCAATTCTCGTCCCCGCTACTTGCAGGGTCTCATTTTGAGACCCTTTTTTGATATGCTTTATGTCCATATTCCATATTGCCACCACAAATGCACCTACTGCGGTTTTTACTCTGTAGCAGGGCATCGTGATATGGATGCGTATATAGAGGCATTATGTATGGAGTTGAGCCAGCGAGCCGATGGCAAATCGTTGAAAACTATCTATTTCGGTGGTGGTACGCCATCGCTGCTTTCCCTCGGCCAGCTTGGCAGAATTGTAGACGTGATACGCACTTCGTTCGACACTTCCTGTGTTGAGGAGGCGACCATCGAGGCCAATCCCGAGAACCTTACGGCCGACTATCTAAAAGGTCTTGCTGAACTGCATTTCTTCAATCGTATAAGTATTGGCATACAGTCGTTTGACGACAAGGAACTGAAGATGCTCAATCGTGTGCACGGCGGCAGGCAGGCCGTCGAAGCGGTTCGCAATGTCGCTGCCGCAGGTTTCAACAATTTGTCGGTGGATTTGATGATGGGACTTCCTCGGCCGTACAGCGTTGGTTTGCAGTATAGTTTGGATGCACTTAAAGCGCTTTTGCCTCTTGGTGTCGTAAAGCACCTTTCGTGCTACGAACTTACGGTCGAGCAGGGTACCATACTTGAAAAACAGTTAGATATGGGGCGCTTGCAAATGCCGGAAGACGAAGAACTTGCATCTCAATACGAGATGTTGGCAAGATGGTGTCGGAAGCACGATTTCGAGCAGTACGAAGTCTCCAATTTCAGCCTGCCGGGATGGCATTCGCGACACAACAGCCGCTATTGGAACCGTACGCCATATATTGGTGTCGGTGCGGCCGCACATTCATTCGACGGCACAAAACGGCGATGGAATGCGCCTGACATTAAGCAATATATAGAAGGAGCCAAGACTGGCAAGGTGCCTTTTGAGGAAGAAACCCTGACTGCTGATGACGCATACAATGAATATGTTATGACTTCGTTGCGTACCACAGAAGGCATTGCCAAGACGCTGGTGGCCGATGACAGGCTTGATTACTTGCATAATAAGATACAACCCTTTGTAAGCAAGAATCTTATCGTTGAGACGGAGACACATTATCGTCCCACGGCCGAGGGTATTATGCGAGCTGACGGCATAGCAGCGTCGCTGTTTGCCTGAAACGTCGGGCTATCCGCAAATCACACCGCCGCAGCTGTCGCGCGAAGCTCCTGTCACAGAGGACAAAGTGTTGGTTTGCTTGTTGATGCGCAGATAGGCCAGCAGGGCAAATATAATGGCTTCCTTGAAGTCGACGATACGCTGGTCGACGCTTACAATTTCCACGGAACCAATCTTTTCCTTGAGCAGTTCAAGCAGGAACTGGTTGTTTGAACCGCCTCCTGTGATCAGTACACGGTGCATCTCTCTGCCGCTTTGGCATATTGCTGCCGCCAAACGCAAGGCGATATGTTCAGTTACGGTGCGCAGCAGATTCTCTATCGGCTGGTCGGCAAAGGGTTCGATGTTAGGTAGAAAACGTTGTTCAAACCATTCTTTTCCAAGTGTTTTGGGTGCAGGAACGCGATAGTAGTCGAGTGTTTCGAGTTTGGCCAGCAGGGCGGTGATGACGGTGCCCTTTCTTGCTGTTTCACCGCCGGCGTCGTAGGTAAGACCTTGTTTGCCTGCCAGATAGTTGAGCGCCATATTGCAAGGCGAAATGTCGTATGCAATGCGTTGTTCGTCAAGCTCGTAGGATATGTTGGCGATGCCGCCGAGGTTGATGCAGCTGTCGTATTCTCCGAACAGCAGTCGGTCGCCGATGGGCACCAGCGGAGCCCCCTGTCCGCCGAGAGCCACGTCGAGACGACGGAAGTCGCAAACAACAGGCAGTCCTGTTTCTGCGCTTATGGCGTTGCCGTCTCCGATTTGCGCTGTGAAACCGTTGTCGGGTTGGTGGAAGACAGTGTGGCCGTGCGAGGCAATGCAGTCAACGCGTCCTGGATGGTTCTCTCTGAAATGCAACACTTTCTGTCCGAAATAATGACCCAGTTCGGCGTCGGTGCGGACGTATTCTTCGGCCGAAGCCAGGTGCAGCGAAGCCAAGCGTTCCTGCCAGGCGGCGGGATAGTTATATGTTTCAGCGGCAATCAGTTGGAAATGTTTTTCGTCGCTGAATTCGCAGTAAGCGATGTCAAGTCCGTCGAGCGAAGTGCCCGACATTAATCCGATAATATACATTGGATGAAGAATTTATTAAATATTTCGGCACCTTTTTGGTTAAGGTGGTCGTCGTCGAAAAAGCAGGTCGTGTCGTCAAGCAGCGATATCAACCGCAGGTCCTCGTTAAGGTTAAGGTATTCGGAATCCAAAGTGACCAACGAACGCATTTTTCTCTCAAAATCAGCGTGATTGGTGTACGACTGGTAGCGGCTGCGAGTGCTGGGAACCTCGACAAGCATATAGGGTGTGCTGTGGTATTCAAGTAGCCAAAGACACATCTCGAGCCATTCCATCTGGTCGTCGCGAACCTCTATCGTCTTTGGTTTGAGCGGGATAGGTTTGTAGCAGAAGGGCGATACTTCCACATATCCACCGTTTATGTATTTAAAGTCGACATTGACCGTTGTGTCGCCGCTTTGGGTATCAACGTTTATAATGTTGTCGCCCAGTGGAATGGCTCCTCGATGGATTACGCGGTCGATAAAGCTGCAGCACATAGTGTTGAAAACGCGCAAACTTTTTTGTCTCAATGCCATATTGCGCATTGGCGTGTCGACGCGGGTATTGGACAGGATGTCCACTGCCGATTCGTTGCCGCAGTTGCTCATAATGTCGGGATGCACCTCAATGACGACCATTTTGGGACTGAAGTACTGCAGGTAGCGCTCCAGCAGAGCATAGGTCTGAGAAGGTGTCTGGTTGCTGCTGCCAAGGTTGAAACTGTGGTATCCGGCTGTGTCGTAAGCCCTTGTGTCGAAGGTGCGGTAGCAATGCGACGAGCCTATGAATAGCAAATCCAGATTGTTGTCCGCGCGCATCTCGTCGGCCTCGCCAAGCCGCAGTCCCATCATACCGTAGTTGCCCGGTATGTACTTTACATTGGCTTGAATGCCAATCTTTCCGACGGCCCAAACCGTCGGCAGGTAAAGCATTATGCCTGTGGCCACGAAGAGGACGATATGGAGCAAAAAGCGTTTCATTTCAAACTGCAAAAATACGCAAAAAAATCGAATTGCAGAAAAATTTGTTGTTTTGTTGATCCCGGCAGCTTTTGCCGTCCGAATGCTTAAGGATCAGTGTTGGCACATCCCCCTTTTTCCCCGCCACCAGCATAGGCATATGTACAGTATTTGTACAGTATATGTACAGTATATGTACGCTTCTAAAGCGTACATATACTGTACATATACTGTACAAATACTGTACATATGCCAGGGGTGTTTGTTTGATATTATTGATTACCAAGTATTTGTAAACTGTAAAAAAACGGCAAAAAATGTTTTTTTTCAAAAAAAGGTTCTGTTTCAAAAAAAATGACTATCTTTGCAAACTCTTTTTGTTGTTAGATAAAAATATAAATTATATAAATACAGTTAAAAATGAAGAAGATAATCAACACACCCAAGGCTCCCGCAGCCATCGGACCTTACAGCCAGGCCATACTGGTCGGCAACACCCTCTACATCAGCGGTCAGGTGCCCATCGACCCCGCAACGGGCAAAATCGTCGAAGGCGGCATCACCGAGCAAACCGAGCAGGTTTTCAAGAACATCAAGGCCATCCTCGACGAGGCCGGTTTCACCTTCCAGGATGTGGTGAAGAGCACCTGTCTGCTGGCTGATATGGAGTACTTCAAACCGATGAACGAGGTCTATGCCAAGTACTACAGCAAGGACTGCCCCGCCCGTGCTGCTTTTGCCGTAAAGGGTCTGCCTATGGGTGCACTGGTGGAAATCGAGACCATAGCCATCAACCACACATACGTATACAACAAGCTTGACAAGTTGGGCAAATAGAATATATGATTCAACAGTCGAGTAATCCAAATATTCCGAATTACTCCAATCAAAAGAAAAAAATAAAACAGATATAATATGGATTTTAGTTTCACGAAACAAGAGGAACTCTTCCTGCAGATGATTCGCGAATTTGCAGAGAAAGAGGTGAAGCCCCTCGCAGCCGAGGTTGACGAGGAGGAGCGTTTCCCGATGGAGACGGTTGAGAAGATGGCCAAAATCGGTTTGATGGGCATTCCCATCCCGACCCAGTACGGCGGTGCCGGCGGCACCAACATTATGTACGGTATGGCCGTTGAAGAACTGAGCCGCGTCTGTGCCACGACGGGTGTCATCCTGTCGGCTCATACCAGCCTTTGCTGCGCTCCCATTATGGAGAACGGCACCGAGGAACAGAAAATGAAATATATGCCCAAGCTCGCCAGCGGCGAGTGGATTGGCGCTTTCGGCCTCACCGAGCCCAATGCCGGTACCGACGCTGCCGGCCAGCAGACAACAGCTGTGCTCGACGGTGAGGAATGGGTGCTCAACGGCAGCAAGATTTTCATCACCAACGGCAGCTACGCCAATGTGTTCATTATCATCGCTATGACCGACAAGAGTCTGGGTACCAAGGGCATCAGCGCCTTCATCGTCGAGAAGGGCGATCCGGGCTTCAGCATCGGCAAGAAGGAGAAGAAGATGGGTATCCGCGGCAGTGCCACCACCGAACTTATATTCGAAGAGTGCCGCATTCCGAAGGATCGTCAGCTTGGTCAGCTCGGCAAAGGTTTCGGACTTGCTATGAAGACCCTCGACGGTGGCCGTATCGGTATCGCTTGCCAGGCTCTGGGTATCGCCCAGGGTGCTATGGACGAGACCGTCAAGTACACCAAGGAGCGCAAGCAGTTCGGCCGCTCCATCAGCCAGTTCCAGAACACGCAGTTCCAGATGGCCGACCTCGAGACCAAGGTTCAGGCCGCCCGTCTGCTCTGCCGCTCGGCCCATTACAAGAAAGACCACGGTATCCCCTACTCGGCCGATGCCGCCATGGCCAAGCTCTTCGCAGCCGAGACCGCTATGGAGGTGACCACCAA
>JAEEMK010000087.1 GCA_016283175.1 Bacteroidales bacterium
AGGCTTATCCAGAGACCTACGCCGAGCGATGCGGCGACATCGAATCTCTTGTAGTTCTGGCTGAAGTCGGTTTCGACGTTGTCTTGGTTGAGTTCGAAGTCGCCATAGTCGTAGTAGTGGTCGAACTCAATGCCGCCGAAGTAGTTGTAGGTACCGGTGTAGCGTGCGTCGACATCGAATTTGTGGATGGCCAAAGCCTTGAACGATGCCACAATTCCGCCTTCTACGGAGAGGAAGAGCGGCGTGGCTGTTGGGTCGCCGATGGCCAGCAGGTAGGACAACGTCAGCGGCAGGCTGGCACCGACGGACATAATGGTCTCTTTGTTGAGGCGTGCCGTGATGTTGCGTTGGTAGTCGTCGCCGTCGACATCGACATCGGCATAGTGCACCTCGTAGTCGCCTGTAACGGTGTGGTTGTTGTCGAACAACTGAAGGCCGATGTTCAGGAACAGCGTACCCAAGTCGTTGCTTGAGAGATTTTTGCCCCAGAAGCCGTGCAGCAATATGGAGTTGCCTGAAGTTGACAGCTGGTCGAAACGGCCGTCAAGTTTGTTGCCGAGGCTGAAAGGCGAGAAGGATGCACCGAAGCCCATAACGTCGAGTGTGGAGGATGTCTGCTCATAGCGGTTGTGCTGGTTGGGCACAGCCTTGAACGATGTTTGGGCAAAGGGGTTGCCCGACTCGCTTTGGAGCTTGGAGATGCTGGTTTTGCCGAGGTCGCCAATCCAGTATTCGCCGGTGTTGTTGCGCTGCGGTTGGCCCTTGATGTTGATATAGCCGCCGGGGTTGTGAATGATGACGTAGTTGTGCAGCTGCTCGCTGACAGTGAGGCTGGCGATGACAGCGTTGTCATACATTGACCCCGTCTTCGATTTCTTGTCCATCAGTATGTGCATCTTGTATGAGAAGGTGTGCGACGGGAAGCTGAGTCCGGTCTTGTCGACATATTGTATGTCGCAGTCGAAGGTGCAGTAGATGCTCCATTTGCCGGCGGAGGAGTGTGGCTCGCCCATTTTGAAGTTGGAGAAGTTGTGGTAAGCCACTCTGACCGATTTGGAGTAGATGTCGACATATTTGTCGGGTGTAAGCATTGATGGATGCAAGTTGGGCAGTATGTCGTTGCATAGAGAGTCCATACCCTCGGCGAAGAGGTCGAGGAAACGGTTGGCGCCATATCCGGACTGGTCGCCGATTGAGTTGAATGAACTGATGTACTTCTCGTAGACCTGCAACGCTGTGGTTTTTACAATGCGGGTTTCCCTGATGCCTTGGGCATTAAGTGAAAGCATTCCCAACGCGAAGACTAATATAAAGAGAGCTGATTTTTTCACTTTACAATGATTTTTTGGGTTAACACTCCGTTGCTTGTGACTATAGACATAATGTATGTACCCTTGTCGAGCGTCTTGTTCAGCCTTTGGTGCGTGTCTTTGCTGTAGGAGTCGCACTGCTGGGTGTAGACAAGGTGTCCGACTGTGTTGTAGACATTAATCTGATAGTTTTCTTTTATATCCTCGGTTATTGAGTAGTAGACTTCGCCATACGAGGGGTTGGGGTGGACGTTCATTGAGGCGTCGTTTCCTGACCACCAGTCGTCGTTGCGTTCGTCGCGCAGATAGTAGGTTCGTGTGATGCAGGGGCCTTTGCCGTACCAGATGTCTACGAAGTAGTCGTAGCGTGCTGTGTCGATCGGGTTGGGCAGCTGTATGTAGCGGCAGTCGGAGTTTTCGATGGTGGTTTCGATGCCGGTTGACTTTTCAATCATACCCCACAGATAGTGTGCATCGGGGGTGTTGTCTTCACAGATAAGAATGCCTGCACCTTTCTTGATCGCGATGTGTGTCTTGTTGGGTGCGTGGTTGGCGGTGTCGATGTGGATGTTGTCGTAGATGACATCGATTTTGCATCCTGTGGACTGGTATTGAAGGTTCAGCGCGAGCGATGCTTCTGTCACTCCTTCAAACCAATGGATCAAGACTGCCGACGAGTCGTCGACGCTCAGCAGTTCGCCGTTGGATGCGTCGGGCATTGACCAGAGATAATACAGGTTGGGATCATAATCCACCCAATATTCAAGGTTGCTCTGGTTGGTGCAGTGTATGGTGGTGTCTCCATAGAGAGTGGGAACATCAGGCAGTGGGTTGACTTTGACGGTCAGCGTGTTGGAAGTGGCGACGCCGCAGCCGTTGGTGCATATCACTTGGAAATAGACGTTGCCGGAGGCGATGTTGGCATTGTAGGTGTATGGCGGAACGGTGTTGCCGTCTTTGGGGGCATTGTCGTTGGCTTTGGCGGGAGGATTGTTTGACTGCTGCCAGACGTAGGAGTAGTTTTCGTCGCCGCCATTAGCCGGGGTCAAGGCATTGAGTGTTATGCTTGAACCACTGCATACTTCAGCGTTGTTTGGCAGTACGGGCGGCGTAAGGGCATTCCATACTTTGATGAATATATAGTTCGTCGTGTCGGTGCCGCAGCCGAGGTCCGATTTTACGCGGACACGGTAGTTGCTGCTTGATGTCAAGGCAGCGAGGGGCAGGGTTGCGACATCGGTTGAATCGAATGTCTCATAGCCATTGCTGTTCGCCCTCTCCCAGTAGTAGGTGTAGCTGTCGCCACCACCTGTGGTGGGTGTTGCAAAATAGAGGGTTGCATTCTGGCTATGGCAGATAGTGGTATCGCCGTCGAGGGTGCCTACTTCCATTTGCGGGTAAACGTTGATTTGTACTGGCAGAGAGTATTTGCTGCCACATCCGGTGCTGGCGAAGAGGCGGAACTGTGCATCGGCCTGAAGGGTGTCGGGCTGATAGCTGTTGGAGTCGTCGTCATTCAAGTTGATCCATTGATTGTTGGCATCGGTCCTCTGCCACTGGTAGTTGAATTCTCCATTGCCACCCGTAGCCTTGTTGGTAACATTGATGATTTCGGGGGCTGTTCCGAAACAGATGGGTGCTGTTGTTGTCGACGACAGGACGGGAGCGTGGACGGAATCGTAGGCATAGATGGTGATAAGGTTGGATGCTAAACTGGTGCCGCAGACTGCATCCGTAATCATAAGTTGATAGCAGGTGTCGCCAGTGTGATTGCTAGGCTGGTATGATGTGGCGGTGGCACCGGCTATTGCCGACGGTGTGCCGCCGCCTGTGGAGAATTTAAGCCATTGGTAGTTGTACTGGCCAGAACCGCCGCTGAAGTTGCTGGACAAGGATACCGGAGCGGCGGGGGCTGTGCCATAGCACACCGTGTCAGTGCCTTCGATGGTTCCGGCGGCAAGGGCGTTATATACATCTATTTGAGTGGTGTCAACAATGATTCGTCTGTCGGTACAGTATTTTTTAGGCGTGACAGCCACACGGTACCATACATTTTCGTTGTGGCTTCCGGTAGTAAAGGTGTTGCTATTTGAATTGGGCACGGGGGAATAGCTTGTTCCATCGGATGAAGTCTCCCATTCGTAGTTGTAATCGCTGCCGAAGCCAGTGGGCAATGTGCTAAAGTGAAGCGTTGCAGCAGTGCCGTGACATATTGTGGTGTCTGCCAGCACGCCATTGCTGAAGTCGTTGAGTACGGTTATGAGTATGCTTTCAGATTTTTTGCTACCGCATAGGCTATCATTGGCAACCACTCTGAACTCGGTGTTGTCGTTCAGGAGATTGGTGCTGTAGAAGCTGTTGTTTGGGGCCATTGCAGTGTCAGTCCATACACCATTGGAACTTTTCTTTTGCCACTGGTATGCAAAATTGTTGCTGCCGCCTGTGGCAGGTGTTGTAATGTTGAAGCTTGTCCCTTGGTTGACACATACTGTGTCGGCGGTGGCGGCAATTACGGGAATGCTGATACTGTCACGAACAGTGATTTTTACTGCCGCTGTTTGGCGAGTTACGTTGCAGATATTGTCGGTAACCTCAAGTTTGAACCAAGTGTTGGCAGCAAGTTGGCCAGGCCGCAATATGGCGTCAATGGTATCGCTGCTAATGGGTGTCCAATTAGAATTATCGGTGGATTTGTGCCACTGGTAGACGTAGTTATCAGCTCCTGAGCCTCCTGTGAAGTCGGATGCCAGAACTATGGCAGAAGGTTCACTATTGTGGCATATTGTCTGAGCACCTATAATAGTGCCAGACGTCAAAGGAGTGTGGACGGAAACAAGAACAGAGTCATAAGTTGTTCTGTTTGTACAGAAACGTTTGGGCGTAATGGACACTCTGTAATTAATGTTGTTGTTTAATATGTTAGTCAAAAGAGTGTCGCCATATTTTCCGAGACTGGTATATGTGTTTCCGTTGGTTGATGATTCCCAACTATAATTGTACTGATTGCCATATCCAGATGGTGCGGTTCTGAATCGTACTATGGCTTTATCGCCGAAACAAACGGTAGTGTCAGTCAGTTGTCCGCGATTGAAGTCGTTAAGTACGTTGATAAGGACCTCGTTGGAACTTATGCTTCCGCATTGTTCATCAGTGGCAATAACTCTAAAAGTGGTGTTTTCGCTGAGAAGATCAGTGCTATAATTGCTGCCATTGACCGTGACTACAGTGTTTGTCCAACTGTCGTCGGAATTTTTCTTCTGCCACAGGTAGGAGAAATCGTTTCCACCACCCAAAGCTTGGTTTTGAATGGTAAATATGGCACTCATATTGTCACAGATAGTATCGGTTGTTGTGGCAATAACGGGTGCGCTAAGGTTATTTAATATGGTGATTTCTATAGGTGCTGTGGACTGGCTGACATTGCAAATGTTGTCAGTGGCAGTCAGTTGGAACCAGGTGTTTGCAGTCAGAGCATCAGTTTGTAATTGGTTGTTGGATGTGCTGGTTATAGGCTCCCAAGTGTTACCATCGGTTGATTTCTGCCATTGATAGTCAAAGTCATTTGGACCAGAGCCACCCGTAAACGGCTCTGAAAGAGTAATGGTTGTCTCTGTGTTGTAGCATATATTTTGATTTCCGTTCAACGTTCCAGCTGTAATAGGCAGGAACACGGTGATGTTGATTATTACACTGTCAGTGGCAGAGGGACAAGCATTTGATTCATATTTTACCTTGTAGGTTTTATTGTCTGTCAATGCAGGTGTCGTAAAGGTTTGAGCTGTTTCGCTCGGAAGTGGTTCAAATACAGTGTTGCCGTTCAACTCATACCAGTGGTAAGTAAATTCTTCGCCTGCACCACTTGGCGGAGTTGTCATTTGGATTGAAGCGCTTGTATTGTGGCAAATGGTGTAATTGTCGGTGTAAACGGCTTCTACAAATGGATTGAGGACTATTACTTGCACAGGATCTGAAGAGATAGCATCTCCACACATACTTGTAACAGTTGCACGAAACATCATACTTTTAGTTAATTGAATTGACAGTGATGTTTCGTTTGTAGTATTGTATGTCCCCCAGTTGTTATTTGCAGAACAGGTATCCCATTGGATTGAAGCAACTTGTGTTGTGATCCAGTTTTGCATCGTGTCTATTGCTATTGTAGCAGAAGCTCCATAGCAGATTGTGGTTTCTTCAGCAGTTACAATTGGCTGAGGAATTACAGGTAAAACATTGATGTTGATTATGGCACTTCCAGTGGCGGAGGGACAAGCGTTGGATACATAGTTTACCTTGTAGGTTTTATTTCCAGTCAAAGCGGGTGTTGTTAAGGTCGAATCCGTTTTACTTGGAAGAAGCTCAAATTCACTATTGCTGTTTTGCTCATACCATTGGTAAGTAAATTCTTCGCCAGCACCGCTTGGCAGAGTTGTTGTATGGATGGATGCACTTGTGTTGAGGCAAACGGAGTAATTGCCGGTGTAAACAGCTTCTACAAATGGATTAAGAACGGTAATCCACTCCCAGTAGGTGGTGTCTTTAAACCCAGACTCTGACACTACTATGGTACGATAATATCCAGAACCCAGTGAAGAGGAACATTGCATATTGACTTGTAGATCGGTGCTCATATCTGTCGAGTCGAGTCGAGTAATCTGAGTTTGTACTGTGTCAGAGGTCCATTCAATGAAAAACATTAAATTCTCTGTCAATTCTGTGCATTCAAGGTCTAACGATATGTTAGTTCCATTGCATACATTTGGATTGTTGACAGTCATTGTAACAACGGTGTCCGTTGCAGGATCGTAGGATAAAACAGGATGGCTCCACGTCCTTGCAGATACGGAAATCATTAAGATTAATAATAAAATCAATGGTTTTCTCATAATTTATACTTTTTAATTGTTTCTTTCAAAAATTAAGTCGCCAGGATTGGCTTTAAGCTTTTGTTTCATAGTGGCGCTTACGACTATTGCGGTAAGTATGGGGATGATAATGATAAACAGCCATACAACCCAATCGGCTAAGCTTATGAATTCCATTCTGCCTTCGCGGGTTACGCCCACTAAAAGGAATAGCAGCTCTATAATGCCTAATGCGGCAATAGCGGCACCAAGGCTATAGAGTATCATTCTCAGGAATACTTTTCGGTAGATTTTGATGATGGTTTTGTTTGGTAAGCCAAATGCCATAATAGTGCCCAAGTTCTTGGAAATGGCTTTGAAATGGGCATCTATAAGGAACCATAGGAAGATAGAAACAAACATCACACTCAAAATGATAATGGCCACACATAGCACGCTCGCAAGCAAGTTGAACGTTTCAAAGTTTTTCTTTGCCTCGATTTGAGCCATATCTACACGAATGCCATACTCATCTTTTGCCCACTTTGCAAAATCGGCGACTTTGGAGAGGTCGTTGAACATAAATGAGATGTAGTTGGTGGGTGACTCCATACCCTTGTCGAAGAAATAGTCATATACCCGGTATACGTCAGGAATATTGTCTGTTATTGCTTTCGAAGCATCGTTAATGTCTGAAATGACAGAGTCGTATACCGTAATACGGATTTTGTATGAGGGGCGCAAACTGCGTAGGTCGTACTCAACCTCAAAGTATTTGTCGTAGTTTATACCTTGCTTGTCGAGAATACTTTGTATTTTGCTGATGACATTGGAGGTGTCTTCAACAGAC
The DNA here is from genome assembly GCA_016283175.1 of Bacteroidales bacterium. GTDB lineage: Bacteria > Bacteroidota > Bacteroidia > Bacteroidales > P3 > Colimorpha. The sequence goes on from JAEEMK010000087.1 coordinate 7,002, forward strand.
AACTTTAAGTCAGAGAAGTATTCTGGATGTTGTGGCAAGACAAATGGATGTACGGGGTCGTCTTTCTGGTCAAGATAGTATTTGGGCGCAATAAAGTCTAATAGATCGGGCAATTGCCGCACTACGGCGATGATAGGTATTGGGATATCCAAGTTGTTTTCGCTAATAACGGGGATATGCCATTGCTCGATTATCTCTTGCACGCCAGATTCGGTTCTGCTTATATATAGGGGATAATCTTTGGGATTCTTGTATCCCAAACGTTCCATCAACTCTTGAGTAACAATCCAGCCATAGTCATTGTCACGAATTTCGGCTTCCCGTTTGACAATGGTGTTGTCTTTGTCCAATATGCGCTCCAAAAGTCGACTGTCGAATGCAATCGTTTGACCTTCTGTGAAGAAACGCTTGTTGTTCTCGCCTGCGACATTCTCATTGATAAAATTATTTGCCTCTATTTCTCCTATTGAGAAACGTTTCTGTATCTCGGGCTGAATGACATCACGGCGGAAGTTCTCAAAGTCTTGTTGTTGGGGTATCTCAATCCAGTTAATGAAGGGGTCTTCCATTTTATATTTGAGGTATTTAGTACCCGAACGACTGAACTCCAGCGCACCGATAGAGCATAGAAAAACGGCAAGAAGTATCCAGAAGTTGGATCTACGCTTTCCGAGGATGGAACTAAATTCATTCTTCTCAAATGTCTTGGTAAACAGTTGTAACTTCATTTGTCCCATTTTTTTAGTCTGTTAATAACTTCTTCTGAAGGCATATTTTGTCCTTGGTAAGTCCATTGAGAGTTATCCCTCGTAAAGACACTGTCTTCGGTTATGTACCCATAATAGTCGTCACGGCCTCCATCACGTTGTTTTTTGAAAATCTTTATGATGCGGTCTCCATATTTGGTGGCAAGCGTCATATCGTGCGAGACGATGATTGCGGTTGTGTCACCACGTTTGTCCAATTCTTTTCGCAGATAGTTCATCAGCATATCGGCGGTGTCTGGGTCAAGATTGCCGGTGGGCTCGTCGCAGAACAGAATACTGTATGCAGCGACCATAGCTCGGGCGAACGCCATACGCTGCTGCTGGCCGCCGGAGGCCTCATTCGCTTTGCCAAAGACCTTACTTTCAGGGCTCCAACCTCCATCTTTCATAACAACAAACTCATCGAGAGCCACTTCTTTAAGTATCTCATTAGTTACACGTTTACATTCGGTTTCGGATGCATCTTGCAGCATTTTTGTGATGGCAATGTTTTCATAGATGTTGAAGTTGCGCATCAGGTTTGTCTGCTGAAAGATGAAACTGAAGTAGTTGCGACGTATCTCTGACAGTATACCGTTGTTGTCTCTCTTAGCCCAAAGGTTGGGGTAGTCGATTGTATTGCCGTCCGGGGGATAGAACAGGAATTTGGTGTCGTTGTTGACGCACATAGTGTTGTTCATCAGTCCCAGAGTTTCCAAGATGGTACTCTTGCCGCATCCTGATTGCCCGACAATGAATACCATCTCGCCACGAGGAATAAGCAGCTCTTTGATTTTTAGCACAACACGGTTTTTGTGGTATGCGCAATCCAAATTCCTGACTTCAAAAAATAGATTATCCATCATAACAGTCTTTAGTCTTTTCCTCTACTAATCTATACTGGTTTTAAAACCTGGTACTTCTGAAAGTGGAATCCAAAAGTATCCTAAATTGTTTTTGGAGAACATATAACCCTCTTTGGCTCCGTTGTTCTTGACATATTCAAGAGTCTCAAGTTTCGTTAAGAAGTCATTAATTAAGGCTTTTAAGTCTTCGGGACTCTTGTTAATGATGTCTTCTATCTTACCTCCGGTTGTATGTATTTTCACAGGTACTCCATAAATTTTAGCCATCATATCGCCCAGCTCCATCTTGTTAAGCTGAGTCTCGCTGAAATCTCCAAGCATAGCTTTACCCATAGAGATAATTGCTTCCTGATAAGCTTTGGCACCATTGCTGCTATTTTTCTTCACTTTGCCTAATTCGCGCAACAGGTCGTTCAGCTCTTTTTCAGTGAAGAAAAGTACATAATCATATACATTGAAAGGAGAGTCCATTTGTTTCTCGGGGGCATAGGTTATGAATTTTGCAACGCCGCCACCATTAATGAATTGTATGGTGCTGTTGATTTTTCCTTCGCTCCAACCGGCCATACGCAACTCTTCGCGTATGCGTCCTTCTTCGGCTTTGTTGCTGATTTTGTATCCTCCTTCGGACATTTGTCTTAGTTGTACAATCCTGTCAGTAATACGGGTGTAAAATTCTTCAATGGTTTTCACGACTTGAACTGTAAGCACTTGGGCCGATTCTTTCGTTCCAGGCTCAGCATCCTTTTTCAAAATATAGATGGGCAGGTTGTCCTCTTCGTTCTCTCTGACGACTTTTTTGAATCCGCCTTTGATTCGGATGTATTTCATCTGTGAGCGACTCTTGTTTTGGTACTTTGCAACCAGTCTATCCTGTATTTTACCAACCTGAACGGCAAATTCGTCATAAGCGGGTTTGTTGTTATTATTAATTTGGTAGCCCATAAAATTAATATTGTTGACGAACATTTTCTCCGCTATTTCGTCAATCTTCCCTGACAGATTTTTCTTTTGGTATTCTATATGGTTGCCGGCATCGCCAATAAGGATGATGAAATTGCTCTGGTCTGCGGTGTAGCCCATTTTTTTTGTGTCAAGTGCCGTCTCCAATCCATCATACATTGCTTCCCAGGCATCATTGTCTATACTTTCAGCTTTTACCTTGTTAAGGTAGCTTGATATCTCAGTCAGATCTCGAGTCAAGGGCTTTATTTCAGGTCCGCCGCTCCTTTCGTGGTCTTTGTAATCCCGATACAATACTGCGCCAACACGTATATATGATTTTGTTGACGGATTGCTGAAAAAGTCGTGTTGCATAACATCCTTTAATGCGTTGGACACAGCGGGGAAGAAGGCATCCATAGAGCTGGTCGCATCAATTACAAAAATGACATTTATATTCTGCTGTTTCTTTGTAAGATCATCAATCTCTCTCTGCATTTCAGCCTTCTTTGAAGCATATCCAGCACCGACATCTTCTCCCTTGCTGGTCATAACAGCGACTTTGAAAATATGGTCGTTGTTAGTGCTTGAAATAATGGGGTGGCGCATAATGAGGGGGTCCATTCTTTTGCGGACAAAATTGTCATATGTATATATTGCGTTTTGCATTATGTCGGCATTTTTGGCCTTGTAATATTTTTCTGCTTCCGCAAGTTGCATAAATGCGGCTGGCTTAAGTCCTCTGTTTTTGTAATCGTTCAGTGCTGCAGGTGAGTATGAGGGCTCCAATACAAGGCGCTGGTTCCATTCTGTTATATACTCCTCCGGAAGCCAGCCTAAAAGAGAACTTCTTACATCTTTTCCAAAGTTCATCTGTGTAGAAAGTAAATAGAATGTTTTGCCACCGATAACAGATTTCTTCATTACAAATAAGATATCCAAATCGCGGGCAAACAATTTTGAGGTGTCATTTACATTTGAAGGATTCAGAATGTAAGGAGGATTCTTGCGAGGGGTGCCTCCGGTCATTTTGTCTGCTTCGGGGTTGTATACAACCAAGGCCTTTTCATAAATTTGGCTTCTGCTTTTGGGGCATTCTTCCCATAGGATAAGATTCTCAATGGGGAGCCATCCTAAGAACTTTGCACTGCTGTTGGGGCCCTTGTTAAAATCGCTTTTACGTTCGTCCGCAAAGACCAGCGCAAAGCCATTCTGAATCTTTGCAATATTAAGGCGTTGTCCAAAACTTGCTTTGTTTAAAGACCTGTTGTCATAGGAAGGCCGTTGATAGGTGAAGTTATTGTTGCGGTCGCTGTAGGCAACCCATACTGTATGGGAGTTCTCGCCCAAGTCGCCTTGTTTTATGCGTGATTCGCACCATTGTTGCCAACTTTGGCCTTCTTTTATTCCTGCTGTGGCTCCGTTGTTTTCTCTTACATATTTTGGCTGCCACGCCTCAAAACTATTAATTCTGAAATTGTCTTGTGCATTTATGTTGGCAAAAAGCATCAAGAAGATTGAGCAAAATACAGATGCTTTAATGTATAAAGAGTTACTGATTCTATTCATAAGACCAAATTAGTTTTTACGGTCAAACCATATTTTTTATCAAAAATAAGATCGTTCTCGTCGACTTTTCCACCACAGGGGTAATAGTTGAGCGTCAATTTCCTGTAATTTTCAAGACTGTTGACTATCAAGAAACGGGCAACAAAATTGTCTTGATCTCCGTTTGAGAAGAAATCTTCGCTAACAAAGAAATCGAAGGTCAAGTTGTTGAACCCTTTGGGTGTCGCTTGCTCAAACTTAGAGGAAAAGGCATCCAGCTCAATCGTCGCATTGACAGGGATATAGGAATTCTTGCTGCTTATTGTTCCAACAAGAATAGTCTCGCTGAAACTTGAGCGATCCATAATAAGAGCCTTGGTGTCGCTGTAGTACAGCAATATTTCATCATTGGGATGCTTTGCAAAATGTTGTTTCAGCTTTTGTGTCAACTCCTGGACGTTTGTTGAGTTGTCTTGACGTATGTATATCACTCTCAAGTCGCCTTGAGCCTGAAGCACAGTGGGCAACAGGCATAGGACAAGTATTAATAGTCTTAATGTCTTTTTCATTTATTTGTGCTTTATTGTTATTGAATTAACTTTGCCGTTGTTGCAGTCAATGTTGGTGATTGTATAGTTGACCTGCTCATCCTCTCGTATGGCAACAACAAGTCCATATACGCTGCTCAGTTCGTCCACACCTTTCACAGTCGTGTTTCTGCTTGCGTATTTATAAAACGAATTAATCGCGTTCTCGTCGCTTTTTGCTATGCCAGACAGCAGGGCATTGGCTTTTTCTACAGAAAGACATTCTTTGGAATGTGCCTCCTGCAGGTACAGCTCTGCATCGGAAACAAGGTCGGGCATACTCTTGCTGCGGGCATAAAACTTGTAGTCGCCGGAAGCAAGGTTTGAAAATGTCGGCTTGTCCTGCCAATTTTGCCCATCCATTGAAAACTCGGCTTCAGCTTCGGGACAACCATAAGGGCTGAGTTTGATGGTGACGGTATATGTGCCGCCTTCGGCAATGCGTTTTGGCGAGGGCTCAAGTTTCACAATTTCAGGTTTGGGCGTTGTGGGCACATCAACAATGGTGCCATCTCCAAGTACTTCTGTAACCTCTTCGGTGGTACTAATGCTGAAAGTGTATTCTTTGGTGTATTTGCGCACCTTCGGCGCATTGCCTTGGCCAGTGTACATTAATTCAAGAACATAGTCTCCCTGCAAATCGTTAAAGATAACAGGGTTGCCATCCTTTGTATAAGCTTGTTTGTCTACGTTGTCGTTCTGTTTGAGCATAACGAGATACTCTGATGCGTGTTTGCCCTTGAGCGTGATAACCATACGGCCGATTTCACTGTCGGCGTCTACTTTTACACGTGTAGCATTTTTAGGCATGATCAGAATGACGAGTAAGGCCGCTGCCAATGCGCAGGCTATTATCCACCAATATTTCTTCAATGTCTCTGCAAGGGAGGCTTTGCCCCCAACTTCCACAATGGATGCAGAATGACATTTAGGGCATTCAAACGGCTCATCTTGTGATTCCCATTGATGTTCGCAATTGTTGCATTTGTATTGTTTCATTATTGTGCTTCTATTTGTTAAGTGTTATATTATTTCTTCTTTGTGTCCGTCTCGTTTGGTGCAGGCGTACTCTGTTCGATTGCTTTGCTTGCGTCCTCTATTTGTTTGTTCAGTTTTTCATAGTTACTATAGCGGACATCGCTGCTGTACTGCTCGTCCATTACCTTTATGATGCCAAGTGTTTGCTTGGCCTTGTCCATTTCACCGGTTGTGATTTGTTGCTGGCAGTTGTTGACAAGCTCTTGGTATTGAGGATAGTTGGCGTCTTCTGCGCTGTCTCCGCTGTTGCCTCCCGAAACGAGTGCCCCTATTCCAATAGCCGCCGCAACAACAACTGCGGCTATGCCGGTGGGCAAAACCCAGGGCATGCCGTGCTTCTTGTTCTCCTGTTGGATTTCAATGCCGTCAGGCTTGCGCGATTCTGCCCAACGCGTCAGTTTCTCAGCTGTCGGGCGGTCCCACGGGTTGTAATGCAGGCAACTGCGTATTGCATATTTCAATTCGTTGGAGAAATTCCCTTTTATGTCGGGTATGCTGTCGCCGCTTGCTTGCAGAAGGCCACCGCGCTCGCCAAAAGGAGCATCGCCGGTGATGAGTTCAAACACAGTGGCTCCTAACGAATACACGTCGCTGGCCTTGATGGGCGTTTTGTCCTTGCTGAATCGCTCGGGCCCCATATATGCTATTGTGCCTGCACTGGCATATTGCATACCCACACTTTTTCGCAAAGCCGAGCGGCTGTGCGTGCTCACTCCAAAATCGGTAATCATATAGTGCCCTGTGGGGCCTATCATTACATTGTCAGGCTTAATATCCTGATGAATGATTGGGTCCGGCTCGTAGGCGTGCAGAAAAGCCAGACCGGAAGCCACATCGTGGATGAAGCGCCACGCCTCATCCTCGTTCATCTTACCGATAAGGCTCTTGCAGCTGCCCTTCTGACAATATGGTAGAACCAAATAGGGCTTGCGGTCGCAAATGTCGAAAAAGATGGGTCGCAGCAGGTTCTCGTGGATGGCATTGACAACTAATGCGAATTCACGTGCCAGCATTTGGGCACCATCGTCGTCCATACCCGTGCCTGGAGCATAAATTTTCAGTGCTACCTCCACTTTTGTGGAGTTGTCCTCTGCCAGCCATACTTCCGAAAACTGTCCTCTGCCCAAGAGCCGCTTCAGTTCGTATCTGTTATGAAATATGGTGTTCTGTTCCATAAATCTTTTTTATTCTGTTATTGTTTCGTTATTTATAATAGGGCTGCAATTATTCCAACGATTGCCGACCATAGAATAATGGTCGATAACAGGCTTACACCAAGTACTATAAAACCTGCAATGGCCCATCCACGTTGCTTCTTTGCGAAAGCCTCGAATTCTTCGTCGCGCCATTTGCCGTTATCCCACGCTTGGCGTGTTCCTTTTATACCTGCTATGATATTGACAATTAATGCTATAATGGGAATTGGTATCAATGCAATCAGCATCCAGTATACATTGTTGAATACACCCCATAGCCATCCTAACAGGAATGCACCCCAGTTCCATTTATTCAATTCACGCTCAGATACGGCAGGGGTATTACTTGCTGCAGGAGTAGGGGCGGCAGGTTGTGGCTGGTATTGAGGCTGTTGATATTGTGGCTGCTGCTGATATTGCGGCTGGTATTGTGGCTGTGGAGCCTGATAGCGCTGTTGCGGTATGTCATAGCCATTGTTCATCATCTGAGTGGGACGGTCAATGGGCTTCTGCTGCTGCCCACCGTTCACCTCGTTGAGAATCAACTCCCATTTCAACTGATACACTCCGGCAAGCATAATGACGTCACCGGGTCTTATGGGGCAACTTGAATGATGAAGCTTTTGCCCGTTCACCAGCGTACCGTTGCTGCTGTCGTCAATGAAAAGGTAACTGCCACCTGTGTATTCAATAGTGGCGTGATTGAAACTTACCGTGTCCTGACCGGTAATAACAATGTTGCTCTTTGGGTCTCTGCCGATTGTGATGTACATAATGATATATTTTGATTATTGTTTTCTATTTAAATTAGGATTCTCCTTTGTCAAGATCAATTATTCTGTTAGTGTTATAATTTTTTTCATCTTTCATTATTTTTTCTCTTTCTGTGCGATTCCTTTCAAAATTGTCAAGTAGCTCACTGTCATTGTTTTTTTTCGACCTTCCTTGTTGTCTGCCTTTGTTTTTATGCTTTTCAAAATCCTTGTACGAATCACTTTCGTATATGTCTTCAATTTTATTAGATTGTTTTGTAGTGTTCTCTTTTTGTGTGCTCGATGATGGCTCTTCTTTTTCGCTTTCATCTGCAACACCGCTTTTGGTGATGCTTGTGGATTGATAATCGTCAATAAAATTATCTGACGGCTTTTCTTTGTCTTGTGTCATCAGCAATACAATCGCAACACAAGTTGCAACAACGACACTGCTTATTATTGTCACCCATAAGCCTGTACGACGCTTTGGCTGTTCTTCGTATCGTGGTTCGTGATGCTCTATGTAATAATTGTTGTCATATGTTTTATGACTCTCATATATGGTGGGATTATCATATTCAACCTTTCTCGAAAATTGCGGTATGTCGAACCCTTCCGACAAAGCCCATCGTTCAAGTATTTCTGCCGTTGGCCTTTGCCAAGTATCCTTGTCTAAGCAAGATTTCACGACATAATTAAGCCTTTCGCTGAAATGACGGGGAAGGTCGGGCACCTCGCATCCGTGTACCTGCATCAACCCTCCCAGCTCGCCAAAAGGAAGCTCGCCTGTAAGCAACTCGTACATTGTTGCTCCAAGCGAGTATATGTCGCTTGCTTTAAGCGAGACTTTGTCTTTGCTGTAAAACTCGGGCCCCCTATAGCTGCTTATTCCAGCCTCCATTGCAGGCTGGTCTTCGTTTCCTTTTTGGGCCGACATTAATGTCTGATCGCTCACGCCAAAGTCCGACAGCATATATTGACCATTCGAGCCAATCAGAATATTGTCGGGCTTCACATCTTGGTGTATTATTGGCTTTGGCTTGTGTGAATGAAGGTATGCAAGCCCCGATGCAACATCCTTTAAAAGATTCCAGGCCTCATATTCCGACATCTTTCCCATCATTTTCACGCAACTTCCACGCTCACAATATGGCAGGACAAGATAGGGCTTGCCGTCGCAATTGTCATAATATAAAGGCCGCAAAAGGTTTTCGTGACTCAAGTTGGCGACGACAGCAAACTCGCTTGCCAGCAATCGTTTCCCATAGTCGCCTATATCCTGTTTGGGAACAAAAATCTTCAGGGCAACATCTATATTAGAATAGTTGTCCACGGCAAGCCAAACCTCGGCAAAGGCACCTCTGCCGATAAGCTTTTTTAGCCTGAAGCGTTTGTGAAAGATTTCGTTCTGTTCCATTGTTTTATTAATGAAAGTCTTGTCTACTGTCTTGATTAGTCACCTTTATTGTTGCTGTTGTCTATGTTTTTGTCTCTTGTCTCTTTGTTTTGTGCTTGACTACTGTCTACTTTGTAAGATAAAGAACTGACTACACTTCTCCCCTTATTAGTATCGCTTTTAGTGGGGAGGGTGCTTGCAGGAAAGCCAGGATTTGTTGTGCCACTATTGGCACCTCCTTTTTTTGCGGCTGCTTTGGTATTATATTTGTTTAAAATATCATTCTGTTTTGCGTCTTTCTCTTTTTCAATCTTCTCATTGAAATGATTAATGTCTTTGCTCTTTTTGGACTCTTCGGTCATTTCCTTTTTGGAACTGTTGTCTTTCTTTTTCGCACTGTCTGAGGTTTCTGTTACAACCTCTTCTTTGGCATCCTTCCTTAGCCTCGGAATCTCAACCATCAGTATAAACACTATGGCGGCTATTGCCAGTGTTATAAGGGCGGCAATGATTGATCTGCGTTTACTCTCTTCCTTCTCGCTCTTCTTGCCGTTGGCTTTCTTTTTCGGGGAGGGCGTGTCGTTTGTAGGTCTGGGAATAGGCGTTACGCTTTCAGCTTTTGCTGTATTTGTACGTCCAATTTCATTGTTTGCTCCCATAATCTGGCACAGGCAGACGGTGACATTGTCGGCACCGGCAGCGACTTTGGCGGCCTCAATCAAGCACTCCACGCATTCGGTCATATCCGTCGTGTGTGCAGACATCACGTCGGCAATCTCATTGTCGCGTATCATACCGCACAAGCCATCGGTGCACAGCAGAACTATGTCGCCCTCGCCTACAATGTAGGGCGCACTCAAATTGTCAGGCACAGCCTTCATACTGGAGTGTGACAGGCAGCGCGTAATGACATTGCTCTCAGGAAAGTCGAAAGCATCCTCGGGCTTTACAATGCCCTTGTCAACCAAATCCTGCACGTATGAATGGTCTTTCGAAATCTGAACCAGTCCCCGGTGAGGGTTGTACAGATATGCGCGGCTGTCGCCGCACCACGACACATACAGCTTGCCGGCCAGCAGCCAGGCAATCACTATCGTGGTGCCCATACCCTTGGCCTCGGGACGGTGCTTGCCCTCGCTTTTTATAGTAATGTCGGCAATGACGATGCTGTCGTTCATAAACTTCACTATCGCCTCGTCCGAATTGAGGTCCACTTTGTCTATGTCGTCGGTGAAACGGGCTTTGACAACCGACACGGCAATCTCCGATGCCACCTCGCCGGCATTCATACCGCCCATACCGTCGGCAACAACTAATAGCGCTCCACGCTTGCCAAGGTTGCACACCTCGTTGTTCTTCCACGTCGAGCCCTTCTGATCAAGGTCTGAAATCACGCACAGGTTGTCCTCGTTGTTGGTGCGGACCAACCCTACATCCGTCATTGCGGCTATTTTATACGTAAGTTTATACATACGTTTAAAAATGTGTTTTGTAGCTTACTTATTTTCAAACCGTCACGGTGCAGGCTGGTTGCCCAGCCTGCACCCTGCGGTCTGATTAACTTGTATTAAACTTTTATTTAACTTTTGAGATCGGGACAATGAAGCCGTAGCTGTTCTGGTTCGACTTGGCCGAAACAATACCCACTACGGTATATTTGCCGTCCTTGTCTTTATAGAGAGCCGGCGAGCCTGAGTGACCACTCTCGAAGGTGGCGCCGCCAAGCAGGATTATACCATTCTCAAGGCCTTCTTTGGCCACGGTGCCGGAGCCCTTGATGGGGCTTACCTGAGTGGCGCTCTTCACACCCCAGCCGTGCGGGAAACCGTAAATCTCAAGCTGTGTGTCGAGAGGCAGTTTCTCGCTCAGTTCGGGATCGTAGGCAAGACCTCCCGAAAGGTTGGTGTTGAACCAGGCAAAGTCGCGTGCGTCGAATGTCTCGTTGCCGGCAAGCTTCACAACCTGGTCGCCAAGCGTGAACGGATGGTCGCCGCCACGGTTGCACATAACCTCGTTGGAGGTGAATTTCAGGCGCTGGCCAGAGGGCGATACGGCTACGAATACGGCGTTGACCTTTGCACCCTGCGAAGCAAAGAGGTTCAGCATCAGCTGCCACTTCGAGTTGGCAAAGCACTGATAGTAGTACCAGCCCTCAATGCAATGGCGTGCAGTGACAAGCTTGCCGTTGTTCAGCAGGAAGCCCGTGGCAATCCAGCCGTCAACCTCTACCGAAATGTCGTTGTAGTCAACGGTCTCACCCAACTCAAAGTAGGCCTCTTCGCCGTCAAGCTCAATGGTGTAGCCCACGGTCTGGATGTAGTATACCCACGATGTGTATTCTTCGCTGCCCTGAACCGGTGTTATAGTCTCTTGTTTCTTTCCAGGGTTGTCACCTGGTCTTCTCCTCAGAGCCTTGATGTCAGCCTCGAATTTTTGTTTCATAATATCCATTTGGTTGGACATACTGTCCATACGCTGATGGGCTGCAATGCTGTCTTCAATGAGGGATTTCTTGAGTTCCTTGTTCTCTTTGTTGCCCCTTACGATGAAGAATGTGCCGGCGGCAATGGCAAGGATGAGCAGTATTGACAGAATTGTCATAGCGGTCTTGTAGGGACGCAGCGCCTGCTGACGGAACAGACTGAGGCGGCGCGACAGACCTATTGTGTTGACGGTCGACTTGTTGCCCTGAGGAACAATAAAGCCCAGTTTGGGACCGTTGACCGAAAGTTGGATTTCATCGCCGTTCTGAAGATACCACTCCTTCTCGACGGGGACGCCGTTGAGGAAGGTCTTGTTTGTGGTTGACAGCTGAACAAGTTTCCAGCCGTCTCCGCTCTTCACGATAGCGGCGTGGCGGCGCGATACTGTTGAGAACGATTCGTCAAAACGAACCTGGCAGCGCGAATCGCGGCCAATCTCAATCTGGTCAACAATGATTTCCTGTGTCTCGCCAGCTCTGTGATACTGCGAACTGACTTTGTGCTCAAGAATGTAGTACTTGCGTCCGCTTCCGCCGAACACCGACCGCATTCCAGCTCCGATTGTACCTGTTACGGTTTTCTTGTAATTATTAGCCATAAACTGTGGTTTTTAATTGATGTTATTTGCTTTTTGATAAATATTAAAGATTAATAGGCCTCGGCGCGCAGCTTTACATCACCTATCGAGATGATGTCGCCCGGTCCGAACGGCACGCCGTCCATCGTTACTTGTGTTGAGTTGACGTATGTGCCGTTGTGTGACAGCTTCCAAGTCCAGCGTCCTGTACGCGGATCCTGCATCCATTGGCCGTCGCGGATAACCCAGCAGCCTTGGTTGTAGTCAAGTTCCAGTGTGCAGTGGCGTCGCGAGACATAGCAACTGTTGACCTCCGTGATTTTGACATCGTTCTTCACAAAGACATCGTCGCGACCCATAGTAAGCAGGCTTGCATTACCTTTCAGCATATCGTCAAGATAGTACACCTTGCCGTATTCATCGCCCTGCATAACGCGCAACAGAACTCCGTTGACGATATTTCTGTTGTATATGGCCGAATCCATTGAGACATTCAGCTTCTTATGCTGAGGCACTTTCTCAAGAGCTTTGGCACAGTTTTGCAGACGCCTCTGGTAATCGGGTTGCAGGCAACCTTCCAGAAGAGGTATCCATTCTTGTGTCTTACGCGATTTCAGCTTGCCTCTGTCCCAGTCACCGGCCTTGCCACGCTTGGTGTATGGTACCAAGTCGCCTTCGTCCTCCAACTTGCCGAATGGCAGTTCGCCGCCCGTCAAAAGCTGGTAGATCATCACTCCGAACGAAAAAATGTCAGTCGTCGGCAGCACCGTTGCGTCCTTGTTAGGCCTCAGTTGCTCGGGTGGCATATAAGCGTATGTGCCGAAAATCTGTCTCGGTTTGCCGATTATGTTC
>JAEEMK010000088.1 GCA_016283175.1 Bacteroidales bacterium
GAATGCGGAAGAACGATGCCAGCGCAAGCCAGAAGCCGAACATAATAACGATAAGCAGCCAGTTGAAGAAGTTCAAGTGGTCGGTCAAGACAATCATCAGCACCGTTATGGCCACGAAGATGGCCAAAAGGCTGAAAAGCAGTCGATATCCTTCTTTGTGTATGTACATAGACTTACATATAAATTATCCCTAAAAACAGTAAAACAAAAGGAACAGCCATAAGTATGCTGTCGAAGCGGTCCAGCACACCGCCGTGCCCGGGCATAATGTTGCCGCTGTCCTTCACGCCGCAGTAGCGCTTGAACATCGACTCAATCAGGTCGCCCAAGGTGCCTACCACGCTGCATATCAATCCGATGATAGCCCACCCCATAATGAGGATGTGGGGGTAGAAGAGTGGCCCGACGAATATCGCCGCGGCGATGCAGAACACAACACCTCCTATTGTCCCTTCCCACGTCTTGTTGGGCGAGTGGCGCTCCCACATCTTGTGCTTTCCGAGCAGCATACCGGTCATATAAGCAAAGCTGTCATTGACCCATATCAGGATGAAAATCATCATTGTCAATCCGGCTCCAACGCTCTGGACTTCGTTGAGCAAAGCCAGCGGCGTCATAATCCAGATCGACGGCAGCAGGGTGTGTCCCACAGTAGTGAACGGCTCGCTGTCGTTGTGCCACAGCTGGACGAGGAAAGTGGTCAGATACAAGACAGGTACCAAGCCTACCATTATCATTGCAAAATAGTATAGCGTGATAGGGTCGGAGCAGGTGCCATAGTTCGGGAAAATGGTCAAAGCGACATAAGTGGCGATGCCGGCAATGAAAGCCATCGGCTTGTTGCTCTTCACGCCTTTCAACTCCAGATTGTGAACATACTCGTATATGCCGATGATGCCTATCGCAAAAAAGACGCAGGCAAAGACAGCGTTGCCCAGCAATGCGTTGTCCGTCCATTTCCCCAGGAAAATGCTGCAGACGACGATTGCTACATACACGGCTCCGCTTAGCGTTCTTGTCAAAAATTTATTCATTTGTATCTATGGTTAAAGTCAATTCGTCTCGTCTTCAATCAGTATCAGGTACAGTTTCTGCTGCCCTTTGCGGTATGCGTAGCTGCTCGGCTGGGTGATGATTATCTGTTCAGGATAGTCGGTATAGAGTGTCTTGAGCCTGTCGTTGGCCGTCTGCCAGTCGGCAACCACCTGCGAGGTGAAGGCCAGCACCACTGTCGTTTCGGGAAGCGAAGGTATGGTCTTGCCGAGTCCCAGATTGGAAGTGATGACTATGCCGCCCTGCCAGGCTATGAGGGCCTCACAAAGCGTGGCACCGAAGGGATAGCGCTTCGTGGGTTCGCACAGGCAGCAGTTTTCCATACCTATATGTCCAAGAAACGAGGCGAGATTCTCGCTGGCACAACCAATCACTATGTCTCCGTGACGGTGTTGTATCTCCTCCATCCGTTGGCGTATGTCGTTCTCGTTAAGACAGTAGTACATCGTGCCGCCAGCCTGTGTGAAATGCTGCGCAAAGGCAACGCTGAGGTCTTCTTCGCTGACAACCTCGGCTGTGTCGGTGGCATTGTCACCGTTGGCGATGTCATTGCGGTCTATCAGTGCCTCGCGAATGTCTTTCATCACTCTGTCCTTGCGCAGACTTCCCGCCTGTAAAACCTGACTGTGTCGGTCGTCTTTCATCGGAATGAATGGTTAAAAAAGTTTGAAGGTTAAATGGTTTTAGGGATTTACTCCTTGGGGTCTTCGTTCTTGTCTTCGTTCTTGTCTTCGTTCTTGTCTTCGTTCTTGTCTTCGTTATGGTTTCCCTCTTCCTTGTTTTCGTTCTTGCTTTCCCACGCTCTCGGACCATATATGTTCTCAACATCTTCGCGGAATATTACTTCGCGCTCGAACAGCAGGTTGGCCAGCTGGTCAAGTTTGTCGCGGCTGGCAAGAATAATGTCTTTGGCACGCTGATAAGCCTCTTCGATCATACGTTTCACCTCGTTGTCGATGGTCTCGTTGGTCTGTTCGCTGAATGGTTTTGTGAAGTTCCATTCGCTTTGGCCTGTCGAGTCGTAGTAGCTTATGTTGCCAACCTTGGGGCTCATACCGTAGTATGCCACCAACGAGAAAGCCATCTTCGTGGCGCGTTCCAGATCGTTGAGGGCTCCGGTCGAAATCTGTCCGAAAACCACTTCTTCGGCGGCGCGGCCGGCGACAAGCGATGTTATTTCGTCGAACATCTGCTCATATGTTGTTATCTGGCGTTCTTCGGGCAGGTACCAGGCGGCGCCCAATGCCTTGCCGCGCGGCACTATCGTCACCTTCACCAGCGGCTGGCCCCAGCGCAGCTGCCAGCTCACCGAGGCGTGACCCGATTCGTGGTAGGCAATGGTGCGTTTTTCCTCGGTGGTGATGACCTTCGAGCGCTTCTCCAATCCACCTATGATACGGTCTATGGCATCGAGGAAATCTTGTTTCTCAATCAGCGGCTTGTTTTTGCGGGCGGCAACAAGTGCAGCCTCGTTGCAGACGTTGGCAATGTCGGCTCCCGAGAAGCCGGGGGTCTGCTTCGACAGGAAATCCTTGTCGATGTCGTTGCCCAGTTTGAGGCCTTTCATATGCACCTCGAATATGGCTTTGCGCTCGTCGATGTCAGGCAGTTCCACGTAAATCTGACGGTCGAAGCGTCCGGCACGCAGCAGGGCCTTGTCGAGGATGTCGGCACGGTTGGTGGCGGCCATAACAATGACGCCGTTGTTTGTTCCGAAGCCGTCCATCTCTGTAAGCAGCTGGTTCAGCGTGTTCTCGCGCTCGTCGTTGGCGTTGCTCATACCTCCGCGGCTGCGGGCACGGCCCACGGCGTCGATCTCGTCGATGAAGATAATGCAAGGAGCTTTCTTCTTGGCTTCCTCAAAGAGATCGCGGACGCGCGAAGCACCGACGCCGACAAACATCTCGACGAAGTCGCTTCCCGACATCGAGAAGAAGGGCACGTTGGCTTCGCCGGCAACAGCTTTGGCCAGCAGCGTCTTGCCGGTACCCGGAGGACCAACCAGCAATACGCCCTTGGGTATCTTGCCGCCCAGGGCGGTGTATTTCTTCGGGTTCTTGAGGAAATCGACAACCTCCATCACTTCTTCCTTGGCTCCTGCCAGGCCGGCTACATCCTTGAAAGTCACGTTGGTCGACGTTTTGCCGTCATAAATCTTGGCCTTCGACTTGCCGACGCTGAATATTCCGCCGCCGCCACCGCCCATCTGACGGTTGGTTATGCGGCTCATAATGAAGAAGAAGAATATCAGCATCAGCAGCGGGCCGAACCAATACATCACCTTTTCCCACGTCTTGTCGCTCTCGCGGGCCTTGAGTTCAATGTGGCTGTTGCGGCGTATTTCGTTGATGCGTCCGATATTGACATATCCGTTGCTGTCGGCGAGACCGGCTGTGTCGCGTTCAAAATTCTGCTGTGCCACCATATCGAGGTCGCTCTTGAACGTTTCGATGTCGACAAACTTGTAGATATAATGTCCGGCATCCTTCATATCTTTGATGCCACGGGTGATGTCGTTGTACGAGCTGTCGCCCTGCAGCGCCTCCTCTTTGATGAAAATCTCGGCGCGTTCCTTGTCGACCACCACTATCTCCTTCTGGTCGCCCTTGCGAAGTATCTCGTCAAGGCGGCTCCAACCAATTTCCTTGCTGCCACCGCGGCTGCCGCCGCCAAGCCATACGCCGCCAAGCGATATTATTATGACGGCATAGACAATGTACATCACCCAGTCGGAACCCTTTTTCTTCCCGTTGCCGGGCTTGTTGTTGCCCTGCTTGTTCAGAGGGTTGTTCTGTCTCGTCTTTTTATTGTTGTTGTTTTCGCTCATTATCTTCTTTCAAAAATCATAGTTTATAATTCAACCTTCTCGGCATCGGCCCAAAGTTGTTCCAAACGGTAGTGGTCGCGCTTGTCTTTCAGGAAGATATGCACCACTACGTCGAAATAGTCCATCAGTATCCACTCAGCGTTGTCATAGCCTTCTATGCGTAGCGGATTGGAACCCGTAGCCTTCTTGATGCTTTCAAACACACCGTCGCAGATGGCTTCGGTGTGCGACGGCACGTTGCCGCTGCAGATGACGAAGTAGTTGGCAGGCGCCGACTGCACTCCCTGCAGGTCCAATATCACAGTGTCGAGACCTTTTTTGTTCTCGATGCCAAGCGCTGCGAGCTTTGCAAGCGCCTTGCTTTCAGTTAGTTTATCTTTGTTTATTGCCATTATATGTAAATAGTTCAAATTTGCAAAAATACGAAAAAAAAACTTTACACGGGCTGAAAACGTTCCACAAGGATAAAAAAAATAAAGACATTACGTTTTCGAAGTCCTGCAACTGACAAAATGTCATATTTTTTTGAGTCTCTTTACGACCTTTTTTTACCGTCAATACCCATAGCGGCCTCCAAAATTGAAGTGTAAAAAAGATGTTATTTCCATAAACCAACCCTGGTCGTTGTACAGTATATGTACAGTATTTGTACAGTATATGTACGCTTTAGAAGCGTACATATACTGTACAAATACTGTACATATACTGTACAACGACCAGTGATAGTGTTGTTAAACAGTGTGTTATGAAGACGAAAAAAGAGAACTCCCTAAAGGCGTTGAATTAGGCTTTTGGGGAGTTGGTAGGTTAAAAACGATGCTGTCGCGTGGGTACCCGACTGACAAAATGTCAGTCTTTTTTCGCAGGTGATTTTTAAACTATTCCTCTACCGCGGCGGTCAGTGTGCGAATGCCGTTCTGCTCGGCGATTTCGATGCGCAGGTAGTGGTCGGGTAGAAGGGGTTCTATTTTCTCGGTCCATTCGGTGAAGCACCAACAGCCAGAATAGAAGTATTCTTCATAGCCGATGTCGTAGGCTTCGTCGAGGTTCTTGAGACGGTAGAAGTCGAAATGGTAGATTGGCTCGCCGTTGTGGTCGGCGTACTCGTTGACGATGGCGAAGGTGGGGCTGCAGACGTTCTGCTCAACGCCCAGCTGTGCGCAGATCTCCTTGATGAGTGTCGTTTTGCCGACACCCATTGACCCGAAGAAGGCGTAGAAACGTTCGCCAGGGAACTTTTCAAGCAGTTGATGGGCTACGTCTGGCAACTGCTCAATATTATTGAAAGTCAGAGATAGCATTTTTTAGTTGAATGTTGTTTTTGGGGAGCTAAGAGGAATTTACGTTTTCCGCTTATCTCAGCCTGTCGGCGGCGCGCACTTTCATCTCGTCTTTCTTAATGGCACGTTGTGCCAGATAGAGCAATACTATCGTAACGATTGGAATGATGGTTCCCGGAGTGAGCATATCAACGTTGATGGGTTGGTCGGTAAAGTGCAGCTCCTGCAATACACGCAGGTATCCTCCATTGCCGCCGGCACCGTTGATAGCCCAGAAGAAAATGAGAAAGATGTACACGATGTTAAGCAGGGCTCCGCAGGCCACGACACGCATCTGAAGGATGCGGTTCTTATATAGAAATATGCTCACCAGCGCGATGACGCCCACCAGCGCGGCCACCAGTCCAAGCACCCATACGCCTTTGAGATGTACGATGTCTTGACCGATGTAAGTGATCTGTGTTAGGTCGTTGTTGTTGTCGGCATAGCGGCTGTCTTTGCCAATGAGTTGCAGTTCGGATGTGGTTTCGCCTTCTCCGCTCAGGCTGGGCATTGTGTAAATGGCTATGGGGAATTGGAAAAGCATTATGATGCCTACTGTTGCAAGTACTAAAAAGAATGATTGAATGCGCTGTAACATTTTAGTTTTAGGTTTTTGTTTTTTTTTTTTGTTTTAAGGTTTTAAAGGATTGTTTGGTTTGAATGGGTGAATGGATGCAGATAAATGACAAACGCTATTCTTCAACTTCAAAGGGGTAGTCCTTGATTTTGTCAGCGTTCTTGTAGTGCCATTTGCCTTTGACGGTGGCTTCTTCCATCAGCACAAAGCCGGGGTTGCTGCGTATCATAGCTTCGATGGCTTTGTCGTCGCTGAAATAGTATTCAACATCCATCAGGGTGTTGCCATAGAGGAACTGCAGCAGTTCGCTCTGTTCTGCACTGCTGACGACGGCAAAGCGTATGCCACGTTCTTCGGCCAGTTGTTTGATGTCGGCAATGGCTTTGACTCCACGTCCATTGACATCGCCGACGTGATGTATGGTGCACAGCATTACAGGACCGTCGACGGCACCAATCAGGTCGAATGTGTAGTCCTCACCGTCGGCGTCAACGACGGGGAAGGAAACTATGCTGTCGTTCTTGGGATTGACAATCTCGTAGGGGCTTACGGTGGAGGTTCCAACCCATTCCCATTTGTCGCCCCATTCGGGGTCGGCGGCATAGCAATCCATCAGTTCTTTGGAATCCATAGTCTTGAATTCTCCAGTTGCTTTGTTTTTGTATGTCACTTGGTTGGTTGTCTCAAGACCTTCGTCAAGGTTTTTGATCATTTTGTTGCCAACTTTCCAAGGGCGGAAGTCGATGACTGGCTCGTTGTTGATGTTATAAAGTCCAAAGACAACCATTGCAGCGATGGCTGCCAGTGCTATAAGTGTATCGCGTTCGAAGTGTTTGGAGCGCGACCAGCGGCGGGCAAGGAATATGAAGACTGTGGGTACGTCGAGTATGATGTTCTTCCAGAAAGTCTGCCAGTTGGTGAGCTTCACGGCGTCGCCGAAACAGCCGCAGTCGTCCACTTTGTTGGTAATGGCGTCGTAGAGTGTGGTGGCTGTGAAAAAAGCCATCATCAGCAGCAACAGCCAGGCGGTGAGTTTGCGGAACGAGCCTGTGATGAGCATTATTCCGACAAGGAATTCGGCCGTGATGAGAGCCATTGAAAGGAATGGTGCCAGCGGCAGAGCCCAGTCGAACGACAGACCGCCGATGCTCCAGGCGGTCATATACTCCTCCACCTTGAAAGCGGTGCCAAGCGGATCGACGCCTTTGGTGAAGCTTGAGAAAAGGAACACCAGCCCTACAAACCAGCGGGCTATGACATAGATAATCGAATTGGTCTTGGATTCTTTAATCATTATGAATAGTTTAAAGGTTTAAAATTTAAAGGTTTGATGGTTTTCAATTTTCTGTTCCCGGTTTCACGTTACCGAGTCTGATAAGGCAGAAAAGCGAGTAGTTGATAATGTCCATATATCCGCCCTCCACGCCTTCTGAAATGAGTGTCTTCCCGTCGTTGTCTTCGATTTGCTTTATGCGTTTCAGTTTCATCAAAATGAGGTCGGTCATCGAACTGACACGCATCTGGCGCCACGCTTCGCCATA
Source organism: Bacteroidales bacterium (assembly GCA_016283175.1). Taxonomy (GTDB): domain Bacteria; phylum Bacteroidota; class Bacteroidia; order Bacteroidales; family P3; genus Colimorpha. Next base: position 7,321 of record JAEEMK010000088.1, read on the forward strand.
GTCGTGGTTTTTGTCAAGCATCAGCTTTACGGTGCGTCCCAGGTGCTTGTCGTAGAGTTCCATTGCCTTTTCGAGCGGCAGTTCCATACTGTCTTCACTTTCAGCTTTCTGTACTTCACTTCCAAGTTCTTGTTGTATCAGTGCCATAACAGCATAATTGACCATAGCTACATATTCGCCGCGGACATCGTCGCCTATGCGGTTCTCGCCAGTCTCCTCGATGCTGCGTATGCGGTTGGCCTTGATGAAAATTTGGTCGGTGAGCGATGGCAGCCTGAGGATGCGCCACGAGGTGCCATAGTCGCGAGTCTTTTTCTCAAAGATGTCGCGGCAGAGTTTTGTCTGTATCTCGAATTCTTTTTCTGTCTGGGTCATTTGGTTTTTCGCGTTTTGAGACAATAATAGAAGCTTTTTTGATATTCGCACAATTAAACAACGCAATGTCCGTTCTTTTATTGTTATGATGTGTAATAATTATTTTTTACCGTTCACAATACGCTGCGGCGAACGCCTGGTTCGTTATGATTCACCGGCGGTGATGGGCATTCTCAATGCCACTGTCGACTCGTTCTACGACGGCGGTCGCTATTGCACTGAAGACCAAGTGGTGGCACGCGCTGAACAGATGGTGGCCGAAGGGGTCGACATCATCGATATCGGCGTCGTGTCGACGCGTCCCGGTGCTGTTATGCTTACGCCCGACGAGGAGGCTCGGCGGCTTTCAAAGGTTGTCGACGTTGTGCGCCGCAGGTTGCCTGAGGCCGTCCTGTCGGTCGACACTTGCTATGCTCTGCCAGCCCGTGCGGCTGTTGAGGCTGGTGCCGACATCATCAACGACATAGGAGGTGGTCTTTTTGATGCAGAAATGTTTCGCACTGTTGCCGAACTGCATACACCATATGTGCTGATGCACAACCCTTACGGCTGTGCCGACGACCCCGCAGGCGTTAAGCACATTAAAAGACTGTCTGAATCTCAGAACCAGACTTCAGAACTTGACGGTGATCCCACCCCTGATGTTATTTTGAAGCTTTCTGAAAGTGTAGCAAAGCTTCGTACAATGGGTGTGGCCGATATTATCATCGACCCTGGGTTCGGCTTTTCAAAATCCCTCAATCAAAACTATAGTCTGTTGGGTCGCATTGGCGAACTTCGAGAATTGTTTCCAGATTGTCCTCTGTTGGTAGCACTGTCGCGCAAATCGATGATTTACCGTCTTTTGGATACAACACCCGAAGATGCCTTGACAGGCACTGTTGCATTGCACACTGTGGCTTTGATGCAAGGTGCGCAGGTGTTGCGTGTCCACGATGTCCGTGCTGCCCGACAAACTATCGCGGTAATCGATAAACTGATAAACAGCAGACAATCTGTATTGTAAATCCATAGTTAATAATCCACAACTCAAAAACAAATATAATGCAAGGCTTACCCTCGATAACAATTGTTGATATTATAGACATATTCTTGGTGGCATTTCTTGCCTACCAGATTTACAAAGCGGTGCGTGGCACCAATGTGCTGCGCATATTCTGGGCCGTTGTGGTCATATACATCCTCTGGCAAGTGTCGTCGCTCATAGGTATGCGTTTGACGGCCACCATATTGGGACAGTTTATATCCATAGGTCTTATATTGCTGATTATAGTCTTCCAACCCGAAATACGTAAATTCTTGCTGATGGTCGGCACAAAAACGAGCATCGATGGCGACAATATTCGAAAACGCTTTTTGTTCTGGAAGAAAAGTGTAAGCGACCAAAAAAGCAGCATAGAACTGGAACCGTACATACAGGCCTGTATGCATATGTCGCAGAGTAAGACTGGCGCGCTGATAGTTTTTATACGCCAGAATGAAGTCGGCGACATAATTCGTACTGGAGAGCGCATTGATGCTGTTGTTTCGTCGGCGTTACTGGAGACACTGTTTTTCAAGAATTCGCCGCTTCACGACGGCGCCGTGCTGGTGAAAGGGAACCAGGTTGTCGCGGCACGATGCATTTTGCCTGTGTCGTCCAACCTCTCCATCGACCCTAATCTGGGCCTTCGTCACCGTTCGGCCATCGGCGTGACGGAACAACTCGATGTCATATCGGTGATTGTCAGCGAAGAAACTGGTGCCATTTCCTATGCTGTTGGCGGAGAAATACACCACGACGTCACCCCCGTCCAACTGCGCCACTATCTGGAAACTGCTCTTTAGGATGTTCCTAAAAGCCGCCGAATTCGGTAGTTCTCGTGTTTTTGGTGCATTCTTATATCAGTTGGTATAGGAACGATTGCTGTTGCTTGTTGGTTATACCGCACTGGTTCCGATGTGTACGTTTTTTTTATCAAGTTGTAAGATTTCGAGGGGCTGAAACGTCTAATTATAGATGTGGTTGTAAAATGTATGTAAATATATTTTGTCATTAAAATATATTTATGTACTTTTGCAAATTGCGAAAATATCGAATTATTTAAATAACTAACTAAAATTCAAAACAAAAAATGAAGAAACAAATTTTTATTCTGTTCCTGTTTCTGTTCGCTGCAGCTGGAATGAGCTTTGCCCAGTTCGGCACCGCCGGCGGCAAGAAAGAGAAGAAATCGGACCTCACCGCTAAGGTTCCCATTGACAAAAAAGTCCGTATGGGTAAGCTGGATAACGGTATTACCTACTACATCCGTGCCAACAAGAAACCTGAAGGCCGTGTGCAGTTCCGTTTGGTCGTCAATGCCGGCTCTATCCTTGAGGATGAGGACCAGCTGGGTCTGGCTCACTTCACCGAGCATATGGCTTTCAACGGTACGGAGTACTATCCGCACAATGAGTTGATCAACAAGCTGCAAGCCAAGGGAGTGCAGTTCGGTGGCCACGTCAATGCCTACACATTCTTTGACCAGACTGTCTATTATGTCAATATGCCCAACGATGCCGAGATGCTCGAGATGGGTATGAAAATCCTCGACGGCTGGGCAAGCAAGCTGTTGATGGATTCCAAGGAAATTGACGCAGAGCGTGGTGTTATCATTGAGGAATGGCGTGGCCGTTTGGGTGCCCAGGACCGTCTGCAGAAGCAGTACTGGCCCATTATGTTCAAGGATTCGCGCTATGCCAACCGTATCCCCATTGGAACTGAAGAGGTCTTGAAGACCTTCCAGCGTCAGACAATTGTCCGCTTCTATGAAGACTGGTATCGTCCAGACCTGCAGGCTGTCATCATTGTTGGCGACATCAACGTCGACGAGATTGAGGCCAAGGTTAAAGAGTATTTCAATGACAACAAAATGCCCGCCAACCCCAAGGAGCGTCCTTATTTCAATGTACCCGATAACAAGGAACCCCTCGTAGCCATTGCTACCGACAAGGAGGCATCATCGGCCAACATCCAGATGTTCTGGAAACATCCCCAGGCTCCCAAAGGCACTGTCGGTGACTATCGTCAGATGCTCGTGCGCAACCTTGCCGAGAATATCATTAACGCCCGTTTCGCTGAAATGGCCGAGAAGGCCAGCGCTCCTTTCCTTTATGCAGGTGGCGGCTATGGTAGCTTCTTTGCTAAACTTGACTGCGCTGTGCTTACCGCATTCCCCAAAGACAACCGCATTGAAGAAGCTACCGCTATGCTTCTTAAGGAAATGAAGCGTGTCGACGAGCACGGCTTCCTGCAGACCGAGCTGGATCGCGCCAAGGAGAGCCTGCTGGAAAGCTATCGCAAGGCCGCCAAAGAGCTCAACAAGACCCAGAGCAACGCCTTTGCTGACGAGTATACTCAGCACTATCTTGAAGGCGACGTTATCCCCGGTATCCGTCAGGAGGACGCCTATGCTCGTGAATTTGTCCCTGAAATCACCCTCGAAGAGGTCAACAACGTTGTGAAAGACTGGATCACTGATGAGAACTTCATCTATGTCCTTACCGCTCCCGAGAAAGAAGGTTACAGTATTCCCACCAAGGATGCCATCCTGAAAGTCGTTGCCGACAGCAAGAAAGAGCAGACCGAGCCTTGGGTTGACACATACAAAGACGAGCCTTTGTTCGACAAAGAAGTCAAAGATGTCATTCCGGTTGTCCTCAGCGAGAACACAGTGTTCGACTATAAAGAGTATGTCCTCCCCAACGGCATCCGCTTTGTTGTAAAGAAGACCAACTACAAAGAGGACGAGATTCGTATGCGCAGCTTCGCTTTCGGCGGTTCGGCACTCTACAGCGACCAGGAAGCCTTTATGGTTGGCAATGTTGCCAATTTGGTCGACGAAGCCGGCATCGCTAACTTCAGCAGCAGCCAGCTCAGCAAAAAACTTCAGGGCAAGACTGTTGGTGTCAGCCCCTATATCAGTAGCAATACTCAGGGCTTCAGTGGCAGCTGTGTTCCCAAGGATCTCGAGACTATGATGCAGCTTGTCGATCTCTACTACGAGGCTCCTCGCAAAGACCGCGAATCGTTCGATCGCAATATCGAAACCCTTCTCACCCAGGTGCGTATGGCTGCAGCCAACCCGCAGGCCAAATTTATGAAGGATTTCTATGAAATGGCTTACGACCACAACCCGCGTCTTGTTGTTATGCCTACCGAAAAGGATGTCAATGGCATTGACTTCGAGCGTGTATATCAGATTTATAGCGAGCGTTTCGCCGATGCCAGCGACCAGATTTTCATCTTCGTCGGCAACATCAGTGATGATAATATCAGAACTATCGCCAACTACCTCAATATCCTGCCTACCAACGGTAAGCAGAAGAATGAGCCTAAACTCGACAAGGGTCCGAAGCTGGCTGAGGGTGTCAACCACAGCCTTACGCTGGCTGGTACCGACAAGCAGGGTATGGTTATCGTAATGGGCGAGACCCGCGGTTTTGCCGGCAAGGCAGACCTGCGCGAGCGCATTGCCGTTACTGCTCTTGGCGAGGCTCTGCAAATCCGCACCACCGAGGTTATACGCGAGAAGATGGGCGAGACTTACAGCCCCTATGCTACTGCTTCCTACGATATTGACTTTGACGGCGATGTCAGCTGGCTCTTCTATCTGCAGTGCGCTCCCGAAAACTGTGCAAGTGTTGAAAAGGCTGCTATCGACCTGATCAAGGAATGTGTCAAGAAAGGCTGCGACCGCGAGACTCTCAACAAGGTGAAACTGCAGATGATCAAGGAACGTGAAACCCAGATGCAGGAGAACAACTTCTGGATGGGTCAGATTCTTGGAATCTATATGTATGGCGAGAACCGCGATGCCAACATCACCGACTATGAGGCTATGGTTAACAGCATCACTACCCACGATATGAAGCGTCTTGCACGTCGTTATTTCGATCTGGGTCACTATGCAGTAGGCACTCTCAAACCCGAAAATTAATTGAAAGACAATAGTGTCAAGGGCGACGTGTTGACGCGTCGCCCTTTTTTAATGTTGTATTATGATTTCAATTAAAGATGTAGAATTCTTGTCGTCGCGCGACCCGGAAAGCCATAAGGGCGACTACGGTCACGCCTTGCTCATTGCCGGCAGCTATGGCAAGATGGGCGCTGCTGTCCTTGCTGCTCGTGCCTGTCTGCGTTCCGGTGTAGGACTGCTGACGGTGCACGTGCCGCGTGCTGGTGTTGACATTATGCAGACCGCTGTGCCTGAAGCTATGCTTTCTTTGGATGATAATGCTTCGGAGTTTAGTTCGCTGCCTCTTAAACTGGATGGCTATGATGCCATTGCTGTAGGCCCGGCCATAGGAACTTCCGAAGCCACCTCACAAGCGATTAAGACTTTGTTGGAAGCCTGTTCGGGCAGTGTGTCGTCGGCTCCGAAGGACAAGAAGCAGCTGATTATGGATGCTGACGCTCTAAACATCTTGTCGTGCCACCCTGAATTAATGCACCTTGCTGCGGGAACGGTCTTCACGCCACACGCGAAGGAGTACCATCGTTTGTTTTCCGACTCTGCACCTCAAATTATGGCAAATATGCACAATCTTGTGATTGTTAAGAAGGCTCACCGTACTCAGATTTATGCACCGGGAGTTGAGCCAATTGTTAATGTAACAGGCAATGCAGGTATGGCCACGGCGGGTAGCGGAGATGTGCTGACGGGAATAACGCTTGGACTTATGGCTCAGGCTGTTGCATACAGGCGTCGGCATAACGATGTTGACCTTTCTACACAGCAGATTTCCGCTTTGGCAGTCAATATTCACGGCCAGGCTGGCGATATAGCTGCATCGCGTCAATCGCAGGCCGCTTTGATTGCATCGGACATTATCGACAGTATATCCGATGTTTACGTCAGGTATTGCTCATTTCACAATGATGGGAAATAGTTTTATTTGCTCCCTTTCGCGCTGTCTTTAACAATTCTTTCGGCATAAGTCGGCGCGATATTCTGTTTTTTTTGTATTTTTGCAGTTTCATTTTTATGGAACAAATATTATATTATATATATGTTGACGTCTGAACCACAATGGGTTGCGCTATATACTAATCCTCGCGCCGAGAAGAAAGCGGAGCAGAAAATGGTTGCTGCAGGCTTCGAAGTCTATCTGCCGATGCGTAAAGAACTCCATACTTGGAGTGACCGCAAAAAGTGGGTGGAAGTACCATTGCTGAAGTCGTATATTTTTGCCAAGATTACAAAAAAGCAGGAAGTTCCTCTGTTGAACGTGCCCAATGTTGTTGCAATGGTCAAGTTCAATGGACAGGTTGCGACAATACCCGAGAAAGAGATACAGATGATGAAGGATTTTATTGCCGCAGAAGTTGATGTTCAGGTTAAAACGACAGAAAAACTGCATAGCGGTGTGCGTGTGCGCATACACAGCGGTCCTTTGGAAGGTAAGGTCGGAATGCTTATAAGCGACTGTGAAGAAGGAAATTTTGCTGTTGAAATAACTGGTATAAGTATGGCTATGGTTGTTCACGTTGACAAAGACCTGATGGAGGTGTTGCCGAACGATGAAAATCCAAAACCGCGGAAGAGAAAAAAATTCATAATACGATGAATATCATTATTGCAGGTGATGGCGAGGTTGGCTTCTATTTGGCCAAGTCTTTGACGTTGTTGAACTACAACATCACCGTCGTTGACCCTAATTCGGAGTTGCTGGGACGTTTGGAGAAAGAAACGGATTTGCTGACCATTGTTGGCGATTCTACATCGCCCAAGGTACTCGAAGAAGCCAATGTCCACGATTGCGACCTCTTCCTTTCTGTGTTGCACGACGAACCTATAAACTTGGTTACCTGTATTTTAGCCAAGAAGCTTAAAGCCAAGAAAACAGTGGCTCGAATCACCAACGCCGAACTGCTGTCGCCAAAACATCGTGAAATGTTCCGCGACCTTGGTGTCGACGAGATGGTATGTCCTGAGCGTATTGCTGCCAAAGAAATCACCAACCTGCTGAACCACACTGTTGCCACTGAGTTTTTCGACTTCAGTGGCGGTCTGTTGACTATGTACCTCATACGCCTTGAGGAGGAATCACCCGTCAGGGGCAAGTCGGTCAAAGAACTCAGTCAGATATACTCAACGTTGCAGGTGCGCATCGTCGCCATCCTGCGCCGCGGTGAGACTATAATACCGCATTCAGACACAGTCTTTGAGGCCGGCGATATGGCCTATATCATCAGCAAAGCCAACCAGATGGATACCGTCAAGAAACTTGCCGGCGGCGCCGAAATCGACATCAAGAACGTTATGATCGCCGGTGGCGGTCGCATAGGGCGTTATGCTGCTTTGACACTTGAAAACGAAAAACGCATCACACTCGTGGAACAAAACCGCAAACGTTGCGAAGATCTCAGTGCGGTGCTTTCGAATAGTTTGATTATCAATGGCGATGCAACTGACATAGAACTGCTTAAGGATGAAGGCTTGACAAACACGGATGCTTTCATAGCTGTCACCGATTCGTCGGAAACCAATGTCCTGACCTGCCTCCACGCGCGTCGTTTTGGCATTCGCAAAACCATTGCCTTGGTCGAGAACACAGGATTCATCAACATTTCGCAGGATATTGGCATCGACACCATTATTAACAAGAAACTAATCACAGCCAGCTACATAGCCCGTTTCATAGTTAAAGGCGATGCCGTCAGCAGCAAGTGGCTTAGCGGCACCAATGCCGAGTTGATTGAGTTTGTCGTCGGCCGTCACGCTACAGCTACGCGTGTGACTATCGGCGAGTTGCGTCTGCCTGAAGGTCAAGCCACAATCGGTGGTATCATCCGTGGTCGCGAGACGCTGTTGCCCACGCGCGAAACAAGGCTGAAAGAGCTTGACAAAGTCGTTGTTTTTGCGCTGCCTAACGCGATGGACAAGGTGGCTAAACTGTTTGACTAAAACAATTGCCTGTCTTGAAAACCATTAAGCCTCGTTTCAATTTCCGGCTGGCTTGCAGGCTGCTGGGTATGCTGCTGGTTATTATGGCGGTGGCGATGGCTGTGCCTGTAGCCGTATCGCTCTATTATGGCGACGGCTCCCAGTTCGGCCTTGTAGCCTCGGGGCTTATCATACTTGTGTTGGGACTCTTCCTGCGCAACTTCCTCGGCATTGGTGCCACCTATGAGTTGCACGAACGGGAAAGCTTCTGGTATACTGCCGTCATTTGGATTGTGGTCCCGTTGATGGGAGCCCTGCCTTATATCTTCACCAGCACTGTCACCAGCTTTACCGACGCCGCTTTCGAGTCCTTTTCGGGCTTTACAACCACGGGCTCGTCAGTGCTTACAGGTCTTGAGACGAAGCCGCGTGGGCTGCTCGTCTGGCGCAGCGTGTCGCAATGGATCGGCGGATTGGGACTCATACTCTTTGTCGTCGCCATATTGCACCGCCTCAACGAAGGCAGTGCACGCCTATATGAAGCCGAATTCTCCGGCACTTTGCAGCGTCGTCTGCATCCACGAATGGCTCGCAACGTGGTGTTGATGTGGACGGTGTATGTTATGCTTACGCTGGTGCTGTTTTTGTTGCTCTATTCCGACGGCAATAGCTTTGTCGATTCCTTCTGTACGTCGTTGAGTACCGTTTCGACGGGTGGTTTTATGACCTGCGATGCGGGTCTTGCTGGCTTTTCTAATTTCTCAAAGTGCTGTATCACAGTCTTTATGTTCCTTTCTGGAGTTAATCTGGCCGTGCTTTATTGTTTCTTTACCGGACGCTGGCGCCAGATACACGGCGACGAGGAATTTCTGCGTTATGTGCTTGTTTTTGTAGTAGCGGTAGTCGTCAGCGCTACTGCCTTTTGCATTGCCGAAGGGCGTTTTGACTGGCGAAACGTCACGTTTTCGCTTTTCCACATCGCGTCGACAATGTCCACCTGCGGTTTCTACACTGCGTCGCCGGATGTGTGGCCTATGGTGGTGTCGGTGCTCACTTTCCTGCTTATTTTCCTTGGAGCCTCGGCTGGTTCTACGGGCGGAGGGTTGAAAATCAAGCGTATAATGATGTTGGCACGATATGTGCGCAACTATTTTGTCCGTATGATTCACCCGCGTGCCGTGCTCAGTGTCAAGGTGAACGGCAAAGTGGTGGAAGACAGCTACGTTATACGCATATTCACTTTCATATTTCTCTATCTGCTTTTTGTCGCCGTCGGAGCATTTGTACTAACCATCTGCGGCAGTGACATACCCAATGCATTCTGTATGTCGGCGGCGAATATCGGCAATCTTGGCCCGTCGCCAGTCATCAACAGCCTTGGCGCCAATCTGGATTATGTCCAGCTTCAGCCCGTAGCCAAATGGACTATGATGGTGCTTATGCTTGCTGGCAGAATTGAAATATTTGCGATAGTGTCAATACTTTTGCCGGCTTATTGGAGACGTAAATAACTAAAACATTGTGCAGTGAAAAAACAAGGTACATCAAAAAGGAAGACAGATGCAGCATTGGTGCTCAGGCCGTTGGGCGCGCCGCTCATAGGCGAGGGCATTGCTATGTCGTTGTGCCTTGTGCCTGCGCTGCATTTTGCCGATGGCACGGGGTGGCGCATTCTTGCGGCCTCGCTGACGACGGTGCTCTTCGGCGCTCTGTTGCTTTGGACTTTGCCTCGCCGCACAGCCCTTTCCGGCACCACCGACAGGCGCCTTTCCTATCTTACCGTAGCTTTTGTTTGGCTGGCGCTGACTTTTTTCGGCACATTGCCGTACCTTTTATCTGGCCTTCAATTGAACAGCGATGCCGCAGGCTTCTCGCTGTTCAATTCGCACTTCTCAATTTCCTTTTCCGATGCTTTCTTCGAGTCGATGTCGGGTCTGACTTCTACAGGTGCCTCGATCTTGGATGCTGTCGAAACCCAGCCTAAGTCACTGCTGCTGTGGCGCAGTATGAGTAATTGGCTTGGTGGTTTTGGCATCATACTTCTTGTGTTGGCTGTTGTGCCGACTTTGGGTCTTAACAAATACAGTCTTTACACCGCCGAGGCCAGCAGTGCCGACAACACTGGCAAAACTACCGCCTCGATGCGAACAATGGTGCGTCAGACACTGATTACATACCTTTCGCTGACGGCATTTTTCATCGTCTTGCTTACAATTGCAGGAATGACGCTGTGGGAAGCTGTAAACCTGACGTTCAGCAATATATCGACTGGCGGGTTTTCTATCTACGGCGACAGCATAGCACGTTTCACAGCCACCCAGCAGTATATTCTGACTGCGGCGATGTTCGTTGGCGGCATCAACTTTGCGCTGCTCTACAATTTCTTCACCCTGCGATGGAGCAAAATAAGCCGTAAACTTGACCAGTTCGGCTTCTACCTGATACTCATACTGCTGTCGGTCGCCTTTGTCGTTACGGCGTTGCACCGTCGTTGCGGCTTCGCTTTTGACGATGCCCTGCGTTGCGGCATTGTACAGACTGTCAGTGTTGTAACCACCACTGGAAGCGTTGTCGCCGACACCAATCTTTGGTGGACCCCCATTGTGCTGCTGTTTCTTGTATTGAGTCTTTGCGGCGGAATGGCTGGTTCGACCACAGGAGGTGTGAAGATAATGAGGGTGCTGATACTGCTTCGCACTGTGCGGCTTACGCTGACCAACCGTTTGCATCCCAATGCCTACAATCCTGTCCGCCTCAACGGATATCCTGTGTCGAACGATATGATTACCAATGTGATGGTGATTTTTATCGTTTATGTAATCACAATGTTGCTGGGAGTCTTGGCGTTGATGCTTTGTGGGGTCGACGCCACCGAGTCGCTTGGTGCCGTTTTTGGGTGCATCACCAGCTATGGCCCTGGACTCGGTGCCTGCGGTGGCTTTGGAAGCTACGCCGCTTTTCCCGCTGTGGCCAAATGGATTTGCTCTGCATTGATGCTGCTTGGTCGTCTCGAATGCCTTACAATCATCATCATTTTCCTGCCCGGTTTTTGGCGTAACCGTTGAAAAAGCCGCAAATCGCAGCTGTTTCCTGCGTGTTAGCCCTGTTTTTAGCATATACCTGCATAGGCATATGTACAGTATTTGTACAGTATATGTACAGTATATGTACGCTTCTGAAGCGTACATATACTGTACAAATACTGTACATATGCCAGGGAAAGTATATCGAAAATAACGTTTTGGCAGCCAGAGGGAATTTGCGAAACATATTGGAAAGTGGAACGACGGTGGACATTGATTTTCAATGGCTAATGAACTGTGCTTTATGATTGTGGCTGCCGGTTTGGTCATTTGGCATAAATTGGCGTTAAAAAATGAAAAGATTTATAGTCCAAAAGCAAAATCAATTTTTTTTTGTATTTTTGCAGAAATAAAACAATATGGACAAGGAACAGATTATTGCTCTCAATAACGTGACAATCAGCCACGAAGAAGGTGTCGTGCTTCGCAACGTCAACTTCAAAATGGAGAAAGGCGAGTTTGTCTACCTCATAGGCAAGAGCGGCGCTGGCAAAACGTCGCTTTTGCGCACGCTTTATGGCGACAGCCCTCTCGAGGAGGGCAGCGGTGTTATATGCGGCTTCAATCTTGGTAGCCTCAAACGTCGTCAGATACCGATGCTGCGCCGCCGTCTGGGCATCGTTTTCCAGAATTTTCAGTTGCTTACTGACCGTAATGTGTATGACAATCTTGCTTTTGTGCTCCGCAGTATTGGCTGGAAGAAGAAACAACTTATCGACGAGCGTATTATGGAAGTGTTGACGGCTGTCGGCGTGGCCGACAAGGCTGGCTATCAGACTTATCACCTCTCGGAAGGCGAACGCCAGCGTGTCGGCATTGCCCGTGCGTTGGTCAATACGCCCGACTTGATTCTTGCCGACGAGCCGACAGGCAATCTCGACCCCATAACGTCGAGCGAGATTATGCATCTTTTGACCGAGATAAACCGTAATTCGGGAGTGTCGATGCTCATATCGACGCACGATTTTATGATGATAGACAAATTTCCGGCACGTGTGGTCTGCTGCGAGGACGGTACACTGGTCGATCCGCAAATCGACGACCAGGCACAATAATTTTTCGACAGCCGCGTTATAAGGCAAAAATAACAGTAAAAGCAATGAAAAAACTGACTCTTTTGATTCTTGTGGCTCTGCTGGCTCCTATGGTTGCCACAGCACAGAATACAAAAAAAGGTGCTAAAGTGGTGAGTCCTTTCATCGAAGGCAAACAGAAAGTGCGCAAGAGCGACTACGATTCGATATGGAAATTCACCACCTTCGACGCCAAGAAGATATATTTTTGCGATTTCGACTATTCGACCATACCGGCGTTGACCGAGTTGCGCCATCCTGATTGGGGCAATTTCACTCCGGTGATGAACTATCTTACCACCGTCGCGCGTTCGCCGATGCGCATCTGCGCTGTTTTTGCAGTCAATCCGTCGGTCGAGGACGACGCTCTGCGTGAGCAGCTTGTCGAACAGGGCAGGGAAGAGGCTCTTGAAGCTTTGAAGACCTATCAAGCCTGGGCTGCCGAGAAGAAACTGAAGAATAAGTTGCAACTCAATGTGGCACAGGTCGACTACCGCTATTGGCAAGGTACCGAATTCTTCACCACAGAGCAGTCGCCCGATCAGCTTATACACGTCGGTGTGCTGCTCTATTTCGGCACCAAGAAGATAAATATGTTCCCCTCTGCCGCCGAAGGAGCCAAGTCGTTCAAGGATGTCAAGTTCTTCCCCAACGACGCAACGGTCGTTGAAAGCTGGGAGCCGATGCTCGACAGCCTTGCTGTATATATGCAGGAAAACGAGCGTCTTGAGGTGCTTTTGCGCGGATACAGCGACAATACCGGTACCGAGGCCTACAATCTGGGCCTTTCGCGCCAGAGAGCCATCGAAGTGAAAAAACGCCTCACCGCCCGCGGAGTTAGCGAGTATCGTGTTGAGATAGAAGCCAAAGGCACTGCCGACCCCATCGGTGACAACTCGACCTACGAGGGTCGCATTGCCAACAACCGTGTGGCTATTATCATTCAGTGAACGGCAAATCTTGATTAGAGAATTGTGACCAACAAGGAACGATATAGAGAAATATGTGAATCAGGGGAATACGATATTCCCCTGTTTTTGCAATATTGGTGGATGGAGACCGTTTGCAAGGGCAAGAACTGGGATGTTGCTCTGGCTTTCGACGGTGCTCGTCTGTTGGGTGCTATGCCTTTCCTCTTTGGCCGTCGTTGTGGAATGACTTATATTCTTGAACCCCAGCTGACGCAGTATTCGGGTCCTGTGTACTTTTATCCTGAAGCACTCTCGTATAGTAAACGTCTTGAATTTGAAAAAGTTGTGGTACGACAGCTGCTGGACGGCGTGGAAAAGCTGCAACCGGCCTATTTCCTTCAGAACTTTTCGCCTGAAGTGACCAATTGGTTGCCTTTCTATTGGGCTGGCTATAAGCAAACCACTCGCTATACATACCGCATCGCCGACATACGCGACCCTGAGAAGGTCTTTGCCGGCTTTGACACCGAAAAACGGCAGCGCAAGATACACCGTTACGAAGATACAACAACGGTTCGCTTCGATATGTTGCCGATGGATTTTGCCCGGTTCCATAATGAATATTGGTCTGGAAAGGGCAGCGAGGACAAGCTGAGTGCCGAATTCATAGCAAGAGTTTGCGCTGCCGCCATTGAGCGTGGCAACGGCACGATAGCTTCGCTCCACGATGCCGACGGTAGGCTGCTGGTGGCACGTTTTGTGCTCTTCGACAGCCGATGTGCCTACTCGCTGATGTCGGCACAAAACAACAGCCTTCACAAAAGCGGTCACAGCGAAACGTTGTTTTGGGCCATAATAAAGTATTTGAGCAACAAGACGGTGTCGTTTGATTTTGAAGGCAGTATGGACGAGGGTGTCGAGTATTTCTACCGTTCGTTCGGTGCTGTTCAGACACCTTTTTTTGAGATTTCCAAGTGCAACAGCCGTCTGTTTGCATTGTTGCTAAAACTGCATCAATGTCGATAACCGCCAATAATCAACTGCTATGAACAACCCCGATGCTGTACAGAAAGAGTTTGCCGCCAGATTGGCGGAAATAGATGTCAACGAGCTCGATATCACGCTCTACAGCCGTGTGGCACTGCAACGTGTGCTTGATGCGGCGGAGTACTATCTCGACATCTATCGCAACAGTCTCGAACGAGTTCTGGAAATGTGCGCTATGTCGCCCGACGAGATAACTGTTGTCGACTTTGGCGGCGGGCACGGTATTTTGAGTATCTTTGCAAAAAAACTTGGATTCAGCAAGGTAATATATATCGACTACAATGCCGATGCTACCGCTACCGTGAAATGTCTGGGCGAGCGCTTTGGTGTAGCGCCCAATGTCGTGTTGCAGGGTGACATCGAAGTGCTTAAGGAATGGTGTGTAGCCAACAACGTCATTCCCAATGCACTTTTGGCAATGGATGTAATTGAGCATATATATGTGCTCGACAGTTTCTTCGGTTCGCTGCATTCGCTGTCGCCGCAGATGAAGATGGTCTTCACGACGGCATCGAATCCATACAACAGCCGTGTTGTCCGTCGTCTGCGCAAGGCTATGCAGGCCGACGAGCTTGGCACAACAACACGCAAAGGTTTCTGGAAAATGCGCCGCGACTTTATTCAAAAGCTGCAGCCTGAGATGTCTGAACGAGAGCTCGACTACTGGGCGGACAATACGAGAGGATTGGTTTACAGCGATGTGGAACGTGCAGTGGAGTCGCAGTCACCAAACTTGCTGCTTGATCCAGACAACACCTGCGACCCCGAGACAGGCAGCTGGACAGAACGGATTCTGCCCGTCGAAGACTACCGTCAGCTGCTGCTGCCATACGGTTTTACGCTGACGGTATTGCCTGGACGCTACAACGAATATCGTCGCGGTCCAAAACGTTGGGCAAGCGATTACTACAACAAGCAGATTGATAATGCTCCTGATGGCGAGCCTCGTGGTTTCCGCGAACGATATCGATACAACAAAGCCCTCAAGGTCGCGCCGTTTATCTATCTTGTTGTCGGAATGAACGAAGGTAACTCATAGGAGATATTTGAACAATGAACATTAAGTTGCTGGTTGTCGGTAAGACGGATGACAAATACCTTCAGGAGGGTATTGACGTTTATGTCAAACGTTTGAAGCACTATGTCAATTTTGAAATCACTGTCATTCCTGCACTTAAGGACCAGAAGGGAGCATCGCCCGAAGAGATAAAGGAGCGCGAAGCGGCTTTGATATTGAAGCAGATAGAGAAATGTGACCGTGTTGTCTTGCTCGACGAACACGGCACTGAACATACGTCTGTGGGCTTCTCGCAGTATCTTCAGAAACAGATGAATGCTGGTGTGCGCAATCTTGCTTTTGTAGTTGGTGGTGCCTTCGGCTTCGCGCCAAGTGTATATTCTGCCGCTAACGACAAGATATCTCTTTCCAAGATGACTTTCAACCACCAGATGGTGCGGCTCTTCTTTACCGAGCAGCTTTACCGTGCCTTCACTATCCTCCACCACGAGCCCTACCATAACGAATAGCACGGCGACAATGATTTTTGTAATTTGCAAAAAAGTACTATCTTTGTAGTTCCAAACTTAAATGTTGATTGTATAATAATAAATTAAAAATAAACAAGATATGAAAGTTAAAGACGTTGTTGAAGCTTTAAACCTCAAGGTGCTTTCGGGTGCACAGGGACTTGATAAGGAAGTGGAAGGCTGCTATGTCAGCGATTTGTTGAGCGATGTGATGGGCAACGCCGAGATGGGCAATATCTGGGTGACTCTTCAGACCCACAAGAACGTGATGGCCATTGCTTCGCTGAAGGAACTTGCCGCCGTCATCCTCGTCAAGGGACAGAGCGCCAGCGACGACACCCTGGAACAGAGCAACGAAGAGGGCATCCCGTTCCTCTCCACCGCGGCAGAAACATTCGAAACGGCAGGAAAAATCTATGAACTGCTGAAAAAATAAACAAAGCGCGAACTTTGAAGTTGTCTTTTTGGGCGCAAGCCCCAAATTGACGAGGTCAATGTTGTTGTTTGAAAATGGAGCAGCTGCATCCGTATAAGGCTGATTTGCATATTCATACAGTCCTTTCGCCGTGTGGAGACCTTGAAATGAGCCCGTCGGCCATTGTCAAGCGCGCACTGGCGAGGGGGCTGGATATGATTGCTATCACCGACCACAACACCACCCGCCAGATCAAGGTGACGCAGAAGATAGGCCGCGAAAATGGCCTCTTTGTGCTTGGAGGTGTGGAGGTTACATCACAGGAGGAGACACACTGCCTATGCTATTTTGCCGATGATGAGCAGCTTGACCAGTTCCAGATATTTCTCGACGCCCATCTGCCGCCCATCCCAAACGACGAGGATCGTTTCGGCTACCAGCTCATTGTCGACGAGGAGGATGAGATTGTCGGCGAGGAGGAATACCATCTTCTTAATGCCATAGATGTCGACATCGACGGCATTTATGACGAGGTGCACCGCATCGGCGGTCTCTTCATACCGGCGCACATCAACAAAGGCACCACCTCGCTGATGAGCCAGCTGGGTTTTGTGCCTCCCGACTTACGTGCCGATGGTTTGGAAATCAATTTCCGCACCACAAAAGCCGAGCAGCTTAAGAAATTCGCCTACCTGAAACGATTCAATTTCATCACTGACAGTGATGCTCATTTCATTGATAATGTGGGTGATGTTTATAATGTAGTCTATATGGCACACCGCAATTTCGACGAGTTCCGCAAGGCTCTGGCAGGTGAAGACGGCCGCTATATCGACACAGAATACTTCCGCGAACACAAATTGCCCAGGATAATTTGACAATAATTATTTGAAACGTTAATTCGAAATGGCGGTCGGCGGCGTGGAGCATCTTCCACAATGTCAGCAGTTTTTACGATACGGCATTGTTTTATGCTGTCATCTTCTATCTATGATGAATATAGAAAAAACTGTGCGAGGCGGCATTTGCCGCCTCGCACGAATCCATTATAAGTTAAAGTCAGTGTTATTTAGTCGTTGCTATGCGGGTCGATTTGCCGGTGGCGGCGTCCATAACTTCCAGACTGTTGCTGAAGGTCACAGTGGCGTAGGCCTTGCCGTTGACGACAATGAGGTCCTGTGCCACGTCGCCAAGTCCGCGACCGTTGTTGTCGGCAAAGAAGTTGGCCGTGCAGCTTGCCGTCGAGACATCGATACGGCTGATGCCAGAGTTATTTTTGCTCCAAGAGCCTTCATTAAGAATTAGAAGGTTGTCGCCGCTGGTAGCTACGGCTTTCGAGGGGTTGATTCCGACCTGTGTGGCTCCGAGGCGCTGCTGGCCATTGGCACTGTAGACATAGCAGTCGCCGTTGGTGGTGTAGTTGCCATCGGTGGTGATGACAATGTCGCCGTTGTTCTGGTTGACACTAATGCCGTAGATGCCGTCAGCTGAGCTGAAATCGGTCAGTATCTCGCTGATGACGTGGCTGTTACCGTCAATCTTGTAGAAGTTTGTGCTGGTGGTGTAGTCGGGATTGTAGGTGGTGGCACAGCCATAGATGTTGCCGTTGTAGACGTCGAACTTGGTCAGTGCCTGTCCGAGGTCTACAATCTCTTTGTTGGTGATGTTCATAATGTATGTTCCGCCGAAATCGGTGGTATAGTCGCCCCAAGTGTTAAAGACTATATGGTTGTCGTCCAGCTTTTTGACAAATTGCGGGTTCATACCTACGGTGATGCTGTCAATCAGCGTGAAGCTGGCGATGTCAACTACATACAGCTTGTTGTCGTAGCTGTAGTTGTAGTTCTCGTCCGATATGTTGCTGCTGGCGATGTAGAGCTTGCCGCCCACGGCAGCGATGCCTTCGGGATGGAACTGGCCGAACTTGCAGAAGCCGGTGAACTGGTTCTGTGCAATGTCGAAGCGAGCCACGCCCAGCGGAAAGTAGCTGGTAACGTATAGTTTGCCGTTGTCCTCGGCCATATAGCGCGGGTTCTCGAAATTAATTCCGTTGGCATTGTTGTTGGTCTCTTCTTCGGGTTTGTCCTTGCAGGAGACTAATGTCATTGTTGTCAGCGCCATAAGCGCTACGAATGTTTTCAGAAAAGCTTTTTTCATTGTATGTTTTTATTTTAAAAAGAATATACTGCCTTTATGCGGAAGTTGCGACCCATCATAGGATATGAGCGGACAACTTCGTACTGGACGTTTAAAAGGTTGAGCACCTGTGCTTGAAGTCTCAGGTCGCCAACGCGCATCTCGAAGGTTCGGTCGATGGTGATGCCGTGGTCGGCATAGGCGGGCAGCATCGACTCGTCGCTGTTCTGCTGCTGGTCGTAGCGACGGCCCACCAGCATACAGTTGTAGCCGATGTTCAACCAGCGGTGCTGCAGGTAGAGCGTGATTCCGCCACTGTGGCGCGGGGTGTAAGGTATCTGATGGCCATATGTCTTGGGGTTGTCGGGATCGGTGCAGTCCAGGGCGCGCTGCAGGCTGTAGGTCAGCGTAGCGCTGAGGCCGAAATGAGGCCACTGCCACTCGGCATTGCCTTTGACATCGAGACCGGTGATCTCGACCAACCCCAGGTTCATTGTCGACCAGATGAACATATTCTGTCGAGGCACGGCTATGATTTTGTCCTTCACGGCATTTCTGTAGCCGTCGACGGTGATGAGATAGCTGTGGTGCCGTGTCGAATCGCCTTTTTTCAACCCTGAAAGCGTGAAGCCTACATTGTGCTGGCTGGCACGTTCGGGGCGCAGTGTGTCGAGTGGGATGACAAAATAGTACAGTTCGTTGAAATTGGGAACTCGGTAGGTGTCTTTGTAGAAATAGCGCAGGCGCAGGTTGCTGTTGTTGAAAGGCTTAATAGTGATGCCGGCATATGGCGACAGCCTGTTGTAGCCGACGGTATAGTCATTGTCGCAGGCTTTTTCGCTCACCGCTGTGGCCAGAATGTTGGCTTTGGCACTGATGCGTGGCCGCGAGTATTGCAGTGCAAAGGTGCTGAGCGACGTCAGGCGCTGCACTTTGTTGTTGTGCGAAAGGTTGCTTTGCAGTGCCGTCGCCGCTATGTCGCTGGCTATGCTGGCCGACAGGTGTTCGGCGGCTCTCCACACTGCGCTGCCCGAAAGGTAGCCTTCCTGCTGGCTGTATTCGTTTTTCTGGTATCGCGATAGGGTTGGAGCCTTGAAATTCTCGTACAAGTCATTGGTATATTGGTATTTGCCTATGGCTTGCCAACGCAGTTTAGACCTTGAGGCGGTGTATTTCACCTGTGCGAAAAAGAGTTTCTCTTTGGTGTTTTCCGAACCGCCTGTGACATAATATGCAACCGGTCCTGGAAGTTCGTGGTATCCTTGCACATAGTGCACTTTGGCTGTCAGCGAGCGGTTGAGGGCAATGCGGTAGAAAAGCGTCATATCGCCTGTCGCAAGCCACATAGCCGAGTGTTCGCGCCGTTCGATCGACGAACTGTCGTTGTGCGACGGTGTGTAGTATAGCGTGAAGGGATAGTCGCCGCGACTCTGCAACCAGTTGCCGAAAAAGTTGAGTGATAGCCGCTTTGAGAGCTTTTGTTCGAAACTTAATGTCGGCGAAATCATACCGAAGCTGCCGCCTTCGATGCCTATACGCAGGTGTCTACGCTCTCCCGGTAGGAATGAGGGTTCGCGTGTCTCCATATTTATTACGCTGCCTGCCGCCGTGGCTCGTGCCGACAGCAGCATCTCGTCCTGCTGTCCATTGCTGAGGCTGATGAAAGCGCTGTTGCCCAGCAGGTAACGTCCAAGGTCCACCTGCCCGTTCTGACAGTCGCTGACGGCCACGCCATCAATGGTCAGCGTGCTGAACTGGCTGCCCAGACCGCGTGCCGACACGGTCTTCATTCCGCCGATGCCGCCATAGTCGCGAAGTGTGACGCCGGCCATCTGTCTGACGGCGTCGCTCAGCAGCAGTGCACCGCTGCTTTCCATTTTCTTGATGTCGACCACCTGCACCGGTGCCTGCGACAGCGTCGCCGACGGTTTTTTGTCCTTGGTGACGACGATTGGTGTAAGTTGCTGACGTTGTGAGGCGTTGGTGCTGGAAGTGTCCTGTGCCGACAGTGGCAAAACAGTTGCCGCCCACATTGTGCAGGCAACCAGAAGGTGCAATATGTCTCTGATAAGCAGTCTTGTTCTCATAATTATCGCCCTTTCCTCGAGAGCTTTAACACGACGCGTTTGGCAGGTCTTCTGGCTCTGTTCCGGCGGTCCTGGCCTTCCCACACGCCTGTGGCGGTGTGCAGTGGCTTGCTGTGGACTGCCTGTTGTGGAACTTACAGCAGCGGGACTGTCAATGAATTTCACATTGTTCCCTTTTGACGCCCAACAGACTGAAAACAATTATGATGCGATGCTTCCTGTCTGCCTTTTCGGGCGACCAAACCGGTTGCAAAGATACAACCATAAAATAAACTGGCAAAATAAAACTTTACTAAAGATTAAAATTGGAGCCGCGCCACAATCTGTGACGCGGCTCCAATTTATGTGTAATGTTAAAGTTATTTAATCACTAGCTTTTTGTACGCCGTGCCGTTGTTTGTCGTGATGCGAACGATATATGTGCCGCCAGAGATGTTGGAGATGTTGATGGATGTCTGCATACCATCAACGATGCTATGCATCAGTCTCTTGCCGTTGAGGTCATAGATTTCCACTTCACCGATGCGGAACGACGAGGCTATGGTAACTGTTTCGCTTGCAGGGTTAGGCATCAGGTAGGTGTGTTTGTCTGCAATGGTTTCGACGCGGATAGGCTCTTCGTTGTTAGCACTAGGTACATAGAATCGAATGCTGTCGCTCCAATCGCTTAAATTCGCAGTGTCACACACCGAGCGTACCCAAGCCGTATACCATTGTGCCGTATCCAAACCCTGTAATGTGGCCAGACGTGTGTTCCACGTGCTGATGTTGCCGTCTTCGGGCGAGCAATTGTCAGGACAGATGGACAGTTCCCAATGGTCGGCATTGTAACCTCCTTCCCACGTCAGCGTGGCGACACTGCCTTCGAGATATGCAAGCGTAAGTTCGCGTGAATTAGCACAGGATATTACACTTGATGTGTCTATTATAGGGAAAATGTACATATATCGATTCCAAGGGAAATTTGATAAAGCCGAGTGGTTATTGTGTATTGTTTTGAATGTATGCCAGTTGGTGTCGGTCACTTCGTACCGGTCGTCATAGTTGTCCTCGTCAATAAAATGCAGTTTCCTTTTGTAA
This sequence comes from Bacteroidales bacterium, assembly GCA_016283175.1. GTDB lineage: Bacteria > Bacteroidota > Bacteroidia > Bacteroidales > P3 > Colimorpha. The sequence continues at coordinate 28,965 of JAEEMK010000088.1, forward strand.
TGGTTCGGCTTCGGGTTCATCGTAGTGTCGTGAAGATCGTCATATTGCGTAGTCGCTATTGTTATATATGCCCAGCCTTTTTCAGGAGGACTGAAGGTTATATAAAAATCAGAGTGCCAATAGCTGTTGTAGCCTGTCACTGCAACATAAAATGAATCGTATACTGTCACAGGGTCGTCGAAATAGACTTCATATATCGTGTCAAAATAGTCTCGGTCATAGCCGTTAGTGCGTCTAGTTATCTGAACACTGTGTTTTGGTGGAGTTTTTGGCGTCCACTGGCCTTCTGCCATCAGGTGCATCTCGTCGCCGTTGCTGTCCACTTCGTACAGTCTGAAGTACTCGGGTACCATTTTGTTGAAAAAGAAGGTGTCGGCGAGATAGCTATCATTCGTTGTGATAATTCCAAGTTCCAATGCTGCGGCTATGCCGATAACCCGCAACGAGGTGTCGATATGGCAATAGCGGGCATATTCGGGTTTGCAAAAATACCCCATCATTGTCCCATTACACCAATCCATATTCTTATCTGTATAATTGATGGCATAATGATCCCACCAGTTGGTGTCCCAATAGTAGTAAACAGGGTCACGATCACCTAAAAACAGTGTATCCATTCTAGTTCTATTATCTTGAGCTTTAATACATACACTAGACAATATTATGGCAAGGAATAAAATAGTCTTTTTCATTGAATTATGTGTTAGATTTATACATTTTTAATTTTCACAGTCAATATATATAGGGAAGTCTATCCTTTCCAAAGTTGGATAAATCTTTTCTGGAATAAAACCAGATGAATTAAACGCTTTAATGGGATTCATAGAGTCAATTTTTCTTACCCTCTCGTAATTATATTCTTTGGCGCCTACACATTGAGGATTTGTCCCAAACGTTTCCATTTCATAATTTAATTCGGTGGGAAAAGATATTTTGAATCCGCTCAGAATATAATTGTTCAAATTATTATAAATACTCAATCCTTGTTGTTTTATGCCGTTGTTATGAAATGCTAGAATGGTGCCTGAATTGCCAAGCCAAGTCGGGTTAAATTCGCAAAAGTCGCTTGTCTTTTCAGTTAGTGTGTAATATGAGTGAAGAAATACTACGCTTTCGCTACTGTTGTTATATACCATATCGTCCATTTCTCGTTTTGCAGTCAATCCTATAGGTATTTCGTGATTGTCCAACATAGCATAAACGGAATTGTTTATTATATCGCTTAAACAGAAAATACCAATATGAATGTTTGTGTTATCTTTTACAGCTACAGAATCTCTATATTGTTCTTCAGGTGCTTCCCTGTAAGATACTGTCAGAAAATTACCATTGTTTATATCTGTCAGTAATACACCATCGTCACGCCAGGGTCTTGCTGATGCAGTATCAATACAATAGATATGGCATTTGTCCTGAATTCCTGATAGGGCAAAAACATCATTAGGATCATATACCCTAATGTTAATGTAGCGTCCGTAGGATGTATCAAATCCAGCAGTCACTAAATAGGGCTCTAAATATTGGTTTTTTACGACTCTTACATCGGTAAAAGATTCCTCTCTTTTTTCAACGTAGCCTCCAATGTATGTGGGAGTATTAGTGTCTGTGTCAAAATCAATCAGACAAGGATAATTATTTTTTATTTCGCAAGTACCAATGCAGGCAATGTGAATAGTGTTGTTCGCGCGTGGGAAAGCAGTAATACGAGTTAATTCATAAACAGTATACACGTCCTCACCAGCATATAAGTGTGGTAACACGGTGATGTTCCCATTATTTATGAAAACATCTTGGATGTTGAAAAAACCGATTATTCCCAAACTACCTTTTGTTGTCTTGCCGCAGAAATATACTATATCACCATATATCAAAAAATCATTCACCCAATATCCTTTCATCGTAATCTCAGTTGCTTGCATATTGCTCCTTGAATAGACAAATGTGACACTGTCTTTTGAATCATAGCAGGTTATTGTTGATGGATATTCGGAGCGATATTCCCTGATAATTGTTTTTTCTGCTGGTTTTGACATATGAGGTTGGCGGACTACTACGCTTGTTTGGGCAACTGAGAAAACGTAATAAAAAAATCCACAAATTAATAGTAGTACTTGTTTTTTCATAATAATAGTTTTTTCTGATTGCAAAAATACTAAAAAAAATCAAATAACGCCAATAAAAAAAATATTATTCTGTTATATTAGTGTTTTAAATAGTCAAATAGGAAGGTTATGCTTGTAGATTTCAACAAGATAGACGAGGTGGCAAATCCTCGTTTCAAAGGCGGCGAAGGCGACACGATGTTCCGCACGTTCAACGACGGCGTTAACAAAATTATGCGTGGACGGCTTGAGCCAGGCTGCTCGATAGGTCTGCACACGCACGAGACCAACAGCGAGATAATCTATATCATCAGTGGCGATGCCCGCTGCCTTTATGACGACGGCGAGGAGCGCCTTGCCGCCGGCCAGAGCCACTACTGCCCCAAAGGCCATTCGCACAGCCTTATCAACGCCAGCGCAACCGAGCCGTTGCTGTTTTTTGCCGTCGTTCCGGAGCAATAATGCTGTTTTTGCTAATATTAAACTTGTAAAAATCAGTACATTGTGAGCGTTTGTGTTTCACAATGTTTCACAGTGTTTCAGAATGTTGAATAAGGTACAATAACGTTGTTTTCGATATATCTTCTTCGTCATATGTACAGTATATGTACAGTATTTGTACAGTATATGTACGCTTCTGAAGCGTACATATACTGTACAAATACTGTACATATACTGTACATATGACGGGGAAAACACGGGGGTGGATGAATTAAAAACCTGGTGGCCACGCAAAAAAAAGGCCTTGCTCAAATCTCCTTTACACGGTCCACTGGACCTTGTGTCTCACTCGCGTTCCACCGTAGCTTGTGACTTTTTAATTTTTCTTAAAAAATATATTTGGTGCAATAAAACAATTGAAAGTGGCGTTACAGGCTGTTGAAAATTATAAAGACAAGAAGAATGAACATTCCCATCATTTGGATAATATTCGGAGTGCTGTTCCTGCTCAGCATCATTGCTTCGAAAAGCCTCGAGGCCAAGTTCAAGAAGTATTCGAAGATTGCGATGAACTACAATATGACAGGACGCGAAGTGGCTGAACAGATGTTGAAAGACAACGACATACGCGATGTGACGGTGCAGCAGGTCGATGGCCAGCTGACTGACCACTACAACCCTTTGAACAAGACGCTCAACCTGAGCAAGGGCGTGTACTACGGCACCAGTGTCGCCGCTGCCGCCGTGGCGGCGCACGAATGCGGCCACGCTGTGCAGCACGCCACGGCTTACTATTGGCTGGGCCTTCGCTCGAAGATGGTTCCGGCGGTGAGCATTTCGAACCGTTTCACACCGTGGATTCTTTTTATCGGTATACTTATGGTTCAGAAGTTCCCGAGCCTGTTGCTCATAGGCATCATCCTTTTCGCTGTCACGACGCTGTTTTCGTTTGTCACGCTGCCTGTCGAAATCAATGCTTCCAAACGTGCGTTGGTGTGGCTTAACACACATAATATCACCACTCCCGATACCCATATCTATGCCGAAAGTGCGTTGCGCTCGGCTGCTTATACCTATGTCATTGCCGCGTTGACCTCGCTGGCCACGCTGCTGTACTACCTGATGATTTACCTTGGCAACCGCGACTGACGTAGGTGTTGCCTTAAGTTGCTAACTTGTAACATACATTATCCTAATAGATTGCATATTTTTGTGCAATCTATTTTTTTTGTTGTCTCGTCGTTACTCGACTTTTTTGTGTAATTTTGCATTCCCAAAAACGAAAGAATACTGTGGCAGCAAAAGAAGCCAAAATAGAGAAAAACACACCGCTGATGCGGCAGTATCTGGAAATGAAAAAGAAGTTTCCGGACGCGATGCTGCTGTTCCGCGTCGGCGATTTTTATGAGACCTATGGCAGCGACGCTGTGAAGAGTGCCGGTATACTGGGCATCACGTTGACGCGCAAATCGAACGGTAGCGAGACATTCACCGAAATGGCTGGTTTCCCTTATCACGCCATAGAGCAATACCTTCCACGCCTGGTAAGGGCGGGGCAGAGGGTTGCCATATGCGAGCAGCTGGAGGACCCGAAGGCTGTCAAGGGCTTGGTGAAACGCGGCATCACCGAACTGGTGACACCCGGCGTATCGTATAATGATATGGTGCTGGAAGTCAAGGAAAACAATTTCCTTTGCGGCCTGCATCTCGCCGACAATGTGAACGGCATTAGCTTTCTTGATGTTTCTACGGGCGAATTCTATGTCGCTCAAGGCGATATAAACTATATTGACAAGCTGCTTCAGAATTTCCATCCAACGGAAGTGGTGTTGCAGCGCAAGATGCTGCAGCGTTTCCAAGAGTGTTTTCCTGAGAAATACTATACCAACACATTCGACGATTGGGTCTTTACACGTGATTTCGCCGAAGAGCTTTTGTTGAAACAGTTTGGCACTACGTCGCTCAAGGGCTTTGGCGTTGAGGAACTTACGGCCGGTGTCGTAGCGGCTGGCGCGGCGCTATACTATCTGCAGGAAACGCAGCACGACCGCACGCAGCACATATGCCGCCTTACACGAATAGAGGAGGATAAATATGTGTGGCTCGACAAGTTCACCATACGCAACCTGGAACTTGTGCATTCGCCCAACGCCAATGCCAAAACGCTGATAGACACTATCGACCAGACGCTGACGCCGATGGGGTCGCGACTGATGCGGCGCTGGATAGTGATGCCCATAAAGGACGTTGTGGCTATAGAAAACCGTCTGTCGGTAGTCGACCAGTTGATACTCAACGCGGAACTTGCCGACCGGCTGAGGCAGCACATCAGGGGTATTGGTGACTTGGAACGCCTGATATCTAAAGTGGCTGTGGGTCGTATTAATCCTCGCGAGCTTCTGCAGTTGAAACGCTCGCTGGGCGAGATCGACAGTATCAAGAAAATATGCGGTGCGTTGGACAATAACGCTCTGCGGGTTTACGGCGAGCAGTTGAACAACTGCCGCACTATTTATGAAAAGATTGACAAGGAGATAAACGAAGATGCTCCGGTCAAGGTTGACAAGGGCAACGTCATAGCCGACGGTGTGAATGATGAACTTGACGAACTGCGCTCGATGGCCGGTAGTGGCAAGGAGTATCTGATGAATCTGCAACAACGCGAGGGTGAACGCACGGGTATCCCGTCGCTCAAGGTGGGTTTCAACAATGTTTTTGGCTACTATCTTGAGGTTACCAACACCCATAAGGACAAGGTGCCACAGGAATGGATTCGCCGCCAGACGCTTACCAATGCCGAGCGTTACATCACGCCGGAACTGAAAGAGTATGAGGAGAAGATACTCGGCGCCGAGGAACGTATACAGGCCATTGAAAGCCAACTATATGAGCAAATGCTGCACACATTGACAGGATATGTGCAGCCGATACAATACAATGCCCAGCTGATAGCGCAGATGGATTGTCTTCAGAGTTTTGCCGCCGTGGCTCTTGCAAACGAATATTGCCGTCCGCAGCTGAACGACGGTACAACCATTGACATCAAAGAGGGCCGCCATCCTGTCATCGAGACACAACTGCCACTGGGTGAGAAATATATCTCAAACAATGTTTATCTGGATCGCGACACGCAGCAAATCATCATCATCACCGGCCCCAATATGTCGGGTAAGTCGGCATTGCTGCGGCAGACTGCTTTGATTGTGCTGATGGCTCAGATTGGCTGCTATTGCCCTGCCAAGTCGGCCAACATAGGAATTGTGGACAAGATTTTTACCCGTGTGGGTGCATCGGACAATATTTCGTCGGGCGAATCGACTTTTATGGTCGAGATGAACGAGACCGCAAGCATCCTCAACAATGTCAGCGACCGCAGCCTTGTGCTGCTTGACGAGATTGGTCGAGGAACCAGCACTTATGACGGCATTTCGATAGCCTGGGCCATCACGGAGTTTTTGCACGACAACAAAAAAGTGCGTCCAAAAGTGATGTTTGCCACGCATTATCACGAACTTATCGAGATGGCTGACCAGTATGAACGCATACAGAACTATCATATTTCGGTCAAGGAAATCGGCAACAAGGTTATTTTTATGCGCAAGCTTGAAATGGGCGGCAGCGAGCACAGTTTCGGTATCCACGTTGCCAGAATGGCCGGTATGCCGTCGCAGGTGCTTAAAAGGGCTCATCAAATGTTGGAACTTTTGGAGTCGAAAAATGAGAAAATTTCCGACCAAAAAAGTGGGAAAAAACCAAAAAAAGAGGTCAAAAATACTCCCGAACCAGGCTTCCAACTCAGTTTCATACAACTTGACGACCCAACTTTGCTTGAGATTAGAGATAAGATTTTAGATATTGATATTGATACACTTACACCGATAGAAGCACTGCTGAAATTGAATGAAATAAAAAAAATTGTGAGTAAAAAATGATTTTTTTTTGTCAGTTTCAAAAATGTTTGTACTTTTGCACTCGCTTTTGACGGAAAAAGTGTCAAATAAAAAATGACTTTTTTTATCAGAAAGAGAAGCAAGCGGAAATAGCTCAGTTGGTAGAGCACGACCTTGCCAAGGTCGGGGTCGCGAGTTCGAGTCTCGTTTTCCGCTCAAATAAAAGAGTGGTTATTGAAATAACACGCGGAAATAGCTCAGTTGGTAGAGCACGACCTTGCCAAGGTCGGGGTCGCGAGTTCGAGTCTCGTTTTCCGCTCAAAGTCTCCAACCAGATTTTGATGCTCTGGTGGTGGAATGGTAGACACGAGGGACTTAAAATCCCTTGCCCGCAAGGGCGTGTGGGTTCAAGTCCCACCCGGAGTACTGAAAAGAGTAGTTTGAAATACTGCAACAATGTCTTGGTAGCTCAGCTGGTAGAGCAATTGACTCTTAATCAATGGGTCCAGGGTTCGAATCC
>JAEEMK010000013.1 GCA_016283175.1 Bacteroidales bacterium
ACAAATAGAGTCCACCATCCCTCAAGGTTGATACTTATGACGCCGGTGAGTTCCATTACCCATACGGCAGCGAATGCCAAAAGTGCTATTCCGCTGATTATTCTGCTGATTCGATTCATTTTTTTGTCTTGTTTTGATTGAAATTAATTTTATTGTCGGTTTTTATTTTTTTATGCAGATAAAAATACTGGATTGTGACTCTTATTTTGGCAAGCGAACGAGCAACACTTCGAAGGCTAGCATTAGCAATGCAAGCAGTATGCACCAGCGCCATAGGCGATGACCCTGCATCTGCTCCTTGAGGTAGCTGTCGAGTGGCTTGTCGACGTTGCGTACCACAGAACAGTTGTCAAGATTATAATCTTTAAGCATTTTGACCAAGTCGCCGCGACTTGTGAAGTCCATTTGCGACTCAAGTCGCGAGTAGTTGAACGACAATCCTTCAACATCCTTGCCGTCTTGCACAATATGGTAGTTGCCGGCATCGGCAAGGGTGCCGTGCTGAACGAGTGTGCTTGTGTTGCCGGTGCGTCGAATGTCGGGGATTCCTTCGTGTTTTTGCCGTTCAACCGATACTAGTTTGACACTTCCTGCCTCGTTGTCGTATTTTGCTGAAAGAACTATGGGCATCGTTGAACCGAGTGTCGTTGCCGGCGGCGTGGGGCGGATGCTGTAAAGAGCCATATTGTATAGTGTCGGCACAAAAAGTGCTTGTCGCACAAAGTCGGTGTGTGCATCGCGCAGCGGAGCTGCAAAAAGGTATATACGACCGTTGCCGCACGGTGTGGCGCAAAGGTAGTCGTCGCCATTGGCAAGGGTGATTATTGGGTCGCGAAGTGTGGCGGAGTATGCTGCCAGACGGTGGTATCCAGACACCGTGGGCAGTTCGATATTGTCGTTCGATTTCGAGGCAAATACGTTGCGGTACAACTGGTTGTCGAAGTCGACACGCGCTGTTGTAGAGCGTCCTTTGTTGTACCCTGACAGCTGCGGTGCGGCAAACAGCCGCAAGGCTTCGTTATAGCTTGTTTCGTCGGCGTTGGCGGCAGGGATTACGACCAATGTGCCACCGTCGTTAACAAAGGAATGCAGCGTTTGAACCATACCCGTTGTCAGGGAAGGTAGTTCATCGAGAAGTATGATGTCGTTGCCTTCGATGTAGCTGAAGTCCATCTGCTTAATGTTCAGGGTTTTGTAGGCTATCGACGAGTCGCTGCCAAACAGGCGGTTCAAGTATTCGTTTGTGCTGTTTCCTTCAACCGTCAGCATCTTAATGCGTTCACGTATATTGAGCGAAAAATAGTATTTGTCATCGAAAGTCACTGGGTAGTCAGTTGTTTCAACACGTCCGTCAAGAATTCCGTTGCCGTCTATTGTGAAGTGCATATCTGTCGTTGCTGTAGCTTGGGCAGGGATGTCGACATTTGCAATGGCACGCTGGCGGTCGTTGATATACAGTGTAACAGGTGTCTTTTCAAGGTTTTCGTCACCGTCGTTGCGCAGCCACACGGTGGCTGTGACGCTATTGCCGCGGTAAAAGGCCGGTGCGTTGAGTGCCAGCGAATCAATGTAGACATTGTTTTGCGAGGTCGATTCCAGTGGAACGAGTGTCGTCGTTATGCTGCTGTCGCGCGGGAAAATGTCAAGGTCAACCACCGAGCTTTGAAAGTCGGAAATTACGAAAGCCTGTTTGTTGTTGTTGCGGCCAGATTTGAGGAAATCGTTTTGTCGGCGCGACACCGTCGACAGTTTTGGTGATGCACTGCTGACTTGCACTTCGTCGATGGCTGATAACATCTCTTCTTTCGACAGCCAGTGGAAATGTCGTCCTTCGAGGTCGTTGGTAATCAGTTGAAAACGGTCGGTAGGGCCATAGGCGGCCACGATTTCACGCGATTTGTTCTTGGCTGCTTCCAGCAGCGTGGTGCTGCCATCGCTGTTTTCCATACTGAACGAATTGTCAACATAAATGCTGACGTCGCTGGCACCTGTGCGCAACGGACTGTTGTGGTTGGGAGTAACAGGTCTGGCAAAAGCCAGTACAAGGAAAACAATGGCCATAATTCGTGTGGCAAGTATCAGCAACTGGCGCAGTGTCGACTGGCGACGTGTTTCGGTCTGCAGCTGTTCAAGGTGTTCCACATTGCTGAAATATACTTTCTTATAGCGACGAAAGTTGAACAGATGCACCACAATGGGTATAGCCACGGCAACAAGGCCTGTCAGAAACAACGGCGAGGTGAAAACCATATCTCAATTATGATTTTTTTATTCTGGTTTTTGAACTGTTTTGATTTCGCTGATGATGGCGGCAGATGTCGCTGATGCCGCATTCGGCACAGTGTGGTGCACGGGCGGTGCAAACATATCGGCCGTGCAGTATCAGCCAGTGATGGGCTATTGGAATCTTTTCGGCGGGGATATGCTTTTCGAGTGTTAGTTCTGTCTGCAAAGGCGTTTTTGAGTTTGTTGTCAGACCAATGCGGTTCGACACTCGGAAAACGTGTGTGTCCACAGGCATTACAGACTGGTTGAAGATTACCGCGGCGATGACGTTGGCTGTCTTGCGACCCACACCTGGCAGGGTTTGTAGTTGTTCTACACTGTCGGGAACGACGCCATCGAAATCGGCAAGCAGTTTCTCGGCCATAGCTTTCAGGTGGCGCGACTTGCTATTGGGGTACGACACCGAACGTATATAGCCGTAAATCTCCTCCACCGATGCTGCTGCCATTGTCGTTGCATCGGGCATTGCCGCAAAAAGGGGAGGGGTGACCATATTGACGCGCTTGTCGGTGCACTGTGCCGAAAGCATTACGGCCACAAGCAGTTGGAACGGGTTGTCATAGTTGAGTTCGCTTTGGGCGGTTGGCCGTTCGCGCTCGAAATACTCAATCAGTCGGTCGTATCTTTCTTTGGTTTGCATCGTGGTCTTGTTAAATGCGTGTTTTTGAATTTTGTACAGGTGTAGTTACTCGTTGGTCCTTTTTAAGGTGGTGATGATAGGGTAGTGGTCAGATATTTCAGACTTGATGCGTTTGTAGGTCAGTGCTTCGAAGTCGGGAGTGTGGAGTACCATATCGATGCGGTATGCCGGGAATGTTGCCTTGCGGCTTCTGGTGAACAGGCCGTGGTAAGTGGTGCTGAAGCCCTGTCCGGCCTCGCAGTAGCTGTCTTTGAGGTAGGCTTTGCACTGTTGATAGAAATATGATGCCGGTGTTTCGTTGAAGTCGCCCGCCACAATCGAAAGAATTTTGTGGTTGTCGAAATAAGGCTGCAGCACTTCCCATTCGCTTTCGTGATTGACAATGGTTTCACGGAACTTGTGCAGTGTGCTGCGACCAGTGAGGCTGTCGACGTTGCCGTGCGATATGTCGTGAATCTGCTGATGGTCGCTTTCGTCCAGGCCATACGAGTTGAGGTGCAGACAGTAGAGCCGCACCGTGTCGTCGTCCCAAAGCAGGTTGGCATAGAGCTTCGAAGGTCCTTCGATGCGCACGGTGCGCACTATCGGTAGTCGCGAGATGATGACTTCGCCTGAAATAGAGCCGTTTTCATAGCCGGTGGTCATATATTTGTATCCGCGACGCCGCAGGTGATCGGTCAGATGCAGCGTGTCGCCGCGGCCTATGTACTCTTGCAGGGCCATAATGTCAGGTTGCTCCTCGTCGACAATCTTCAGAAAATAGGCCATATTCGAGTCGCCGAATTCGTTACTGAAATCCACTCCGCGAAAGTGGTGGGCGTTGAAAGTCATCACTTTGAGCATCTTGTCCTCTCGGTTGTCGTGGTCCAGCGTGTCACTGCCGCCAATTTGGAAATAGAGTGGCAGGAAGGAGAAGCGCACTAGTATTGCCGACAGTGACAGCAGAAACCATTTGCTGCTGAAAACGAGCCAGATAATTACGAATACAATGTTGATAATCAGAAAGTAGAGGTACCCGTAGCTGAGCAGAGAAAAGCCGATGAAGCGCGACGGAGCTACGCGACCCGCCAACGTCGAGCCAAGCATCAATACAACAAATACGATGTTGATTACAAGCAGTATCAGTTTCAGTAGTTTTTTCATTCCGGATTACTTGTATTTGAATAAAATCTCCTTTTCCTCCTTGGTGAGGTTTTCGTAGCCAGAACGCGAAATTTTGTCAAGAATTTCGTCGATGCGCTTTTGGTCGGCGGCACGGCGACGGTTGTATTCCTCATCGCTGACGGGTCTTCTGCCCGAAGACTGGTGATGATGGACTATCGTGCTTTTAAAAGGCTTGCTTTTCAGAAATTTTCCTATGTCGGCGCGCAAAGCCACAACATAAAGCCATCCTGTCAGCGCGCCACCCAGATGAGCTATATGGCCGCCGGCGTTGTTGGCCGGAATCGAAAGCAGGTCGATGACAACAAAGGCTATGGCAAGATACTTGATTTTTACATTGAATGTGCGTATCAGCCACAACCCCACCTCTTGGTTGGGGACATATACGGCCACGGCAATGAAAACGCCCAGCACTGCCGCCGATGCACCGACCAGCATAGAAGTGGAGGTGCGTCCGATGGGGAAAAGGTTGTAAACCAAAAGGTAAAGCAATGCGCCGACCAGCCCCGAAACGAAGTATATCCATCCGAAACGGCGCGGGTTAAGGTAGCGGCAGCACATAATGCCACCAAAATAAAGCATCAGCATATTGAAGACAATGTGCCAAAACCCATCGTGGAGAAACATATAAGTGACTATAGTCCAAGGGTGTCGCAGAAGGTCGTTCCAGTTCGACGACAGTGCAAACCACTCGTACCATCCTGTTCTGGCGCTGTCCGACGGCAGCGTGTAAAGATAATCTACCAACGGGAACAGCAATGTCAGAACCCAGAGTGCGATGTTCACTATGATGAGAATGGAGAGCAGACTCCCACTTTTGAGGAATGAAGATAGTTGACTTTCAGTGCGTTGTTTCTGCATATTGTTGTTCTAATCGAACTGCAAATTTACACAAAAAAAATGATTTGTCAAGTCTTCGTTTTTTTTTGCTTGATTTGCCGTTTTTGAAGGGCAAAAAATACCTCCCATAGACCCTTTTCCCGGACAGGACCAACATAGGCCGTTGTACAGTATATGTACAGTATATGTACAGTATATGTACGCTTTAGAAGCGTACATATACTGTACATATACTGTACATATACTGTACAACGGCCAGGGAAAGTCTTGTAATGGTTTGGTTTTTAGTTTGTTATCTCAATTTTGATGCTTTTGCTTAAGATGTTGTAAATGAATAATATAGGTGTTTTGTGTGGTTATTTATGAATTTTTAACTATTTTTTCTAAACTTTTCGAAACCGTAGATGCACTTATCAAACCGTGAGGTGTTCCCAAGGCAGAAAAAGCCCCATTGCGTCTTGTTGCCTGCCGACGAGTCATCTGTAAAAAAGATGTGTGTGTAATATATTGATAAAAAAAGTTTTATAATAGAATTGAGTAAAATGGGAAATAAAAAAGTATGAAAAAGATGATATAATTGAAAAAAATGTGTAACTTTGTACGTTAAAACCACTCTGTCATAAGTGTTTATGATAGAGCGTAAATGGTGTATAAACGATTATAAAAGAGAAAAATATAAAAATACTAATATGAAAAAAGCATCATTGCTATCGGGACTGATTTTTCTGATTTTCGCTTTTTCTGCGCAAGGTCAGATAGTGACAAAGTACCAACAAGGTTTTGAGACCACGGGCGAGTCGCACTCGTACACTGTTGTACAGGGTACTGCTGCGCCGGTTACAAACGTCGCCTCGTCGGGCAACCGAGGTCTTAAACTGTCACACGGTTCGACTGAGACTATCATTGTTCTCGACACGCTCGACTTTACCGACAACGGCTCGTTCCAGTATTTCTATCTGGACTTTATGCACATCTGCGACGTCAACCCTCTGTCGTGTGCATCGGCAACGGATGTTGCCACCGTCGAGGTGCGCCGTGTCACTGAGAGCGAAACTGACTGGCAGCGTTTGGACGGTACGGACTATTACGACAATTCGTGGGGCGGCGGAAGCAACGACTTCCTCGGCACTGACTCGTACAGCCTCAAGTCGTATTCCACTTGGAGTGGTGTTTCCATCAACAATTCCTGGTGGAAACGCGAACGTTTTAAACTTGCTTTGAAACTTTCAACGGTACCGCTCGACCAACGTAAACTGTTGATCCGTTTCCGTTTGAGACCGCGCACTGTTACTGGTACCTCCAACTCGGGATGGTATCTGGACAACATCAAAGTGCAATGCAGCCCCAACTCGATGCTGCTGCCCGTTATGACAATGTTGGACTATCCTGATTTGGATTGCTATCCTACAAGCCGTGCGACTCATTTGAAAGCCAGTTTTGTCACTACATTGCCGCAGGGTATGTGCGACGACTCGGTGTATGTCACCTATAAGCTTGGACACGACGGTATTACGCGCAAAAACGTGATGACGCCAGTTGCTGGCCAGGCTGGATGCTATGAAACTTACCTGCCTTTCTGTGGCTATGACACCATCGTCAAATGGCGCATCGTGGGTAAGGATAATTCGGTGAACCACAATGAGACAAGTTTCCCTGCCGACGAGGATGGATGGATGCAATATCGTTCGGTGCGTGGCAAGGAGTCCAATTCGGCCATCGCTGTTGTGGGCGATTTGGACTACACACCGGGTACGAACAACACGATTCCTTTCCCCAATGTTGGCGACTCGAAGCACGAGATTATTTTTGACAGTGCTGAAATGTCGCGGCATTTCGGTCCTGCAGCCATCACTCAGTTGCGATATCCAGTGGTGTCGAATGTCACCAATTCATCGCGAAACCGTGTCATTATCAAGATGCGCAACCTGGACAACAGTTTCGCATACAGTTCGGACAACTACTACAATACTGATTTCCAAAAGGTGGTCTACGACTCGTCGCTTGTCATCACCCAAAATGCACAAACGCTGGGTACCATCAATCTGCAAGATACGTTCTTCTACGCTGGCAAGGGTCTTATGATTACTATTATGACAGACAACCTTGTTAACGACCCTTCAGCTGTCAATATCAGGACGTTCAACGCACCGAACGGAAGTACGACCAAAGGTACGCTGACCAAAGGTTTCGATGTGGGAACAAATATCGATATCTTTACTTCTACCTATATGGAAAAAGGTAACCGCACAATGGCACGTCCCAACTTTACGCTGAATGCCAGACCCAACAGACCTCTGCTTTACGACTGCGGTATTAGTGGATATACCTACCCCAACGACTCTACTCCGGCTGTGGCCAATGTCAACAACAATGTCATCCTGACATTGAAGAACTACGGTGCACTGCCTATCAATGCAGTACGCATCTACTACAGTGTCGACAACGGTGTCCACCAATATTATGATTGGGAGGGTACATTGGCTGGCGGTGCCCAGACCAATGTCACTGTCAATACTTCACAGACCTATGCTCCCGGTTATCACGAGTTGTTGGCGTGGGTTGACGACTCGGTGACGGCTGGCGGTTTACGCTACCGCGACCACGAACCTTTCAACGATACCCTGGCGACTCGATGCATAGCCTGCGACGGTCCGATGCACGGTGTGCGTACCGTTGGCGGCTCGACACCTGACTATCAGACATTGGAGAAGATGCTTTATGCTTTGAGCCAGTGCGGTGTCGACGGTCCGTTGACGGTAAAGCTGGCTGCAGGATATTATATGCCGCAGACCTTCCCGGTCATCCCTGGCGTTTCGACTAACAATTATATACAGTTCGAACCCCTCAATGGCCAGGTGACTTTTGTGTCGGCAATGAGCGACACGGCACAGGTCAATTCATTGGTCAACCTGCAGAAGACACACCACATCAGATTCAAGAACATCCGTTTCCAATCCAATGCCCAAAGCAACGCCGCTACCTATCTGGTGCGTATGGGTACCAACAGTGTTGGCTGCCAGTTCGACAGCTGTTTATTTAGCGAGGTGCAGGGCGGTTCTATGTCGGAGAGCTATATGGCCGCATCGGCTTTGCTTTATTCTGGCGGTGCTGACTCGATGGTTGTAACCAACTGTCAATTCAATCGTGGTACGGTGGGTGTCAGCCTTGTTGGTCCTGCACAGGACAATATGGCCCACGGTAGCACATTGAGAGGCAACTTCTTCCAGAACCAGAACACCAACAGTATGGTCATCCGCAACCAGTTTGACGCTGTTGTGGACAGCAACGTCTGCGACAAGGTGTATGCCAACTCGAGCTACGCCATTCTGCTGCAAGACTGTAGCGGTGCCACCAAGGTAACGCGCAATACGGTATATGTCACCTCGGGTGCCTCTTGTATTGGTGCAACACAGCTCTATGGCAGTGCCACGGGCTATGCTGTAATTGCCAACAATATGCTGGTCAGTAACGACGACGGTACGTCGAATATGCTTACCACGCCTCTTAATATCATTACTGCCAACTACGCCAAAGTGCTGCACAACTCGGTCAAGCTGACGGCTCCTACCCGCAGTGGTATAGCTGCTGCCACCTTCGGTGGCGGCGAATTGCAGAACAGTATGTTCTACAACAATATTGTCACTTGCTTCGACACAGTCAACTTTGCATTCAATTTCATTCCCAATGGCGAGACGACTAATAATATTGGATACAATATATATTATTCGCGTGGTCCGCTGCTGAACAAGTATGACGGAATCAACTGTCTGTCGTTCCTCAACTGGCAGAGCCACTGTCCGACTGACGGCAATTCGCAGAATGTTAACCCTGCGTTCCTCAACAGCACACTGACTGACCTTCGCTCTTACAGCCAGAATGTCAAAGCCCACGGTGTGCATTTCGACGAAGTTACCAACGATATCTTCGGCACGGCACGTAATCTGACGACACCGTGTGTCGGTGCCTTCGAGTTCTCGGCATTGCCGTATGACTTTGAAATCATTGAGTTCCTCGAGCCTTACAATGATTATTGCGACGCACCCAGTGCGGCTCCATTGCGCGTGGTCATCAAGAATAGTGGTGTCAATGCCTTTGATCCCAGCACAAGTTCGTCGAGCGTCCAACTCAGCTATTCACGCAGCAATACTCCTGGTGTGATGGCTCCTGGTGTTTCGGGCAATGTGGTTATCAATAGGACGATTCCTGCTTTGGATACCATTATCTTCAACACAAATATCACTATCCCGTTCCCGACGGCTGGTATGGACGATACTACATATCATCTCTATGTGTGGCTGACGTCGACCATCGACCCCAACCCGGCCAACGACACCAGCTTGACAATGGTCTCCGCCCACTATCACGCTCCGGCACCCGACAGTATCAATGTCAATTCGGACTATGGTATTCCGGCTACAGTAACTGCAACAGGTGGTCTGCAGACGTGGTACTCGAACATATATACCACCAGCACCCAACACAAATCGGAAGTATACTGGTATCTCACTCCCGAGAGTGACACTGAAATATGGCGAGGCAACACTTTCACCACCGACCCGCTGTATACTGACACTACATTCTATATCCGTCAGAAACGTGACTTCCCGTTGGTTAAGATTACTGAGGTGATGATAAAACAGAACCAGCCTGGTGTGACATATCCGATGCCCTTGTGGATGAATGCCAACACGGCTTTCGCCATTGAGTTTACCAACGTTGGTGATTATCCTGCCAATTTGTTTGGTGACACGGTCAGAATTATCGGCAGCCAGAGTTCATTCAACAACAAGAATTATGCTTTCCCGAATGTTACCATCCAACCGGGTCAGTGCTTGGTGCTTCAGTACAGAGGTGGCGTGAATACACCGGACTCGTCTGTGACATTGTCGACCGCTACCCTGTCTCCGCAGCAGGCTACAAAACTTGGTATTCTGTATTGCCACAACGGCGTCATTGAAGATGCTGTTGCCATCAACGACACCAACTACAACAACTGGACTAACAAGCACGTTCCCCGTACGGCGTGGTTTGGTAACGGTATTCAAATGCCGCCGGACAGTGTTCCCACAGCTGGTATTTACCGTAAAAGCTGGCCACAGTATCCGTCATCGCTCACCACTTCTTCGACGATGTGGCAGATAGCCGACGATACGCACAAGATGACTTTGGGTACTCCCAACAGCAATTTGATACGCTATTATGACAATGGCTGTCTCGGTGATCCCGCACCGGTCCACATCCATCTTATCAATCTTCCCAATGTGGATATGGATGTCGACGGCCTGGAGATTACTGACGGCTGCGGTATGGGAACAACGCCTATCACCGTGGCAGTTCACAACCGTGGTGCTTTCCCAAGCGGCGAAGTGATCCTCCACTATCGTGTCGATGGATATCCTCAGTACACTGGACAGGCATTGACGCTGCAGACAGGTTGCGATACCCTTACTGCCGGTGTGGCTGCTTCGTCGACGGTTATGCACACTTTCAGCACGATGCCCAACTTTGCTGTTGCCTCGGCTTCAGTTGACTTCGATGTTACGGTATGGGTCGAGAAGGTGACAGTAGACAACACTAATTTCAACGACACAGTGCGCCAGACACTGACATCACTGTTTATGCCTGGTCTTGCCAATGTTAAACAGTACGACACTGTTGCTTATGACGGTATATTGACGCTGCACTCGATTACACCTCCGACTGACTCGCTCGCGTGGTATGACCGCAATATGATGCCGCTGGATACCTGCAATGAATATACGACTGGCCATATCTATGCTAACGATACTTTCTATGTGACTGCTTTTGGTGCTCGTATCGAGAATTACCAAAGTGGCAATTTTGGCAATACCAACTCTGCCAGCGGATATCCTTCGCCGTACAATCCAAACAAGAAATATGTTAAGGAACAGTATCTGTACACTGCAGAGGAATTGAGCGCTACCGGTCTTCTCCCCGGTGCTATACAGACAATATCGTTCTATTTGGATACTATTCTTGCTCCTGCCGGTACGATGACTTTTACCGACTATGTCATTTCGATGGGAACAACTTCGCAGGCTACTTTTACTTCCAACAACAACTGGCTTGCCGTTTCGCCGGTTTATTCTGCAACCTCGTTGACCCTATCCAACAGTGCCAAGGGCTGGATTACTCATAATCTGTCGACTCCTTTCCATTGGAATGGTACTGACAATGTCGTCATTCAGGTAACTCGTACTATCAATCCCAATATTACACAGGGTGCTAAGACATACTACACCAATGCTGGAAACAACAAGGTGCTGTACAAGAACGACAATACGAACAGTATGGTTGATTTCTCCGGAAATGGCACCCGCAGTGCCAATCGTCCGGATACGCGTTTCGGCCACGTTGGATATGGCTGTGAGGGTCCCGCCAAACCAATTTATATTACCGTAACGGATATTCCTGCATCGGATGCCGCTTTGGCTTGGGATGACAGTGACACGTTAGTATCGGGATTCACTTCCTGCGATAGTACAATGCTTCGAGTCAAGTTACTCAATATGGGAGGTCAATCCTTTAGCAACTACGCTATTGATTATTGGATTGATGCACTGCACGGAGTTTACAATGGAACTGCAACAATAAACGACAGCTCCTCTGTCAGTATTCCGATTGTAAAGCATTTGTTCTCTCCCGGTAGACATATGTTGAAGTTCGCTGTCACGTTGGATGGTGACACTGTACAGTCGAACGATACCATTTCCCGAATGATAAATGTCCGTTTCTGTGCTGGACATTACACGATTGGTCCGAATGGTATGTACCCAAGCTTCACCACGGCTATTGATACACTTCACAACGCTGGTATTGACGGTCCTGTGATTTTTGACGTGGAGAATGGTACGTACAACGAGCAGATAACCATAGGCGCTGTAGACGGCTCATCGGCATTGAACACCGTCACTTTCAGAGGCGATGTGCAGAGCTCGGGTAATGTGATCCTGCGCTATGCACCGGTAAATACGTCGAATTATGTCGTCAACATTAACGGAGCTGAATTCATCAATTTTGAATGGATGACACTCTTAAGTCGTGGCGCAAACAATTACTCCAATGTTGTCAATATTGAAAACTCACGTCAGATACGTTTCCAAAATGACTATATTAGAGTCAAAGGTGGCTTGAACAATGTCAATGCATCGTGCGTGGTCGTTGGTGAGGGTGTCAAGTCGTTGTATATTGACTCTTGCGTTGTGGACAGTGGTTATTATTCAGTCAGAAGTATGGTGACTGCCCCCGATCTTACCGAAGGCATATACATCACCAACAGTACACTGCGTAATTACTTCTTTATGGGAGTTTATACGCGCAAGGTTAACGATGTGTATATTGTCGGCAACCAAATCAACACCGGAGCTTCAACCAATGGCAAGGCATTGACTGGTATTTTTGTGGCGCAGCACGAAGGTCCTGCAACCATCGAACGAAACAACATTGTTATATACGACAATTATACAGGTGCCAAGACTGGTATAAAGTTGGTCGATGTGAATGGTTCCAACGCCACCCGCAGCCACGTCCACAACAATATGTGTGCAATCTATGGCGGCAACAATGCTACCTCATCAGGCATCTCGATAGACAGTAGTACGTGGGTTAATGCATACTATAATAGTTGTCAGGTGTATGCCGGTACAGGTGCGCAGGGTCGAACATCGAAGGCTATGTATGTTGGTACCACAAGTAATGGTATTTACATCTTGAACAATATCTTCTCTAACATAAGTGCCGGTTATGCTTTTTACGCTCAGTTGGCTGCCAATGTCACCAATTCAGACTACAACGACTACTGGTCGTCTGCCGAGGAACGTTTGGCTTTCTGGGGCGGTGAGTGCGACTCAATGCACATCCTGCGTCAGACAAACGGTATGGATGACCACTCAATGAATGAGAAACCGTACTTTGTCTCTAACGACGACTTGCATCTCTCCATTGGTACATTCTGTGAACGTGCACAGTACAATACTGAAACGCCGCAGGATATAGACGGCTACATCCGTCCGCAGATTCCCAATCCTTGTATGGGTGCCCACGAGTTCATTAGATGTAACCATAATATTGCCATTATGGAAATTGTCAGACCGGGTATCAAGACCTATGCAGCGCAGACATCTGGTTTTACCGACAATATTGAAAGCGATACATTGTGGGTTGTGGTTAAACTGACCAACGACGGCACTTCAACAGAAAGCAACCTGCGTTGGTGGGCACAGATGAAGGATATTACACCGACACTGCGCTCGACAGATCGTATTATCGACGAGTTGTTACCGCAGGAAAGTATTATCGACTCAAACTACATTGTTATGCCGATAGGTATAATCGATACCCAGATTGTATCGGCTTACTTCCCGCTGGTCAACGACTGTGTTCCTGAAAACAACTATGCAGAGAAGACCTGTTTCCTTGACCCGGCATATAACTTTATGGCCGAGCAGGTGAGAATTTACGACAGCATAGGATGCCGTTTGTACAATTTGCCCATTGGAGTCAAGATTAAAAACGTCGGACGTAAAGCGTTCCCCGGCGGATGGCAAGTGCCTCTCGGATTCCAGGCCATTCTCCAGACCTCCGGCATCACCGTGCCGAACCTTCCTCTGACGATTACCGAAAACGTCACTTTGCCGTATGACGTTGAACCCAACGAGTCTGTGATACTTGATTTCAGCCAGACTGCCAACATCTATCCTACTGGAAATGACAAGGACATCGTTGTCAGGGCACGCATCTGGTCCAGTCATCAGTATGACCAGAAACCGTTTAACGATACTTCGACATACCTCAACATCAACTCCTACTATACCCCGAGAGCTCCTATAGGAACTGATCTTCATATACCTTATGCCACTTGGGACACTATCTTCGCTACTCAAACTGACTACCCGCCGACCGGTGCGCCAATTCACAACAAGATACGTTGGCATCGTGACTCGACAGAGGCTCCTTATTACACTGGTAATACCTATGCATTGTCCTGCTGGTGGGAGACTCCTCAGTATTTCCACGACTCTACTTATTATCTCAGCACTATCATAAACCACAACAACACCTTTGGTCAAGTCGCTTGTACCAGCTATTACAACCCAGTGCACGTATACCTCAACCCACGTGTGCCTGTGGATATGGCAGTCCTCGATGTAGTTGAACCAGTTGGTACTCGCGTCTATATGCACGATGACTCGGTCAAGGTGTCTCTCATCAACTATGGAGCGCAACCAGTTACCAACATTCCGGTTGTTTACCAGTTGTATACTCACACAAACAACCTGTTGCAGGAAGTTACCGAAGTATGTACAGCGACAATACAACCCGACTCGGTATATGTTTTCCGTTTTGACTCGCTGCTGCAAATACCGAACTGGAACAGCCAGCATCCTTATCATTTGCGCGTCTGGACAGATATGCCGAACGAAAATGTGCGTTTGAATGACACACTTCGCGAATTCTCGTATTTCTATGCTGTTCCTGACAATGTTTACGCTTTGCCCAATGTCAGTGAAAAGCCGGGTCTTGACATCACGCGTGTCGCCTATACGTCGATGGACAACAATGTTTCCGCCGCCGGTCACAAGTATATCAACTTTGTCAATGCTTCTTTGCTGAATCCTGCAATAAGCACTCCGCAGGCAATTGATGAAGTCTTGCCCGACTACAATGGCAACGCCGATGTCCAGAATCTTGGAACATTGCGTGCGCTTCATCTTGTCAAAGGTACTGTTGACACAATGATTGTCGAGTGCGATAACAGCGACAGATCCAGTGACTTCGAAACAAAGGGTTGGCTGTCTGTTTGGATTGACGTTGATCGTGACGGTGCCTTTAAGTATGAGCCGAACCAGATTACCGACGACAGTGCGGATTATAACCATCCTTATACAGAAATCTTCTATCAGGACACCATTGTCAGCGGCATACCAAAGAAGTTCCTTTTCGCTTTGCCCGACGACATACGTACTGGATATATGCGTATGCGTGTTGTTGTCCACCAAGGAACATCCAAACCTGTTGACGTAAGTCAAGATGAAATAAAGTTTGGATGTGTACACGATTACCTGCTCTATGTTGAGGACCGTCCGACGGATATCGACCTCAGTGCTTCGCGCATCGAGGCTCCTCGTAATCAGCACATCGGAAATGCTCCCAACATCACAGTGTATGATTCACTGCCACTGACTGTTTCGTTCCATATTGCCAACAAGGGACGTGAAGCTGTCAATGGTACGACTATAAACTATTCCTTCCGCAATGCCCGTTATGGCAATAGTTCCGGCACTATGCAGTGGAATGGTACCATCGAGCCTGGTCGTAGCACTATAGTCGAACTGCCAGAACACAACTTTGCCGAGGGTATCACCAATGTTGTTATCGCTATTTCTACCCTTGGCGACACCAATACTGTCAATGACACTCTCTATTACCAATACTACAGAGCTCCTATCAAGTTGCTTGTTTATACACAGAATTTCGACGGTCTGCACGACTGGTTCATACCGCGAGGATACACTCCATTCTCGAAAAACCTGTGGCAAGTTGGTCGTAGCCAGAAGCCTCATATTATGGCTTGCGTCAGCGACTCCAACATCCTTGCTACCGGCCTCACCGGACTAAACAGTGTGGCTGCTACTGGTAACGTCAGCTATGCATACACACCTATTTACGACATATCTACTATCCGTCCCGACACTCTTGACCTTTGGGTAGCAAGAGATATGACAACAGGACATTTGGCGCGACTCGAATATAGAGACTATCGTAATCAATGGATTACTGTTGGCACCGGCAACGATACATTGTGGTACAATTCAGGTACTGCTTGGGATACTGTCAGTTCGGGATATGGATACACCCTGTGTCGATTCCCGTTAGGTACTATAAGTGGCAACTTCCAGCAGCGTCTCCAATTCCGTATGGTTTACAAGGCCCAAACAGAGTCTAACTCCTGCGATGGTATTGCTATTGATGATTTTGTCGTTGGTCGTGCCCGCCGTGCACTCGATGTCGGAGTCATTGCTATCACTCATCCTACTCATCCTAAATTTGGCCAGATCATTAATCCGCGTGTTGTGATCAAAAACCACGGTACTGACACCATCCACACTGTTGAACTTGCCTATCTGCCTTACGGAGTCCACCTGCCACGCATAGGTACATACTACAGCGAAGAAGGTATTCTTCCCGGCAGTACGGATATCTATGAGTTCCCGACACCGTTCATTGTCAAGAATGATTTCCCCGATACATTCCAGATTTGCGCCTTTACCACGGTCAATATGGATATGTATCCCGATAACGACTCCATATGCAGTGACTTCTATCTCTCGCCGCTCGACAATGATATGGGTGCAGTCTCGTTCATCAGCCCACTCGAGCGTGTCATTGCTGGCGACTCTATTACGGTCACAATGCGTATTCGTAATTTCGGACAGGCACCTGTTCAGAGCACTCAAGTGACTTATGTTTACAACAACAACTTTGTTGTCACCGAAGAGATTAACTTCCAAGACATTCTTGGTCGCGATCTGCAGTCGTTCGAATTCTTCAATTACTCGTTCCGACAGAAGTTCCGTGCTTCGATGGGCTTTATGGATCTTGAAGCCTATCTGCAGATGCCCAACGATGACTATGTCTATAACGACACCATCGCAATCCGCCTCACTGGTCTTTCGGCAATAACCGACCTCAGAGCTCGTGAAATAGTCGTCGATACAGATGACTTCAACTACGTCTTCATCAGTCTCATTGTCGACAATATCGGTGCCCGTGGTGTCAACAACTTCAAGGTCGGCTATTGGTATTACAAAGACACAAGCACCCTCAGAGAGTATGAATATAATGGTGCTATGCCTCTGCCTGCATTGGGCTCCTTGTGTTTCAGATTCCCCGATACACTGCTTCATCATAGCGAGTATTACAAGTATGTCACAGCCTACGTCTACGTTGATGGTGACAACGACCGCTCCAACGATACTACGAGCAATATCGTTGAACCGTATATCGACTTGAAACCGTTGCGTATTCTGGTCGAAGAAAACCGTTACGACTCCTGTGCTGTCCGTGTCGAGGTGGCCAATGTGGGTAATTCTGTCAACCATCCCAACCAGGATATCAACAACACAGTCACCATCAATGGAGTGACATTGCGTATCAATGGTGTTACCACGCCTATCCAGCCAGGAAGCTATACCACTATCAACTTCTCGAAGAAAATACCGAAGAGCCCGACAAGAACCTATGTCGGATACGATTCGGTTAGTTTTATCGGTGACTACAATGTGTCTAACAATACGACCAATGTTGTCGAAGTGCTTAACTACTTCGAGGGTATCCCGCTGGTGAGCGAAGCCGACGGTATGGTTCTCAACCAGAACTATCCCAACCCATTCGACAACACTACACGCATTGAGTTCTATCTGCCCACACCTGGCGACGTCCGTTTCTTCGTTATGGATGAACTTGGCCGACTGATACACCAGAGTGAGAAGTTCTACTCATCGGGTAGCCAGACTATAACGTTCGGAAATGGTGAAATCTCGACCGGTGTCTATTACTATGGCATCGAGAAAGACGGTCAGCGTTTAATGCGTAAAATGGTACTCAAACGCTGACGATAGTGCAACAACAATTCATAAAATTCATCAATGAGGAGCACCTGTTTGCCGAGGGGCAACAGGTGCTCCTTGCTGTCAGCGGTGGTCGCGACTCGGTGACGTTATGCCACCTTGTTGCTCACGCTAAAATACCTTTTGCCATCGCACATTGCAATTTCCATTTGCGTCCTGGCGACTGCGACCGCGACGAGGCTTTTGTGCGTCGTCTGGCCCAAGACTACGGCGTGCCCTGCTATGTGGCGCAGTTCGACACCCAAAAGTACGCGCAGGAAAACAAACTCTCCATTGAAGAGGCTGCACGCAAATTGCGCTATGACTTCTTTGAACGCCAACGGCAGGCCATAGGCTATCAGCTTATAGCCACGGCACATCACCGCGACGATACCATAGAGACGTTCTTCATCAACCTGCTGCGTGGCACAGGAATCGCGGGGCTGCACGGCATTCCGCTGCGCAACGGCCACATCGTCCGCCCGTTGCTCCCCTTCGGTCGCAAGGAGATTGACGATTATGTCAGCAGGCAGGGCCTTGAATATGTCGAGGATTGCACCAACTCGCAGGCACTCTACCTCCGCAACCGAATCAGGCTGCAACTGATGCCACTCTTGCGCCAGCTCTCGCCTTCGTTCGACAGCGTTATGGAAGGCAATATCTCTCGCTTGGCTGATGCAGCCCAAATCTACCAGTCGCATTTCGAGCGTATTCGGACGCTGTTGCTGCATCCCGACGGCGAGGGCTATTCGATAGACATTAATGAGCTTAAGAGTCTTTCGCCCCTCAAGACTTCGCTCTTCGAGCTCTTGCGCCCATTCGGATTCTCGTCGTCGGTTGTCGACGAGGTTGTCGCTGCACTTGACTCGCAGAGCGGCAAACAGTTCTACTCGCCGTCGCATCTACTCGTCAAGGATCGTTCTTCGTTGCTGATAATGCCCGTCAGAGGCGATACAAACACGCTGGAATACACTGTATTCCCAGACGGAGACAACACACAGTTGCCGATACCGTTACGATTTGAAACGGCCGATGCCACGACAACCCGTTTCCGACTGCCAAGCAACGAAGCCTGTTTTGATTTAGACCGCATTGCGCTTCCTCTCACCTTGCGTCACTGGCGTCACGGCGACCGCTTCATTCCCTTTGGAATGAAGGGCAGCCGCCTTGTCAGCGACCTCTTCTCCGACCTCAAGCTGAGTCTGCCTGAGAAAGAGGCTGTATGGCTGCTCTGCGATGCCAATGGAGCCATTCTGTGGGTCGTAGGCCTTCGTGCATCGGCTACAGCCGCTGTCACTCCGTCAACAAAGAGGATCTTAAAGGTTTTACAATGATATTATCCTGATGCGTATTACATCACATTGCTGCTCATCACTGTGGCGAGGGCTTTGTTGAATGTGGAAAAAGGACTCTGGACAGGCCTTTGGGTGTGTCCGGAATAATTATGATGGGAGTGTGGAAAACGCCGAGTACGGTATGTCCTTGCGTATGGAAAACTAATGTATGCTTGTTGTGCGGAGCAAGCCTACAAGGCGGTCGTAGCGGGCACCAGGTGAACGATAGTAGACAAAGACTGTGTAGCTATTGGGCATCGCGAAGTGATCACCTTCAAGCGTCGCCGTCAGTGCCTCCTGCTCGCTGTAGGGCAGGAACAGCAGCTGGTAGGAATAGTAGCCTTGCTTCAACTGCATTCGCTTGGTGTAGGCTTTGTATTTGCTGTTCCATTCCATACGGCTGTCGTCGCCGAGGTTCCATTGAGTCAGTTCGCCAACGATGTGTACGCTGCCGTCGAGGAACGGCCGCTCCATCGGCAGACTGAAATTAACCCACACATAGTCTGCTTCGATGTCCGGATTTTGGCGATCGCGTATGTTGACTTTCATACCGCCGTTAAGGCTGTTGTATTGCGAATAGGCCTTTCGCGAGCGGTCTTCGTCGGGTTGCAAAAAGGCGAATGTCTCGCCGCCCCATTGTTCAATGCGCTGCACGTGGTACATTGCCGCTCTGAGGTTGCTGAGGTCGAAGTAGCGGAAATTGTTGCCTCCGGCAAATACGTTTTTGACACTCCAGTCGTATCGCAAAGTCGCTCCGCTGTAACCGCTGAAATCAAGTCGACGGCGATTGTCGTCACGACGGTTCTGCTGCACTTCCACAATGTAGTAGTTTTCTTGTGTCGGCAGGTAGCTCCCTGTGCGTGGTGTTATGCCGACGTTCACTTCTTGGTCGCGGTAGATGTTGCCGTTGGCTCCAGAGGGTTTGCCTATTCCGACGGCAATGTCCACAAGGTCCTCATACACGCGGAAGCGGCGTACAAAAAGAATGCTGTCAGGATCTCCCTGTGGAAAAACTTCGACTATGTAGTTGCCCGAGGCTGTGAAATAGCTGTATCGATCGGGAAAACTTTGTTCATAGTGGATGTAGTCGGTCAGTGTTGTGAACGATGATTGGTAGTTGTCTATGCTGTTTTCGGCCGGACCGCTGAGAAATTCGCCTGCTTCGAGTTCGTCGGGCTGCCAGTCGGCATTGCAGTGGCGCAACCGGTAGCGCAGATGTGCAGGCTGTGGACCGAGAATGTCGAAGGAAACAGTAATGGCTTCTCCGTTGTCGGCATAGGTGTCGCCAATGCGTACTTCCAATGGAGCCAGAACAACTGTTTTTACGTCGACGCTATAGTTTGTGTCGATAACTATCTGGCTGAACGACAGGCTATATAGTGCTGCAAACAATGTTGCGAGGAGTGTCTTTTTCATAATGCAAATATACATAATATTTCTGATATCACGCTGTTTGTCATTTATGTAGTGACATCAAAAAAACATAGGGTGTCCTGACGGGACACCCTATGGGCTGATTGTTGTTCTCTCTATCTTTAAATGAAGATGTATCTCAATATGAAGAGTATGGCCAGCACCCACATTGTCGGAGTGATCTTGCTGAAGCGTCCGCAGCAGGCGTTGAGGACAACGTAGCTGATCATACCGATCAGGATGCCGTCGCTGATGCTGTAGGCGAAGGGCATAACGACAAGTGTGATGAAAGCGGGGATGCTGTCGCGATAGTCAAGCCAGTTGATTTTGGTGACAGGCTGCATCATCATCATACCGACAATGACGAGCGACGGTGCCGTTGCTGCCGGAGGTATGGCCAGGAAAAGTGGTGCGAGGAAGAGTGCCAAGGCGAAACAGCAGGCTGCCGAGAATGCTGTGAGACCTGTGCGTCCACCGGCACCGACACCGGCTGCACTTTCAACATAGGTGGTTGTGGTGCTGGTGCCGAGGGCGGCGCCGCATATGGTTCCGATGCTGTCGGCAAGGAAGCACTGGTTGATGCCGTCGACGTTGCCTTCTTCATCCACAAAGCCGGCTTTCTCGCTGACTCCGATAAGGGTGCCCATCGTGTCGAACATATCAATGAAGAGAAACGTGAAGACCACGACAATCATATCTACAATACCCTTGCTGGTGGCTAACTCGCTCCAAGTGAATTGGAAAGCAATACCACTGATGCTTGGAGGTGCGGAAACAACGCCGCCAAAGGTGGTAAGAGATGCTCTGATGACCTCGCCATCGGCATCCAAAACATTGTAGATGGGCAGCAAACCGAGGAACGTTGTGGCAAGAATGCCCCAGAGAATACCGCCGCGGATGTGCAGCATCACAAGTGTGCAGGAAACCACTAAGCCTATGATTCCGAGTAGTGCGGTGCCATTGATGAAGGCTGCACCGCTGGCGTCGTGAAGTTTGAGACCGAGTGTTACCAGCGTGGCATCGCTGTTGACCACAATGCCTGCGTTCTGGAAACCGATAAAGGCGATGAATAGGCCTATGCCGGCGCCGATGGCGTGCTTGATTGAAATCGGTATGGCATCGACAATCCATTTACGTACATTTGTTATCGTCAGGATGATGAAAATGATACCTTCGATGAATACTGCTGTCAGTGCAAACTGCCACGAGTGTCCCATAACGAGGCATACGGTGTAGACAAAGAAGGCGTTGAGACCCATACCGGGAGCCAGAGCAAACGGTTTCTTTGCGATGAAGGCCATTGCCAGGGTGCCTATGACGGCAGCAATGGCCGTTGCCGTGAAGACAGCACCATTGGATTTCGACATTTCGCCGCCAAGGGCGTCGAAGATGTTGGGATTGACGGCCAGAATGTAGGCCATTGTCAGGAATGTGGTGAGACCTGCTATGATTTCGGTCCTGACATTATGTTTTTCGGGGTCGAACCCGAGCCATTTCTTGAACATATCTATTTATTTAAGGCTGTTAAATTTATTAGAAATTCCATTTGATGCCGAGGCAGGGTGCGATGGTGAAACCTTTGCGGTTGTAGTAGGTCGTGGGATAGGCACCCGAAAAGTTGTAAGCAAATTCCACTTCGCCTCCTATGTTGAGGTTTTCGCATCCAAAGTGCTGTCCGACGTTGTACCATATTTGCGGTTCGGAAAGAATCACCCAGTCGGTCTCTTCAACGCTTGAGAGAAGGGTTTCCTGCCATTGCTGCTTTTCGCCCCATATGTCGAGGAAGCCACTGAAGGTTAGACCTTTCACGCCAAACAGGTTTTGCATACCCCACACAAAGGTGAACTGGATGGGAATATAACTTATGTCGTTACTTGCCAAAGTACGTATGTTCTTGTACATTAGTTCAAAGGTGAAGGTGTTGGTGAAGTCGCTGTTGTGCAGGAAATACTCGCAACCAACCAGCCAGGCATTGCTGACCCCATAGCCTAAGCCTACGCCGCCGTTCCATTCAAGATGCAGACTGAGAGCACCAAGTTTGCTGTCCTGCCAGAAGTTGAATGCTCGCGCGATCTCGGTGTAGTAGTCGGTGGGAAAGGTGAAATCGTTGGGATGGTAGATGTCGTTGAAGAAGAACGTGCTTCCCC
Source organism: Bacteroidales bacterium (assembly GCA_016283175.1). Lineage (GTDB taxonomy): Bacteria > Bacteroidota > Bacteroidia > Bacteroidales > P3 > Colimorpha. Next base: position 22,451 of record JAEEMK010000013.1, read on the forward strand.
ATTTGTCGGCCTTGAACATCTCAAGGGTTGTCGTGAAGTGGCCACGGTTAAAGTCGTACATCTCTTGGATGTTGGTTTGAGCCTTCAAACCAAGTGATGCCATAAGCATTGCTGCTACCAATAACTTTTTTTTCATAATGTTGATTATTAATGGTTACTATAGATTTGTTTGCTGAAAACAACTTTGTTTTCTGAATGCAAAAATAACATATTTTTTTGATAATTAGCAAAAATTAACAAAAATCCACCAGACATTAGTATGAGTGAAGTTTTTGGGAACCATTTAAACTGTTTAAAATGTGTATGCTATATGGCTGGCTATTTTGTATGGCTTGACATAAAGTTGGTGTGAGTCGGCATTGAGGAGATCCGTTATACCCCATTTCAGGTCAATTGATAATTGCAGGTTTTGTGTTAGCTTATAAGCAAGAGTCAGAACTATGCCCGCATTGAGGTTTCCCATAGCAAATAGTGGGTTGTCGGTGCGAGGGTTGTTGGCAATGGTGCGACTGAAGGGATTTGAAATAGTGTGGTCGCTGCTTTTACTTTTTATGATGAAGTGGGTATAGGGGCCTGCAAGTATTTGGAATGGAGTGTTTTTAATCCATAACTCGTAGCCTGCTTGCAACGACAGATCGCCGCCTGCAGAGGCGAGTTGCGTGGTTTTGCTGCCGTTAACAAGGTTTACACGTTCATAACAGGCAAGAGCGGTCAGTTGCAGCTGCCAAGCCTTTGAAATGTGGTAGCTGATGGCGGAACCGACTTCAGCTCCAAATAAAGGTAAAATGCGGTCTGGAGCGTTGTCGGTATTCTCTAAATAGATTCGATAGCCGGTGACATTGGGACCGCTCACAATACTCCAACTAGTATATTGGCTTATGCTGTCGCTGTCGTCAACGGCTTGCGCCAATGTCGGTGCTGTC
>JAEEMK010000089.1 GCA_016283175.1 Bacteroidales bacterium
CTCTTGTTTCATCCTTTTCAATGTCCTTGCGCTTCCTTTTTCAACATCCCCCTTCCGAGGGCGAAAGCGAGTGCAAAGATACAACCGTTTTCCATTCTGCCAAAATTTTTTTTCACTTTTTTCGGACGTTTTTTCCGCCAAGGCTGATTTACAGACGTTTGCGACAGAAAAAATTTTTCAGAAAGGCAGCTCGGCAGGGCAATTACAGCCTGCAGAACGGCGCGGGGAAACGGCGAAAAACGAAAAAACAGGACAAAAATGCACAAAAATGCATAAAACACGAATTATAAACTGAACCACAGCAGGTTAAATGCATTTCAGACCCCGAAAACGGCACCATTTTCAACAGCCTCAGCGCAACGGGGCGGGAAGCCGCGGAAACGGACTGACGGAACGGCGAGGAAAAGCCACAGGAAACGGGAAACGGCAAAAACAGCCTCTGCAACTGACTGTGGGCCAGGACTTCCAAGGCATATGTACAGTATTTGTACAGTATATGTACAGTATATGTACGCTTCAAAAGCGTACATATACTGTACATATACTGTACAAATACTGTACATATGCCTATGCTGGTAGGGGGGAAAAACGAAGGGTGAACCGGGCGGCCACGCACAAGGCCCCTCCACGCGGTCCACCGGAGCTTGTGTCATATGCCTATGCCGGCAGAGAGAAAAATTGTTTTTTCGGATTATAAAAAGTTTTTTCGTAAATTTGCATTCGGAATATTGCAACAATTCAGTGTGCAATATATGTATATTGTCTTGATTTACAGCCCGAATCGAGACAGAGTTTGTATTGATAATAATATAGAATAAACAAATATGAACAACCGGAAGAACAAAGTCTTGCTGATATATACCGGCGGCACAATAGGAATGGTGCAGGATGAGAGCGGTGCGCTGCAGCCTTTTGCGATGGAGCGCATCTACGACGCGTTGCCGTTGCTGCACCGCACTAACTACCTCATAGATTCGCGCCAGCTGGACCGCATCATCGACTCGTCGAATATGACGCCCGAGTTCTGGGTGGACATTGCCACAATAATAGAGCAAAACTACGACGACTATGACGGCTTTGTGGTGCTGCACGGTACCGACACGATGGCCTACACTGCCTCGGCGCTGAGCTTTATGTTCAAGAATCTGTCGAAGCCAATCGTGCTGACCGGCAGCCAACTGCCGTTGGGAATGCTGCGCAGCGACGGTCGCGAGAACATCATTTGCGCCCTCGAGATAGCGTCGTGCCAGCAGGTGGTCATCCCCGAGGTGACGATATTCTTCGAGAGCCATCTGTATCGCGGCAACCGCAGCACGAAAGTCAGTGCCGAGAATTTCGATGCTTTCTCATCGTTCAACTATCCGTCGCTGGCCACAGCAGGCATCAACATCAGCTACAAGAAGCATCTTTTTATGCCTATGCCTGCCGGGGCGCTGAAAGTCCGCAAGTGTTTCGACCGTCGCATAGCGGTGTTGAAACTGTTCCCGGGCATAACACCGGCAACGGTGCAGTCGGTGGTGCGCACACCAGATTTGCAGGGACTTGTTATTGAGACTTTCGGTTCGGGCAATGCACCTACCGAACATTGGTTCATCGATGCGCTGCAGGAGGCACTCGACAATGGCGTCATCGTGTTCAACGTCACGCAATGCAAGGCTGGCGCTGTCCAGATGTGCCAGTACCAGGCCAGCTGCGATATGGACCGCATCGGCGTCATTGGCGGACACGACATCACCATCGAGGCGGCAGTGACAAAGATGATGTACCTGCTTGGCAGTTTCCCGGGCCAGCGCGACAAGGTGCGCGACAGACTTTGGAAAAATCTTCGCGGTGAAATATCGATGGAGACCGAGGTCGACGGAGAAGACTTTTAATTGTGGTTTTTGAATAGCGATTTTTAGAAATGACAACCGAATATTTTGACAAGATAGCGCGCGAACGCGTAATGATAGTCGGCGATGTGATGATCGACTCGTATATGTGGGGCAATGTGACACGCATATCACCCGAAGCTCCGGTGCCGGTGGTGTCGGTAACGAAACGCGAGAAGCGCCTTGGCGGTGCCGCCAACGTGGCACTGAACATCGAGGCTATGGGAGCAATGCCTATAATCTGCTCCGTGCTGGGCAACGACGACAGCAGCAAGGACTTCCAGCAGATTATGTATCAAAACAATATGGATCGCCGCGGCATAGTGACATCCGACAACCGAATGACGACGATGAAGTCGCGCGTCATAGGCAACAATATGCACATCGTGCGTGTCGACGAGGAGAGCACACATCCATTGTCGACGATGGAGGAAGACCTGCTGCTAGACCGCATAAGCCGCATTGTCAAGGCAATGCCCATCGATGCCATCATCTTCCAGGACTACGACAAGGGCAATATCACGCCTCGCATCATCGAAGAAGTGACATCGATGGCCCAACGCAAGAAGATACTCACCACTGTCGACCCCAAACACCGCAACTTTGCGTCGTTCAAGAATGTAGGTCTTTTCAAACCCAACCTGAAAGAGTTGCGCGAAGGCCTGAACATTGAGATTGACGACAGCGACGACACGCTCCTTGTTGCAGGGCTGCAGGAAGCTTCGCGACAGCTCAGCGAACGCCAGAACATTGACATTGTGCTTATCACGCTGTCCAGCAAAGGTATGTTTGCTTGCGATTTCCGCGGTACCGAGCCGCATTCGATGCTTATCCCAGCCTGTGCCCATTCTGTTTCCGACGTGTCGGGAGCCGGCGACACCGTCATCAGCGTCATAACTCTGGCCTTGGCGTCGGGTATGGGACTTGAAGAAGCCGTCCGCTGTGCCAACGCCGCCGGCGGCATAGTGTGCGAACAGGTGGGCGTGGTGCCCATCGACGTTGAACGCCTAAAGAAAGATTTAGGCCTTTGAGTCGACAATATTGCCGCACGGTGCAATTTATTCCCATCGTTGGCGTTATTGTATGTTGAGTATGAAAGTCCATTCAAACAAACATAGTCGCAAATTGTTGATGCTGCTGGCGATGCTGGCAGTGTCGGCCACGCTGCACGCCCAAGTCATCTATCTGGCAGGTCTCGACAAAAAGAAGATACACTTCGGCATACAGCTTGGCTACACGCTGTCAAAATTCGAGGACGCATACACTCAGGACGACGAGGTGCGCGAGTCGCTGCAGGGCACTACGTCGTACTACACTCCAGGTTTCCATCTGGCCATTATAGCCCCCGACCTGCGATTGGGCAACTTTTTCAACTTCCGCCTTATTCCCGGCATTACGCTCATCAACCGCACGCTCAACTACAGTTGGACAGAAGACTACATCAACCAGCATCACGGCGCCGACGCCAAGCGCAGTGTCGAATCGGTCTATGGCGAATTGGCTTTCGACTTCAAGTTCCGCGCCTTCCGCTACCGCAACTTCCGTCCTTACCTTACATCGGGCGGCAGCTATGGTTTCGACTTCGCCTCAATGCGCAACAACAAGAACAACACCGACCAGTCGATTGTGCGACTCAACACCAGCGACCTGCGCTACACCGTTGGTCTCGGCTTCGACTTCTATATGCGTTATGTCAAGTTTGCCATAGAACTGAAAATGGGCTTCGGATTCACCGACCTCAAAATCGATGACGACGACCTCTACACCCGATCGGTGGACTTCATCAACACACGCACCTTTATGCTGGGGTTCACGTTTGAAGGATGATACTCAACGTCAACCTTGTCTTTAACGTTAACTGCTATGCGCACCCTCGACCTTACATTAACCCCCGAAGAATATTTCACCCCCGAACTGCTGAAAGCGGCGGTGGCACGAAGCACCGGCACATCTGTCGCCGACATCAGCCACGTAGAGATAGTGCGGCGCAGCCTTGATTCGCGGCGTGGTGTACGCTACCGCTGCCAGGCCGAGATATACCTTGCCGGCGAGACTTTCACGCCTCCCGATTTCCGTTCCAACTACCGCAACTGCCACACCAGTCACCGTGTGGTCATTGTTGGTGCCGGACCTGCCGGACTCTTTGCAGCGCTGCACGCCATAGAACTGGGGCTAAAGCCGATTATAGTAGAGCGAGGCAAGGCTGTCGACGAACGACGCAAGGACATCACCCTGATGGTGCGCAACGGCAGCGTCAACAACGACAGCAACTGGTGCTTCGGCGAGGGCGGAGCAGGCACCTACAGCGACGGCAAGCTCTACACACGTTCCACCAAGCGCGGCGACGTTGGCGACGTGATGCGCAAATTCGTCGAACACGGTGCCGACCCAAAAATAATGATTGACGCCCACGCTCATATCGGCACCGACCGACTTAGCGGAATCATATCGCAAATGCGAGCCACTATCGTCGGACACGGCGGCGAAATACATTTCAACCAACGTGTCGACAACCTTGTCTTCGACACGCTCACCCACCGCGTGTCAGGCGTACATTGCACCGACGGCACCACATTTGAAGGTAACGCCGTGTTGCTTGCCACTGGCCATTCGGCACGAGATATCTATGAGTTGTTCCACCGCAACGGATGGAAACTCGAGGCAAAACCCTTTGCCATCGGTGTTCGCGTAGAGCATCCGCAACGGCTTATCGACGACATACAATATCACGGTTCAAACCATTCACCCTTGCTGCCTCCTGCAGCCTACAGCCTGACGACGCAAGTCGACGGCCACGGGGTCTTTTCATTCTGTATGTGTCCCGGCGGCATCATTGTACCTGCCGCCACCGCCAACGGCGAACAGGTGGTCAACGGTATGAGCAACGCCAGCCGCAGTTCGGCCTATGCCAACAGCGGCATCGCCGTCACGGTGACACCCGACGATGTTCCAGACTACGCTCGCGATGGCGAGCTGGCATTGCTGCGCTTCCAGCAGGACGTGGAGCGCCGCACGGCCGCCGCCGCAGGCGGTGGCCTCAAAGCTCCCTGCCAACGACTCACCGACTTCTGCGAAGGCAAAGGTGCAGGGCACCTGAACCGCACCAACTATATGGGACAATGCACAGGCGTGGAGCTGCAGAAAGTACTGCCTGCGTTCGTAAGTCGTTGCCTGCGACAGGGGTTCCGTGACTTTGGCCGCAAGATGCACGGATTCTATACTTCCAACGCAAGCCTTCTGGCTGTCGAAAGCCGCACCTCGTCGCCAGTCCGCATACCGCGTGGCGACGACGGACAGCATCCGCAGTTGCGAGGGCTCTTCCCCTGTGGCGAAGGCGCCGGTTACGCCGGTGGCATCGTGTCGTCGGCAATGGACGGAATGAAGATGATGGAAAAAATAAAAGAAATAATAGGTGACCAATAAAAGAAAAGTAGAATACAATAACCCCTAAAAACCTTCAACCCTCCATACAATGAACTTCAAGCTTGAATCCGATTTTGCGCCAATGGGCGACCAGATAGAAGCCATCAAAGAACTGGTGGACGGCATCAAGCGCGGACAGCGCGCCCAGGTGCTGCTAGGCGTCACGGGCAGCGGCAAGACATTCACCGTTGCCAACGTCATTGCCCAGCTCAACCGCCCTACGCTTGTGATGAGCCACAACAAGACCCTGGCGGCACAGTTATATGGCGAATTCAAGCAGTTCTTCCCCAACAACGCCGTTGAATACTTTGTCAGCTACTACGACTACTACCAGCCCGAAGCATACATACCATCCACAAACACCTACATTGAGAAAGACCTGCAGATCAACGACGAGCTCGACAAACTGCGCCTGCGGGCCTCTTCTGCCCTGCTCAGCGGCCGCCGCGACGTCATCGTTGTCTGCTCGGTCAGCTGCATCTATGGCATCGGCAACCCTGCCGAGTTCGAGAAAGGCACCATACACATTCACAAAGGCGACCGCCTGACTCGCGACACTCTGCTGATGCGCCTCCTCGATGGACAGTACACGCGCAACGAGATAGAGTTCATCAACGGCCGCTTCCGCGTCAAGGGCGACACCGTCGACGTATATCCCTCCTTCGCCGACTTCTGCTATCGCATAGGCTTCTGGGACGACGAAATAGAGACCCTCGAGACCTTCGATCCCATCAGTGGACAGCGTCTCGAAGTATGCGACGAAGTGACCATCTATCCAGCCAGCAACTTCCTCACCAACAAAGAGAATATGGCTTCCGCCCTGCTCAACATACAACACGATATGTTCGAGCGGCGCGACTATCTGAACGAGATAGGCAAGCACCTCGAAGCGAAACGCCTTGAAGAACGTGTCAACTACGACATCGAGATGATACAGGAGCTCGGCTACTGCAGCGGCATCGAGAACTACAGCCGCTATTTCGACGGCCGTCAGCCTGGCAGCCGTCCCTTCTGCCTGCTCGACTATTTCCCCGACGACTTCCTGCTTGTCGTCGACGAGAGCCACGTCACCATACCCCAGATAGGAGCTATGTACGGCGGCGACCGCAGCCGCAAGACAGCCCTTGTCGAATACGGTTTCCGGCTGCCCTCGGCGCTCGACAACCGTCCCCTGCGCTACGAAGAGTTCTACGCTCTCACCGGCCAGACAATATATATCAGCGCCACACCTGCCGACTACGAGCTGGCCGAGGCCGAAGGCGTCGTCGTCGAGCAGGTCATACGTCCCACGGGACTCCTCGACCCCGTCGTCGAAGTGCGACCCGCGGTGACACAGGTCGACGACCTCCTCGAGCAGATAGAAGACACCGTCGACAAAGGCGAGCGTGTGCTCGTCACCACCCTCACCAAGCGTATGGCCGAAGAGCTGAGCAGCTACCTCATCAACCTCGGCATCAAGACAGCCTACATCCACAGCGATGTCGACACCCTCGAACGCGTTGAGATAATGCGCGATCTGCGAATGGGCGTCTACGACGTTCTCGTCGGCGTCAACCTGCTGCGCGAAGGTCTCGATCTGCCTGAAGTGAGCCTCGTTGCCATACTCGATGCCGACAAAGAAGGCTTCCTGCGCAGCGACCGCGCCCTCATACAGACCATCGGCCGCGCCGCCCGCAACGTCCACAGCCGCGCCATACTCTATGCCGACAAGATAACAGGCTCTATGCAGCGCGCCATCGACGAGACCAACCGCCACCGCGAGAAGCAGATACGGTATAATATGGAACACGGCATCGTGCCGCGCCAGATAGTGAAAAGCACCGAAGCCATCATAGGCCAGACCTCCGTAATCGAACTCGCTGCCGAAGAGAGCGGAGAACACCGCGTGGAGAACGGAGAACGGAAAACGGAGAACGGAGAACGGAAAACGGAGAACGGAGAGCGGAGAACGGAGAACGGGGGCGGAGCGATGCTTGCGGCAAGCCCCTATGCGATGAACACGCCTGCGTCACACAAGCCCAAGCCCTACGCCGCCGACAGCGCACCAATGCCCACTGCCAGCGAAAACCTTGAAGCAGAGAGCGAGAAAGCCCCAGCGACAAAACATATCGACTCCCGCAGCAAGGCACAGTTGCGTAAGGACATCCGCGAGGCCCAGCGCAAGATGCAGCTCGCCGCCAAAGAGATGGACTTCCTCGCCGCCGCACGCTATCGCGACGAGATACGCGCTATGCAGGCAGCCCTCGACGACGCCCGCGGCGAATAGACAGAACCGATTCTGTGTTGACAAATCTCCGAGGGCGACACCAAAGCAGATACCGTCCATTGTCGTTCTGATAGGTGCCCACCGACACCGCCTTTATCCAATACTCATTTCATAAAAAATGTTAAATACTCAATCCGCCAAAAAACTTTTCTCGCTTGTTATCAGTACAATACCCACAAACGTTGAAAATTTTTTTTTCACCTATGTCACAAAACGGCAAAAAAATATGCATTATATAGAGTGAAAGGGTAATTATGCAAAAAACCAGACGAGAGAAGATAGACCAAATAGACACCCTGCTGCTCAAGCATCGTGAGCGACTGGTGTCGCTGTGCATCAAAAAAACGCACGGCGACATAGACGAAGTGCGCGACCTCGTCCAGGACATAATGCTCCACGCCTGCCAACGCCGCGACGAGCTGCCCGACGGAGAAAGCCGGCGCGAGCGATGGCTCTTCTCCGTGGCACGCTCCGTAATGTTTCGCCACAGGCAGCGCAAGCTACGACGGCCATCACTCATAAAGCTGCGCGACGACCCTGTCGACGACACCAGCGACGAGCAAGCCGCCAGCGACCTGATGGATTTGGCGCGCGAAGCCCTCGACGACAGCGAAATCAGAGTGCTGCAGCTACGCATCGAAGGCTACACCTACGACGAAATAGGAGCCGCAAAAGGAGTCTCAGGCGCAACAATGCGCAAACAAATGGAACGCATCATCGACAAAATAAGAAAATACCACAACATCAAAACAGACTGAATATGAAAAGACCTCTTACAAACAAAAACATCACACATACCGTTGACACCCTCTGCCTGCACGCCCAGATGTCGGGGAACAGTCAACCATCACAGCGGCAACTGCTCGACACCATCACAAGCGACATCAAGCCCCTGTGCGTTGCCGCGCAGCAACGCCACAGCCGCCAAACAGCAATTCTGCAGACCGTGTTGAGCATAACCTCCATAGTCGTCATCACCTCCTGCATCCTCTTCAACACCTACAGCTACGACCGCTGCAACTACGTCGTCATAGGACAGCTCACAGGCCACACCGAAATCGTCAACAACATCAACACCCTCTTTGCATAATGAGAAAGACAATCACCATAATCCTTGCCATAGCGGCACTAGCCTCCCTTGCTGTCACCGTCGGTGTCGTCGTCCACCGCCACAACAGCGTCAGCGAGGTCTACCGGCGCTACCGCAACCGCTCCGACCTCAATGTGGCCTTCGTCAAGGACTACCGCATCGGCGACAGCATCACCGTCGATGTCACCACCATTACCGCCAAAGACTCCGCCAGCTGGGAAGCACTGATGATAGAGATGAAAATTGACGATGTGCAGAAAGAAACAATGAGGAAAGCACTTTCAAAAGGACAAGGCTTTGTAATAAGCCACTATTGCGAGAAAGGACACCCCGAAACAGTATGCGGGCCAGATATACCCAATTACGACTTGGTAATCATCTCACCAGTTGACTGCGAATTCTATATTTTTGACATTACATCAGAGGCACAGGCTTGCAAAATAGCAAACTCAAAAAGAATGGAAATAGTACATAAAAAACAAAAACAATTAAAATGAAAATCTTTTACAAACACGTTGCACTCCTTGCAGTGCTCAGCATCGTAGCCACCGGCTGTCAAAAAGAAAACATCGTCGAAAAATAAAAAAAGTTTTCTACAGATGTCACGTTTTAGTCAAAAGTTGAGTATTATATATAGTGAAATTTAATGGGGACATCTGCCTTCCCGAATCGAAATAGTAATAATTCAATAAAAAACAAAAACAATGAAAAAGTTCATCATTATTCTCGCCCTTATGGCGACAGGCATCAGTGCGAATGCACAAGTACAATTTGACACACTCAGCATCGGCGACCGCGAGCCGACATTCTATTACTGGGACACAAACTGGTGGGATCATTACTATCTCAACTATCCCGAGGCACAGTCGTCAAATGTTTTTTGGTATCAGTCATCGTTGACAACAATGAACCTCGGAAGCGAATATGCCCGCTACTGCTACACCGACACGTCACTCCGCATCATAGGAATTGCAGCCGGATTGAGTCTGGGCGGTTCTGTCATCGACTCGGTGTGGGATCAATGGGCAACCTTCGGCAATGCAAGCATCGACACAGTTCAAATATACAAATATATGCAACCTGAGTATTTCAGGCTGTATGAGGTTGACGCCGGCACGGGAAATATGAAGCAGCTTGCAAGTGCGTCGTGGTTCGGATTCCAGCCACGGTACAAAATGGTAAGCGAAATGACCAACCAGGTAATAATCGGGGCTGGTGGTTCAGTTCCCGTACCGCCGGAATACTGCTCGGTATACGAGGCTTATTTTGACTCGGCAATCACTGTCCACGACTCATTCTATGTATCGGCAACGGAATTCAATTGCCATAACAATGCACGTGTTATGGCTGGCTTGGTCGGAATACACGCACAGTCGTTCGTTAAGCCAGACCCTGTAACTGGTGCAAACGTAGCTTTCCATCCCGAGTTTTTCCCGAAGCCCAACCACTTCAGACGCAAGCTGCACACGATGCCACCGGCAGGAGGTGACCCACTGTTCTATGCAACGGACACTGCCTGGCATACCTATGACATACAGGTGAGGCATCTGACGTGGCCGCAACTCGACACTGTCTACAGATGGCCCTACTTTATGTATATCTTCCCCATCGTCGACACATCCAGCAATGGCGGCTTGGCGCAGAATGAATGCAGCGCACCGGAAGGCTTGACGCTTGTCGACATCGACAGCGGCAGTGTAATACTGTCGTGGCAGGGTGGCGGTGCAGACCTTTGGGAACTCTCAATAGGCACTGTCGGCAGCACTCCCGAGACCGGCACTGTCACAACTTGCAACAACGAACTTGCCACCGTTGGCGGCCTCGACACTGCGCAGTGGTATGCCGCCCGTGTGCGCTCGGTGTGCAACTTTGGCGACAGCAGCTACTACAGCGACTGGAGCGACAGCGTAATGTTCTATGTGCCAGGTGACACAACCGGCAACGGTGGCGGCGACAACCCCAATCGCATCGAGACCACTGCCGACCGCTACACCTACCTGATGCCCAACCCGGCCAGCGAGACGGTGACCGTAGCCTCCTCGTTCCGCATCGGCGATGTGGAGGTCTACACGCTCGACGGACGCCGCATACTCGCCAGCCGCGTCGACGGCATCAGCACCACCCTCGACATCTCCTCGCTGCCTACCGGCACCTACATCGTCCGAGTCTCGACCAACAACGGCACGGCATACAAGAAACTGGTGGTGAAGTGATACAAAACAGAAGGTTAATAAACGAATAATAGACTTTTTTTGCAGGCGAAGCGCCTGCAGATCTCTGTGGACAGGAATTGCCACGAATTACCCAGGAATTTTTCATAAAAAAATAGGGGTATTTCGTGGGGTTCCCGTTGTTTTTGATGACGATTAAATAACTACGGTAGGGCTACGCAGTGCGACGGGTGATTATTTTTGGCTACGCAGGGCGACGGGTAACCATTTTTGGCTACGCAGTGCGACGGGTGACTACATTTGGGCTGCGCAGTGCGACACACCCCCCGCTTCGCGTACCCCTCTCCAAGAGGGGATGGCGCGGTGCGATACACTTTATCCACTATTGAATGTCAACGTAATTCTGATTTGCCAATGCGATATTGATTGTCAAGGTGATGCGGCAGCCCATCCCCTCTCGGAGAGGGGTGGCCGTAGGCCGGGGTGTGTCGCACCATAATAGCAACTTGTCAACTATCATATTAATTTGTCGCACTGGCAAGGTTTTTTGTCAGGTTGTGTCGCTCCATCTTATCATAATCAAAACAACCAATCATACTGGCAAGGCAGCTTTTAGGATTTTTTGTTATAAACCAGCAAGTTGTGGCGGTTGGTGTTTCACGGTGTATTTTAGGGTGCAAAAAGGGTGCATAGCATATACCAGCAAGGGCATATGTACAGTACTTGTACAGTATATGTACAGTATATGTACGCTTTAGAAGCGTACATATACTGTACAAGTACTGTACATATACTGTACATATGCCAGGGAATGTATACTGGAAACAACGTTTTTGTACCTTAATAAAATTTGTGAATCAATACGAAACAAGAATCGTTACAATAGCTTTGTTGTCAGATTTTTACGACAGCAGGTGCAACTTTGCGGTAAACGGTGCGCCAGACGACACAACAAAAGCGGTTTTTTGGCGTTGTGAAGGTATGAATACTTTGTCGAAAAACGGACTCAAGGCCCTGCCGAGCCTGTCGGAAGTCGAGAGCTACATAACCCGCCACCGCCACTTGCCCGGCATACCATCGGCCAAGGAGGTTGAGAACAACGGCGTAGACCTCGGTGAGATGAACGCCAAGCTGCTGCAGAAAGTCGAGGAACTGACACTCTACGTCATCGACCTGCAGAAACAAATCGACGAACTTAAAAACCAACAAAAATAAACAAATATGAAGCCAGGTTTTTACTTATTGACCGTGCTGTCAATATTGTTGTGCGTCAGCTGCAAGAAGCACGAATGCAACGCGCTCTCGTGGACAGACTACAATTCTGTCGAAGATGTGCATTGTAATTTCACGTACAATGCAGATGAATTCAAACAATATATTGGCGATACTTTAAAAGCTTATGGCTCGCTTTTCAAAAGCGAAGAGAATTACAAGCAATGGCAATATTTGACAAGTAAAAAGGAATTGCAGTTTACAAACAATATGTCACGGTTGCTTACCAATCCATTCGTGACTTTATTCTTGAATAGTTGCTTTGATTTAATTATGCCTGATGCTCCATACGACTCTATTGTATATGTTACAGGTACTATTCAATACGACCCTGAGCCAGGAGCGTTTTATTTATTAACAAGCCACATTTTCAAAACATTGAATTATGAGAATTAGATTAGCAATAGCAATTTTGTTCCTATTGTGCTTTAATTGGTCATTGGCTCAGCAAGTCACCCGTTGCGGCGGATCTGCGCTCCGACGCAAATTAATATAAGGATTTGCAGTCCGCAAAAAAATAAAACACAAAATACTTATTTATAGTCAACTAAAAGAAAATATCAAAAAAAATTTTTCAACAATGTCACAAATCGGCAAAAAAATATGCATTTATATATATTGAGGAATGCTGAATTCTGTTGCTGCAAATCTTCAAAAAAAACAAAAAAAAACAATGATTTTAAATTAAATAGCAAAAAAACTATGAAAACAAAAGCGATATTAATGATTTCAGCATTATTCTTGCTTACGTGCTGCAAGAAAAAAGATTGTATATTTTGGCTGTATCCCGAAAGCGAAGGAATAACAATTAGCAAAACAGACTACAACAAAGCTTCAGATGTTGGTAAAAAATTTGCGGTTGATTACTCCTCTAACGCCTGTGACGATTCAAAGCTAATAGAATTACTTGATATGGACGGAGATACCTTGAAGGTGTTTGGAATGCTTACAGAGGATTACCCCGGCGGCGTGAGATTATACAATCCAGGCGAAGACGGTTCTGTGCATATCTCAGGAAATATGATGGACTCATTACAATTAGATAGTCAGATATATTACGTTACGGGAATTCTTCATTTGAAATGCTTTAGCACTTATGATAACTTTAAAACCAGGATTAATAAGTATGGAAATACAGACTCCTGTGTGTTGATTAGTCTTTATCCTTTATCTTATTATGTAAAACAAATTTAGTTATGAAAAAAACAATATTATTTTTAATCCTCATCTTGTTTCATATATATAATGTAATAGGACAAGTCGTTTCTTCTTTTGAGGCAAAAAACGCAGCCACAAAAAAACTTGTGAATTTAGGAATAAATGTGTCTACAAAAAACATTGATACTATTTACACTTTAAAAAAAAATGACAATATTCTATTATTCGAAGTGGTTTATAGAACAGGGGAATACGTATTAGTTTCTGGTCACAAGATGTGTAAACCAATCATTGGTTATTCTATACACAATACTGATTCAATCCATTATCCAATATTAAACAATATCACAAATATTCCTATGGGATTAAAGGATTTAATATTGGAATATGTTGAACAAATAAATGCTTGCTATTCTTTAAAAACTTATTTTCCACCTCACTCCGAATGGTATAATGTTGATCAGGATTCTATTTCTTTTCAAAATAGATTAATACAGGTTGGTCCTTTGACGTTATCCAAATGGGGACAGGGAAAGTCAAATGATGGACTTGATTACAATGCGTATAATTATTATGTTGAAAATATTTGCAGCAGTATATTTAAATGCTATGCTGGTTGCGGACCAGTGTCAGTAGCACAAATAATGTATTTTTGGAAGTATCCAGTTATAGATTATATATCATCCGAACAATTTGATTGGTGTAATATGCCAAATGTATTAGATACAAATTATTCCAATTACGAAACAAAAAGAAATGCAGTTGCAAAACTTATTAAAAAATGTGGAATATATAGCAATGCCACATATTGCAGTAATGATTGTGAAACAACAACAACCTTGGATGACGACCGTAACGTATTCTTGAGATATGGATATTTTTGCTCAGATGTAAAAAATAGAGAGGATTACAGGGATTCTGATTGGATAGAATTGATAAAAAACAATTTAAATAATGGTATGCCAATACATTATAGAGGTAAGAGTAATCACGGTGGCCACGCTTTTGTTTGTGATGGTTATGACAATAACGATATGTTTCATTTTAATTGGGGATGGATAGGAGTTGGTAATAATTTATGGCTGACTTTAAATAACTTGAGTCCCAATTTAAATTACTCTTCTGAACAAAAGGCAATTTTCAATATTAAGCCATCTGATGAACAATATATTTGTGATTTCACAATTCCTTTGGGGGTATTTTATTATGCTTACTATTCTTATCCAGGAAATACTCAAATGCCATATATCATTACACCAAAAACTATGACAACACTTAAAAGTGTAAGAGACACCAGTATTTATCCATCTTCTTGGCGTACCATCCCCACAGGTGCCACAGCCGAATACGTTGCGCACAAGGAAGTGATACTACAGCCAGGCTTCACCGCCGAATACGGCAGCAATTTCACTGCCAGGATAGAACCCTGCGAGGCCTGCGAAGAAAGAATGGTGCAGGTCGATATGCTTACTGGCGACGACGACTGGCAGGGAATCGACACAACGCAAATGGAAATGCGTATGTACAAGAAGGGCGACACGGCAATCCTCTTTCAGCCGTCAGTGCTGACTCTGTTCCCCAACCCGACGTCCAACACGCTGACTGTGCAGGCACCAAACCCCACCGAAGACATTCAGGTCTTCGACATCGCCGGACACAGAGTCTACCGCTGGTATATAGAATCCCGAACCGATAGTTCAACGACTCTGAATATCGCCGACATCCCCACTGGCAACTACATCCTGCGTGTACAGACCAAAGACGGCAAGTCGCATATCGGCCGATTTGCGAAGAAATGACCATCTCCATTACGACGGAAAGCGGAAAAACGGCTGCCGTGGTAGCCAGCTTTCCGTTTTCCGCTATTATACCGGTACACCTGGGGGGCACCTGGCAGGGCCGTTCCTATATCGTTCCTATATATATCTTATATCGTTCTTATATTTTGATATAAGATATATATAGGATATATATAGGAAATGGCGGAGCGGGTGGCTGGCGAAACGGGGGCAATGGGAGGCAGCAGCAAGGGGTTGAGGCTGAAAAAATGACAATGTTGCAGGACTGCACAATTTTTTTCTGCTTTGGGCGTTGTGCTGATATGAGCAGTCTGTCGAAAAACCAACTCAAAGCCCTTGCGGCCTACCGTATGCAAAAACGATGCGACGAAGAGGGCGTCTTTGTCGTCGAAGGCGAAAAGATGTGCCACGAGGCATTGGCATCGGAACATAATATTTTAGTCATATGTGCAACAGCCGACTATCTGGCCACGATGCCCAACGCCACCGTTGCTGACGACGTGTACGAAGTGTCGTCCGAGCAACTGGAACGCCTCAGCAGCCTGCGCACCCCTAACAAAGTGTGGATGCTGGTGGAGCGGAAAGCGGAAAGCGGAAAGCGGAAAGCGGCTGACGCGGTAGCCAATTCCGACGAAGTCGGAACGGATTTACAAGATTTACAAGATTTCGCTCGCCACGCGAGCAGGAGAACAACGGGAACGGAGAACGGAGAACTGGGGGGGCTGGTGTTGGCGCTGGACGGGCTGCAGGATCCCGGCAATATGGGCACTATTTTGCGCACTGCCGACTGGTACGGGATACGTCGCATTGTTTGCAGCCGCAACACTGTGAGCTGCTACAATCCAAAGGTTGTACAGGCTTCGATGGGGGCTGTTTTCCGGACAAGCGTTGAATACTGCGACCTTGGCGCGTGGCTCGGCAAGGCAGCGCAAGAGGGATATGCCACCTACGGTGCGATGCTCGACGGCGAGGCCTA